>CALMFH010000050.1 GCA_937864925.1 uncultured Alphaproteobacteria bacterium | reverse complement strand
GTGGTCGCCTCGGTGATCAACAGGATCTTCTTCTTGTCGCGGGCGAGTTCGTTGACCGCCAGCGCCACGGCGGATGAGGGTAGATCGACGATGGTGTCGACGTCGTCGACTTCGAACCACTTGCGGGCGATCTGCACCGCGATCTCCGGCTTGTTCTGCATGTCGGCCGAGACGATCTTGACCGGCTTGCCGCCGGCCTTGCCGCCATGATCCTCGACCGCCATCTCGGCGGCGAGCAGCGCGCCCTTGCCACCGACGTCGGCTGCGACCTGGGAGAAGTCGCCGAGCAGGCCGATGCGCACCGCATCGCCGCCGGCTTGCGCGGGAACGGCCTGGGTCGCCAGATACGAGCCGATCGCCAAGGGGATGATTGCCCTGTAGTTCATCGTTTCCTCCGTCTTGCTTCTTGTGTTTCCGACTTCCGAATTCCGGCGCGGCCGTGGCGTCACGCCCCGCCGAGGCCGCGGTCCCCGAGCCAGCGTCGCATGAGCCCGCTCGCCTCGCTCATCTGCTGCGGTTGACCGGCGTAGTAGTGATTGGCGCCCTGGATGACGGCGAATGTCTTGTCGCGGCTTCCCGCCACACGATGGACCAGCCCGGTGTGGGGCTGCGGCACCACGTCGTCGGCCTCGTTCTCGATCGTCAGCAGCGGCACCGAGATCGCCCGGGCACAGGTCTCGCCGTCCATGCGGCTGTGATCGATCGACCATTGCGACAGCCACGAGCGCAGGGTCGAGAAGCGCGCCAGCCCCACCGGTCCGTTGTTCACCGTCTCCGGGCGACCCATGTAGCACCAGTTCACCGGCCGCCCGTTCGGCTCGATCGTCGCATCGAGGAAGCGCGGATCGGCCATGGTGCGATGAGTGAGGCGACCGCGTTCCAGCTCGCCGGTCCCCCGTCGCCGGAGGTCGGCGAGACGCTCTTCGACGTCGGCGGTGATCCGCCGCACCCGGCGCAGTTGGGCGGCGCGGAACTCGGCGAGGAAGTCGACCGAATAGGGCGGCCGGTTCGGGTTGCGCGGGTCGTAGATGTCGAGTTCGAGGATGCGGCGATCGGGATCGGCCTCGTCGACGACCGACGGGTCGATCATCTCGGCGAGCATCCGGGCACGCGACAGATGCGCCGCCTGGAAGACCACCGCGTCGGCCGGGATCAGACCGGCCCCGACGACGTCGACCGGATCACCGGCCGGCGTCGCGGTGATCGTCGGCCGCTCCGCCTGCGCCTGATAGAACAAGGCCAGCGAGCCGCCGCCGCTCCAGCCGGCGAGCACGATGTGCTCGTAGCCCCATACCGTCTTGGCGTGGCGGATGTAGGCGCCGAGATCGAGCAGCACCTTCTCCAGGATCGCCGCCGTGTCGTTGCGGGCGTAACGGCTGCCGGCGCACAGGACGTGGAAGCCGATCGCCGCGAGATGGCGCGGCAGCGGCAGCAGCTGCAGCGTCGAGGCGGGATGCATGAAGATCAGCAGCGTGCGTGACGCCACCTCCTTCGGCCGCATCAGGATGCCCTCGAGATGGACGGCACCCTGGCTGCCCGAGAAGCCGTAGGTCTCGGTGAAGGCCGGGTTCTCGTCGAACTGGATGTGGACCCAGTCGCAGACGACGTCGGTGGTGGGGTCGCTCATCTGGCCCCCCTTCGAGTGCGAAGTCGGGTCACAGCGCGAAGACTCCGAGATAGCGGCTGTCGGCGATGTCGACGGAATGGCGGCTGCGACGACCGCCACCGGCGTCGAGTTCGAGCTCGTGGGCGCCGCTGCCCCGCTCCAGCCGGTCGAACTTGAACTCGCCGAAGGTGTCGCTGGTGGTCTCGGCGACGAGCGCTCCGTCCTTCGACAGGCGCGCAGTGACGCCGGCGAGGCAGTCCTCGATCCCGTCGACGTGCGTCACCACCGTGCCGCCGATGAAGACGGCGCGCATCAGGTGGAGGTTGCGGTAGTGGACGCGCGGCCGGGTGCCGAGTTCGAGGCGCAGGCCCTCGAGACCGTCGCGGTCGGCGATCGCCCGCATCTCCGCGTCTTCGACCCTGATCGAGCGCAACGCCCCGGTCGGGCAGGCCTGTTCGGCGCGGGTGCGGGTCCAGCCGTCGTCGAGGAGGTGGGCATCGAAGCACCACTTCTGCGGCAGTTGCAACTCGTCGTTCCAGTCGATCGCACCATAGGGGCAGGACTGGACGATCTGCTTCTGGCCCTTGGCCTTGACCGGATCGATCACGACGATGCCGTCCGGCCGTTCGTAGACGGCGCCGTTTCGCGCGGCCTTGATGCAGGGGGCGTTGGCGCACTGGTTGCACATCACCGGCATCGAATGGGATTCCACCATCGGCGCCTGACCGCGCTGATGCTGGACGAGATGCAGCCATTTGTGCCCGTGCAGCGGCTGCGGCGCGCTGTAGCCGGGGAAGTCGTTGCCGACGTACTCGTCCTTGGTCGCGAGAAAGCAGTTGTGACAGTTCATGCACTTCTCGACGTCGACGATCATGTTCCACTTCTGCATGATCCGGGCTCCCTCAGACCTCGGCCAACTCGGCCGCTACCGGGACGGTCGCGACCGGCTCCCGCCAGGGCTCCATCTCCACCAGACAGGCGTTGGGCGCCATCGAACTGCCGCCGCGGATCTGCGAGCGGTGATTGGTCAGGAGGTTGACGCAGCCGCCGCGGTCGGGCGACCGGCCCGGCAGGCCGATCGGCTCGTAGAGCGCCGAGGATTCGTAGGTACGGATGACGCCGCGCCGGACGCGCTCGGTGACGAAGGCGGCGAACAGCACCTCGCCGCGGTCGTTGTGGAGGCGGATGACGTCGTCGGTGCGGATGCCGCGCGCGGCGGCGTCGGCCGGGTTGACGTAGCAGATGAGGTAGCGATAACCGCCGATCTCGCGGCGATGCCATTCGATGTCGTTGATGATGCCGTCCTTGCCGTCCGCCTGCGAATGGAAGCTGTAGCGCGGATGCGCCGACAACAGCTGCAGCGGGTACTTCGCCAGGAGGTCGTGGCTCTTCGACCCCTCCCAACTCGGGATGTAGACGTTGACCGGCGGTCGATCGGGATCCCCGGCCTTCTTCAGGCTCTCCGGCACGAACTCGAACTTGCCGCTCTGCGGCTGCAGGCCCTCGAGGAACTTCTCGGTGTAGTCGGCCGGCAGCGGCTGCAATTCGGGCACGGTCTTGCGCCGACCCTCGTAGTACCAGCGATAGGCGGTCTCGACGCGCAGATGCTCCTTCTCGGTCGGCACGACGAAATAGCCGCGCTTCAGGAGCTTCTTCCACGAGATGTGCTGCGCGAGGTCGGAGCCTTCCCAGATCCGCCGGCACCAGTCGAGCTCGGTCATGCCCTCGGTGAACAGCGCCGACAGGCCGAGCTTCTTGGCGATCTCGACGTAGATCTGGTAGTCCGATTTCGATTCCCCCAGCGGCTCGATGCACTTGTGCTGGAGGACGACGACGCGGTGGTTGTTCTGGGTGTAGTACTGCGGCGCATAACCGCCGCCCGACCCCCATTCGCCGATGTCCCAGCGCTCGAAGGTGGTGCAGGCCGGCAGGATCAGGTCGGCGAACTTCACCTCGCCCTCGTTCCAGATCGACTGATTGACCACGAATTCGAGGTTCGGCGACTGGTAGGCGCGGATCCAGCGGTTCGAGTTGTTCATCGTGCCGAACTGCGAGGCGCCGAACTTGTACATCATCCGGACCGGTGAATGGCCGGGCGAGGGATAGCGATAGGGCACGAACTGGCTGTTGATCGCCGCCACGTCGGTCGGATAGCCGGTGGCGTGGCCCTCGGTGATCGCCTCGGGGAAGTTGATGCGCGGGATCTGCTGGCGCACGTTGTTCATCGTCATGATGTGCGGGATGCGCTGATAGGTGATCGGCCCGTCGGCGGTGAACTGGAGATCGCCGGAGATGCCGCCCTCGGCATAGCCGGGGAACCAGAAATTGAAGTCGATCGGCGCGCCGCTCTGCAGATTGCCCATGTTGACGCCGGGCCGTCCGTAGCCCTGCATCGCCATCAGGATCACCATCATCCGCGCCCACTGGGCGCCGGTGGCGGTGCGGCAGGCGCCGCCGAAGCCGTTGCCGAAGGCGCCGGCGCCGAGATAGGTCTTCTTCTTCCCCCATTCACGGGCGAGCGCGCGGATGTCGCGGGCCGGGACCTCGGTTTCGCCCTCGGCCCATTCCGGCGTCTTCGGCACCCCGTCGCTGCGTCCCATGATGTGGTCGGCCCACTCGTCGAAACCCGTGGTGCGGTTCTCGACGTACCATTTGTCGTAGAGCCCTTCGGTGATCCAGACGTGGCAGATCGCCTGGGCGAGTGCCGGATCGGTGCCGGGGCGGGGCGCGATCCACTTGCCGCCGAGCCAGGCCGCGGTCTCGTTGTGGTAGGGGTCGATGTGGACGAAGGTCATGCCGAGGTCCTTCGCCCACTGGCGCCGGACCGTGCCCTCGAAGCCGGCGTAGACGCCGTTGCAGGCCTCCGGATCGCTCGACCAGAAGACGATCATTTCGCTGTTCTGCAGACAGTCCTCGACCTGTCCGAAGACCTCGCCGTTGCCGAGGCGCATGGTGTGGCCCCAGTGGTGGGTCGCGCCCCAGTACCAACCCTCCCAGCTCGACGGGTTGGAATGGACCTTGGTGAAGCCCACCAGATTGAAGAAGCGGAAGCCCGAGGAGAGGTGATAGTTGACGTTGCCCCAACTCTGGTGGGCGCTGTGGGAGAAGGCCAACGCGCCCGGACCATAGGTGCGCTTCACCCGCCGGATCTCCTCGGCGATGATCTCCGCCGCCTCGTCCCACGAGATCCGCTCATAGCCCGAGATGCCGCGGTTCTGCGGGTTGCGCTCGCCCTTGGGGTCGAAGTCGACCCGCTTCATCGGATGGAGCAGCCGCTCCTTGGAATAGACCAGCGACTTCGACGCGAGGGTGTGGGGCGAGACCGTGGCCATGCGCGGCGGCGAGAAGCTCTTGCCGCGCGCCCGGATGTTCCAGGTCTCGCCGTCCTCGGCGTCGAATTCGATCGGCGTGATGCGGACGATGCGCCCGTCCTTGACGTAGACGAAGACCGGTCCGCCGTTGGTGTTGCCGGTGTAGCGGGTGATGCCGCCCTTCAGCCGGGTGCCGTAGCGCCAGCCGAGTGCCTTGACCATGCTGATGGTCTCGGCGAACCACACCGTCAGTTCGTCCGGCCCGTCGAGATCGACGGTGAAGTTCTTCATCGCGTCGATGTTGAAGCGGTGGTCCGGCTTCAAGGACATCAGCTTCGCTGCGACACGGGCGTTCTTGAACGACAGCACGACGTCGGGCGCGGGGTGGATCCCGGCCCGCGACGAGACGCGACCGTCCCGAAAAGTGATGGAGCGCGCGGTGCCGCAATCGAGCACCTTCAGTTGCACCACCAGGTTCTTCTCGGCGAAGCGCTCGCGAAACGCCGTATTGGTCAGCCGGAGCAGGCGCAACGCCTGCGCCAGCCCGAGCATCAGGATGCCGATCTTCATCGTTCACGCCACCTTCAGTTGCCGGCGAACTGCTTCTCGTGGATCCACGCCGCGTGGCGCTGGGTCGACTTGGTCCGGCTCCAGTCCGCGAGCATGGCGTCGGCGACGGAATGGAGTTCACCCATCATCTCCGGCGTACCGGTGGCGGCGGTCAGCTCCAGGCGATGGCCGTTGGGGTCGAAGAAGTAGATCGACTTGAGGATCTCGTGGTTGGTCGGCCCGATCACCTCGACGCCCTTGGCCTCGAGGTCGCGTTTGGCCTTCATCAGCGTCTCCTCGTCGTCGACCAGGAAGGCGATGTGCTGCACCCAGGCCGGAGTGTTGGGGTCGCGCCCCATCGGCGGCGAGTTCGGGATCTCGAAGAAGGCGAGGATGTTGCCGTTCCCGGCGTCGAGGAAGAGGTGCATGTAGGGATCGGCCTCGCCGGTCGACGGCACTCGGTCCTCCGACAACGCCGCGAGGAACTCCATCCCGAGATTGTCGCGATAGAAGGCGACGGTCTCGGCCGCGTCGTTGCAGCGATAGGCGACGTGGTGGATCTGCTTGATCAACATCGGGAAGTCTCCTCACTCTCCGAATGAATGTATTCTTTTGCCCCTCTGTGGCCCTCATTAGCGCGAAAAATACGACGCATCAAGATAGAATGTATACATTGTCGAAAATACCGGCCGACGCCGAGGTGGGTCGCCGGGCATGACGAAACGCACGACGGCGCATCGGCGCGCGTCGTGGTGCGGGTGGAGAGAGGGCACAGGCGAGCACACGGCGGCGCGTCGGCACCCGCGGACGCGGGGCGGCTCGGGCGGGGAGGCGAGGCGGGGGACGGCCGCGGCGCTACGGGCGGCCGAAGTTTCGACGGATGACGTCGCTCGACACCAGGATGTGCTCGGTCATCATCGCCTCGGCGCGTGACGGCTGGCGCCGTTCGATCGCTTCGACGATCACCCAGTGGTGGTCGTGGGAACGGCGCATGGCGGTGTAGTCGATCCAGTGGACCACTCGGGACGAGGTCAGCGGGATGTTGAGGGTGCGAGCGGTCAGATCGATCAGCAGGTCGTTGCCGGTCGCGGTCAGGATGGTCTGATGCAGACGATTGTTCATCTCGCGCCAGGGCTGGAAGCCCTCGTCGGTCAAGCGGCCGGCGGCGAGGATACGGTCACCTTCCTCGAGGCAGTCCTTCAGGATCTTCATGGCCTCGGCGGCGGCACCCCTCTCCGCCAACAGTCGGCAGGCGGTACTCTCCAGGCTGCCGCGCACCGTGTAGGCGTCGAGGATCTCCTCGAGCGACGCCTTGCGCACCAGATAGCCGCGCTGGGGCCGGTAGGTCAGCAGTCCCTCCTGCGCGAGCGCGATCAGCGCCGCACGCACCGGCGTACGCGACACGTCGAGCGACTTGGCGAGCGGAACCTCCTGCAGATGGAACCCGGGCTCGAATTCGCCCGCCATGATCAGTTCGCGCAGGCGTTCGGTGACGGAGAGCTGTCTGGTCTGCATGGGCAGACCCTACGTCGCGCCGCGACGGCCATCAACATGTATCCATCCTCGGAACACGACGACCGACTTCTCCCCGCATCGAAGAGCCTCTCGAAGCGTGGCAAGAAAAATCGAGCACCCCCGGATCGGGAAGCGCATCTCGGTCGGTCTCCATCGGAACCAGTGGCATCCGTGTGCGAAATCCGCTTGAAATCGAATGGCGGCGAAGGTGCGAGGCAGACCGTTCCACTCCGGTCCCGCAAGATGGTTCGCTTCGAAGGCAACGATTGCACGCCCCGTTGTCGCGAGGCCCGGGGGCTTCGTCGTTTCATCGCGACAGCCGGCCGTCTCCGGCTCCGGTCACGCCGCTTCCGCGATGTGGCGCTCGGCGATCGATCGGGCGAAGGCCTTGGCCTCGCCATCCGCCGCGACCACGTCCTCGAGCGCCGAGGCGAAGCGGGAGGTGTCGGTGGCGAGGCACTTGTCGATGACCGCGGCGATGTCGGTGAAACCGATGGCGCCGGTCATGAACAGCCGCCCGGCCACTTCGTTGGCGGCGTTGTACATCATCGTCCCACCCTGTCCGGCGTGGAGCGCGGTGCGCGCCAGCCCGAGGCAGGGGAAGCGCTCGTCGTCGACGTACTCGAACTCGAGCCGGCCGATCCGGCCGAGGTCGATGAGGTCGACGCCCGTCGGCAGCCGCTCCGGCCAGGTCAGGCCGTAGCCGATGGCGTTGCGCATGTCGGCGGCACCGAGCATGGCGATCAGCGTCCCGTCGACGTAGTGGACGGCGGAGTGCAGCAGCGAGGTGGTGTTGATCAGCACCTCGATCCGGTTCTCGTCGACGCCGAAGTAATAGGCGGTCTCGATCAGCTCCAACCCCTTGTTGGCGAGAGTCGCGCTGTCGAGGGTGATCTTCGGACCCATCGACCAGTTGGGGTGGCGTAGCGCCTCCGCCGGCGTCGCCTTGCGGATCGCCTCCTTGCTCCAGGTGCGGAACGGCCCGCCACTGGCGGTGAGCAGGATCTTCGCCACCTCGTGTGGCCGGCCGGCGAGGTAGCATTGGAAGATGGCGCTGTGCTCGCTGTCGATCGGCACGACGGTCGCGCCGCGCTCCTTGGCGCGACCGAGCAACTGCGGTCCGCCGCACACCAGCGCCTCCTTGTTGGCGAGCGCCAGCCGGTTGCCGGCCTCGATCGCCGCCAGCACGGAGGGAAAGCCGGCCGACCCGGAGATCGCCGCCAGCACCGTGTCGACCGGCCGCGCCGCCAGCTCCGCCGCGGCGGCGGCTCCGCCCAGCACCTCGCAGGCGCCGGCACGGCCCGAGGCGCGGAATGCCTTCGCCGCCGGCTCGTCGGCGAAGGAGACGGCCGAACAGCCGAACTCCTCGACGATCGTCGCCGCCGATTCCCAATCGGACCCGAAGCCGACGGCGTCGAGCGAGAACTTGTCGCGATGCATGCGGAGAAAGGCGATCGCACTCCGCCCGATGGATCCGGACGCGCCCAGAATCGTGATCTTCTTCATCTCGTCTTCGATCGATCTGCGGATCGGGCGGGAGGCCCGGCTCTGGTCCGGTGCGGGCGAGCGAACACCGTCGTCACGAGGTCATCCAACCATATACCTCCCGGGGTCACAAGGCGGGAAGACCCCTCGGGGTCCGGCCGCTGTCGCGCCGGGCCTGCGCGTCCTCACCGCCGATGCGTCACGTCGGCCTTGCGAGATGGCGGCAGCGAACGGGTGGACGCACGCGGGACGGTCGGGGTTAGGATGACGATCGCGACCGGCTCACCGTTGCGCCGGTCGCGATCCTGCGCCACGTCGAGGTCCCCTTTGCCCCGCTTCGCCGCCAACCTGACGATGATGTTCACCGAGATCCCGTTCCTCGAGCGCTTCGGCCGCGCCGCTGCGGCCGGGTTCGCCGCGGTCGAATATCTCTTTCCCTACGAAGTCGAGCCCGAGGCGATCGCCGCCGAACTGGCGCGCCACCGGTTGGTCCAGGCCCTGTTCAACCTGCCGCCCGGCGATTGGGCGGCGGGGGAGCGCGGCTTCGCCTGTCGTCCCGATCGTTTCGACGCGGTGATGCGTTCGGTCGAGACGGCGCGTCCCTGGATCCGTGCGACCGGTGTCGGCCGTCTGCATCTCATGGCCGGCATCGGCGAGCGCACCGATCGCGCCGAGACCGCCGCCTACGCCCGCGCCGTCGCCGCCGTCGCCGATCGATTGGCGGAGGACGGGATCGACCTCCTGATCGAGCCGATCAACCGGCGCGACATGCCGGGCTATTTCCTCGACGACTTCGACGCCGCCGCCGACCTGATCGCCGATCTCGACCGGCCGAACCTGAAACTGCAGTTCGACGTCTATCACCGCCAGATCCTCGCCGGCGACGTCACCATGGCGCTGCGGCGTTTCCTGCCGATCATCGGCCACATCCAGATCGCATCCGTCCCGGCGCGTCGCGAGCCGGGGACGGGCGAACTCGACGACGCCTTCCTCTTCGCCGAACTCGACCGGCTCGGCTACACCGGCTTCGTCGGCTGCGAATACCGTCCCGCCGCCGGCACCGAAGCCGGCCTCGGCTGGTTCGCGCCCTGGCGCGATCGCCGGAGGTGAGGGGGTGGGACGGAGGGGAGGGACGGGACGGAGGGGAGGGAGCTCGCCGGTCTCAACCGCGGCCGAGATGGCTCTCGACCCAGCGCAGGATCTGCGGTGTCGACATCGCGCCCGCCTGTCGCGCCACCTCTCGGCCGCCGACGAAGAGCGCCAGCGTCGGGATCGAGCGGATGCCGTGGCGGGCGCTCGCCGCTTGATCGGCCTCGGTGTCGAGTTTGAGCGCCCGGACCCGCGGTTCGAGGGACACCGCCGCTTCGGCGTAACTCGGCGCCATCATCCGGCACGGTCCACACCACGGCGCCCAGAAGTCGACGAGCAGCGGTAGGTCGGAGCGTTCGATCTGACGCGCCAGCCCGGCACCGTCGACCTCGATCGGCGCACCCGGAAACAGCGCCACCTTGCAGCTCGGGCAACGGGCGGCTCGGAACTGCCCGGCGAGCTTGTCTTCGGGCAGGCGATTGACCGCCCCACAACCGGGGCAGACGACGTGGACGGGCATCGGGCACTCCTCGCGATCGCAGCGAGACGACCGCCTCTCCCCGTGGGTGGCGTCGCCTTTCTCGACGGCTGAGATCGGTTGTCGTGCCGTGCCGTTCAAGGGTGACGGCGGAGCCGCAGCCGAGGCCGCGACGATCCGTCCCGCCGTCCTCACTTCGGTGCCATGCGCAGGGCGCCGTCGAGGCGGATGACCTCGCCGTTGAGCATGGGGTTGTCGACGATGGCGAGCGCCAGCTTGGCGAATTCCTCCGGCCGGCCGAGGCGCGAGGGGAAGGGCACCGAGGCGCCGAGGCTGTCCTGCACCGCCTGAGGCAGGCCGCGCAGCATGGCGGTCTCGAAGATGCCCGGCGCGATGGTGCAGACGCGGATGCCGAACTGGGCGAGTTCGCGGGCGATCGGCAGGGTCATGCCGACCACACCGGACTTGGAGGCGGCGTAGGAGGCCTGGCCGATCTGGCCGTCGAAGGCGGCGACCGAAGCGGTGTTGACGATGACGCCGCGCTCGCCGTCGGCGTTAGGATCGAGCGACGCGGCGCCCGCCGCGACCAGACGGACGAGGTTGAAGGTGCCGATCAGATTGACCTCGACGCCGCGACGGAAGTCGTCGAGGGGGAGCGGGCCGCTTCGCCCCACGACGCGGCCGCCCGGCGCGATCCCGGCGCAGTTGACCAGGATGCGCGCCGGTCCATGAGCCGCGACCGCCACTTCGACCGCCACTTCGGCGCTCTCGGCCGAAGAGACGTCGCACTTCACCGCGATGCCGCCGATCGACCGCGCCACGGCTTCCGCCGCCTCCACGTTGAAGTCGAGGATCGCCACCCGAGCACCGGCCGACGCCAGCGCCCGCGCCGTCGCCTCGCCGAGACCCGATCCGCCACCGGTGACGATCGCCGCCTGTCCCTGAACCTGCATGGAAATGTCCTCTTCCTCGGACCTGCCCCTGCCGGCGGGTCGCTGCGATGAAACGATCGACCCGCCGATGCGGATCCCGGAATACGCGGCCGGGCCACCGTCCTTTTCCCTCTAGGGGAGAAGGACGGCGGCCTGCGGCCGAAGATCCTCACACCAGTTCGAACGCCATCGCCGTCGCCTCGCCACCGCCGATGCACAAGGATGCGACGCCGCGCTTCGCCCCGCGGGTCTTCAGGGCGGCGAGCAGCGTCACGATGATCCGTGCCCCCGAAGCGCCGATCGGATGACCCAGCGCGCAGGCACCCCCGTGGACGTTGACCTTGTCGTGCGGCAGATCCATCTCGCGCATCGCGGCGAGCGCCACCACCGCGAAGGCCTCGTTGATCTCCCAGAGGTCGACGTCCTTCGTCGCCCAACCGATCCGGTCGAGCAGCGCCGTCATCGCCCCGACCGGCGCCGTCGTGAACCACGCCGGCTCGCGCGCATGGCCCGCGTGGCCCTTGATCACCGCCAGCGGCGTCACGCCCCGCTTCTCCGCCTCGGACATCCGCATCAGGGTGAGCGCCGCTGCGCCGTCGGAGATCGACGAGGAATTCGCCGCCGTCACCGTGCCCCCGTCGCGGAAGGCGGGTTTCAGGGCGCGGATCTTGTCGCGCTTGGCCTTGCCCGGCTGTTCGTCGATGGCGATCTCACCAGCCTTGGTCGCCACCGGCACGATCTCGCCGGCGAAAGCGCCGGAGGCGATCGCCTTCAGCGAGCGGTCGAGCGAGGCCAGCGCGTAGTCGTCCTGCAGGTCGCGGGTGAAGCCGAAATGCGCCGCGGTGTCCTCGGCGAAGGTGCCCATCAGTCGGCCCCTGGCATAGGCGTCCTCGAGCCCGTCGAAGAACATGTGATCGATCACCCGGCCGTGGCCGAGACGATAGCCGCCGCGGGCGCGATCGAGCAGATACGGGGCGTTGGACATGCTCTCCATGCCGCCGGCGACGGCGATCCGGGCGCTGCCGGCAGCGATCGCGTCGTGGGCGAACATCGCCGCCTTCATGCCCGAGCCGCAGACCTTGCCCACCGTCGTACAGGGCACCGAAACCGGCAGTCCGGCACCGAGCACCGCCTGGCGCGCCGGCGCCTGACCGACGCCGGCCGGCAGCACGCAGCCGACGAACGCCTCGTCGACGGCGTCTCCGGCGAGCCCGGCCCGCGCCACCGCCTCGCGGATGGCGACGGCGCCGAGTTCGGGGGCTGTCCTGCCGGCGAAATCACCCTGGAAGCCGCCCATCGGCGTGCGGGCGGCAGAGGCGACGACGATCGGATCGGCGGTCATGAGGTGTGCGTCTCCCGGCTCTCTTCTGCGAACCATCGGCCGCGAGCATAGCGCCCTTCGCGGTTCACGCCATGCCTACCGGGGTGGCCGGCTGCGCATGGTCGGAAAGCGAACAGCAGCGACGGTCCGAAGCTTTCCGTATACGAGAGAATTGCATCCGGGGCGGAAACGAGGAAGATGGCGTGCCGCGGCCGAACGCCGCCGGGTGCCGATGCCGCCGCGCCCGGTGGTTCGGTGTCACGAAGACCGCCGTCATCGCAAAGGACCGTCCCATGCCGCTTCCCGCTCTCTTCGCCGGTCGTCTGTCGCTCCCGGTGGTGGTCTCGCCGATGTTCATCGTCTCCGGCCCCGACCTCGTGGTCGCCTCGTGCAAGGCCGGCCTCGTCGGCACCTTTCCGGCGCTGAACCAACGCTCGACCGAGGGCTATGCCGCCTGGCTCGACGAGATCGCCGGTCGGCTCGCGCCGGAGGATGCGCCCTACGGCGTCAACCTCATCGTCCACGGCTCCAACAAGCGGCTGATGGCCGATCTCCAGGTGACGGTCGCCAAGAAGGTGCCGCTGGTCATCACCTCTCTCGGCGCGGTGCGCGACGTGGTCGATGCCGTCCATTCCTACGGCGGCCTCGTCTTCCACGACGTCATCAACCGTCGCCACGCCGAGAAGGCGGCCGAAGCCGGGGTCGACGGCATCATCGCGGTGTCGGCCGGCGCCGGCGGTCATGCCGGCACCATGAGCCCCTTCGCCCTGATCTCCGAGATCCGTCAGGTCTTCTCCGGCACCATCCTCGCCGCCGGCGCCATCTCGACCGGCGCGCAGGTGCTCGCCGCCCGCGCCATGGGCGCCGACCTCGCCTACATGGGTACCCGCTTCATCGCCACGAAGGAGAGCCGCGCGAGCGACGGCTTCAAGGACATGATCGTCGCCTCCAGGGCCGGCGACGTCTTCTACACCTCGGCGATCAGCGGTGTGAACGCCAACTTCCTCCGCCCCTCGATCGTCGCCGCCGGCCTCGATCCGGAGAACCTGCCGGCCCACGGCAAGATGGACATGGAGGGCGAGGCCAAGGCCTGGAAGGACATCTGGTCCGCCGGCCAGGGCGTCGGCGCGATCACCGACGTGCCGAGTGTCGCCGAACTGGCGGCGCGGCTGAAGGCCGAATACGAGGTCGCCCGGGCGGGGCTGTGAGGGCGCGCCGGGGTTTCGCTTCGGGTCCGAGCGCCGATGCGTTCGACCGGTGTCGCCCCGACTTCCGGCCGAGCGGTTCTCCACACCCATCGCCCCCTGCGTTCCCTCCCCCTCCAGGGGGGAGAGGACCGGAGGCTCGTTCGATCGTCCATCGGGCGTGGACCAGCGAGGCGACCACGACGAATCGCGCCTACCCCCTCCCGGCCTCACCCCCCCGCGCCCGCCACCGCCCGCGCGATGACCAGCCGCTGGATGTCGCTGGCGCCCTCGTAGATCTGACAGACGCGGACGTCGCGCCAGATCCGCTCGACGGAAAAGTCGGCGAGATAACCGTACCCGCCGTGGATCTGGATGGCGTCGGAGCAGACCGTCTCCGCCATCTCCGAGGCGAAGAGCTTGGCCATCGACGCCTCCGTCAGGCACGGCAGCCCTGCCTCCCGCAGGCTCGCGGCGTGATGCACCATCTGCCGCGCCACCTCGATCTTCGTCGCCATGTCGGCGAGGCGGAAGGCGACGGCCTGATGCTCGACGAGCTTCTTGCCGAAGCTCTCGCGCTCCTGGGCGTAGTCGCGCGCCGCCTCGAAGGCCGCCCGCGCCATGCCGACCGATTGCGCCGCGATGCCGATGCGCCCGCCCTCGAGGTTGGAGAGCGCGATCTTGTAACCCTCGCCCTCGCGTCCGAGCCTGAGGTCGTCGGAGAGCCGCATCCCCTCGAAATGGATCTGGCAGGTGTCGGAGGCGTGTTGGCCGAGCTTCTTCTCGACCGAGCCGACGACGTAGCCGGGCGTCTCGGTCGGCACGATGAAGGCGGTGATGCCACGCTTGCCCGCCGCCGGGTCGGTCACCGCGAAGGTGATGATCACCTTGGCGGTCGACCCCGAGGTGATGAACTGCTTGGTGCCGTCGAGGATCCAGTCGTCGCCGTCGCGCCGCGCCCGGGTCTTCAGCGCCGAGGCGTCGGAGCCGGCCTGCGGCTCGGTCAGCGCGAAACCGCCGATCCATTCCCCGCTCGCCATCTTCGGCAGGAACCGTGCCTTCTGCGCCTCGTTGCCGAACTTCAGGATCGGCATGCAGCCGACCGAATTGTGGACGCTCATGATGGTCGACACCGCACCGTTGCCGGCGGCGATCTCCTCCAGCGCCACCGCATAGGCGAGTTGCCCGGCGGCCGACCCGCCCCATTCCTCCGGCAGCAACATGCCGAAGAACCCGGTCTCGCCCATCGCCGCGATCGCCTTGGCCGGATACTTGTGCTCCCGGTCCCACAGCGCCCCGTGGGGCTTGAGCCGCCGCGTGGCGAACTCGCGAGCCATGTCGCGGATCTGGGTCTGCTCTTCGCTGAGGATCATCGGCGCTCTCCGGCGGGATCATTTGTTCCATGATGCGACGGCAGGAGCGCCGGTGCCAAGGCTTTCCGGACCGCAGCGAAAGTCGGCGATGGGGAAGGGACGCCGGCGTGAACCGTCGCCACACGACGCGTCGAGACGGAACACTCCGGCTCATACCGAGTTCACGAAGCTTCGACCGGTTCGAAACTTCGTGAACGAACGCGAGCCCGAACGGGCGTCGACCGGTCGGGCCGTGACGCTCATGAAATTCCGACGAGTCCGAATTTCATGAGCCCGGTATCACACGTGCATCTGCTGGCCCAATTCCACCACCCGTCCCGAGGGGATGCGGTAGAAGTCGGACGCCTCCGAGGCCTCGCGGGCGAGGCGGATGAACAGACGGTCCTGCCAGGCCGGCATCTCGGAGCGTTCCGACGGCTTGAACGAGCGACGACCGACGAAGAAGGTCGTCTTCATGATGTCGTACTTGAACCCCTCCTTGCGCAGCAAGGTCAGCGCCAGCGGGATGTCGGGCGTCTCGGCATAGCCGAAGGTCACCAGGACCAGGGTGAAATCGTCACTCAGGGGGCGGATCTGCAACCGCTCCTCGTCGGGAACCCAGGGCGTGTGCGCGGTGCGGACGTTGAGGATCAGATTGTTCCGGTGCAGAACCCGATTGTGCTTCAGATTGTGGAGCGCCGCGGTCGGGGCCGATTCCGGATCGAGGGTGAGGAAGACCGCGGTGCCATCCGGCCGGAACGGGTGACTGCGCGAGATCATCCGGACGAAGTCGGCGAGCGGCACGCTCTCGCGGCGGATCCGATCCAGTACGATGCGGCTGCCGCGCGACCACGTCCACATCACCACCATCATCGTCGCCGCCAGCCCGATCGGCAGCCAACCGCCGTCGACGATCTTCAGCGAATTTGCGGCGAGAAAGACGCTCTCCACCGCCGCGAACGGCACCACCGTGGCGATCGAACGCACCAGCGACCATTTCCACACGGTGCGCAGCATGACGTAGGCGAGTGCGCTGTCGACCAGCATCGTCGCGGTCACCGAGATACCGTAGGCCGAGGCGAGGTTCGACGAGGAGCGGAAGGTCAGCACCAGCAGCACGACGCCGATGAACAGCAACCGATTGACCCGCGGCATGTAGATCTGGCCGCGCTGGGTCTCGGAGGTGTGACGCACTTCGAAGCGCGGCAGAAGGCCGAGGCGGATCGCCTGCCGGGTCAGCGAATAGGCACCCGAGATCACCGCCTGAGAGGCGATGACGGTGGCGAGCGTCGCCATGATCACGATCGGGATCAGCGCCCAGTTCGGCATCATCAGGAAGAACGGATTTTCGATCGCGTCGGGCCGCGCCAGCAGAAAAGCGCCTTGGCCGAGATAGTGCAGGGTGAGCGCCGGGAAGACCACGGACAGCCAGGCCGCGCGGATCGGACGACGACCGAAATGGCCCATGTCGGCATAGAGCGCCTCCGCTCCGGTCACCGCCAGGAAGACCGAGCCGAGCACCACCAGTCCGACCATGCCGGCCCCTGCGAAGAAGCGCACGGCATGGCGCGGGTCGAGGGCGTGGACGATGTCGGGATCGTCGAGGATGTGGAAGAGGCCGGTGACCGCCAGGATGATGAACCACGTCGCGGTGATCGGCCCGAACCACGCGGCGACCGCACCGGTACCGCGCGCCTGGACCATGAACAACACCGACAGCACCACCAGCGTCAGCGGCATCACCCAGGGCGTGACCGTCGGGGTCACCACCTCGAGGCCCTCGATCGCCGAGAGCACCGAGATCGCCGGCGTGATGATGGCGTCACCGAAGAACAGCGCCGCGCCGGCGGCGGCCAGCACGAAGACGAAGGTCGGCCGGCGGCCGAGCGCGCCTTCGATCAGCGCCAGCAGCGACAGCGTCCCGCCCTCGCCCTTGTTGTCGGCGCGCATCAGGAACAGGACGTATTTCAACGTCACCACGACGATCAGCGCCCAGATCAGCAGTGACACGACGCCGAGTACTTCGGCCCGGTCGAAGGCGCCGCCGTGGAGGTGGCGAAGCGACTCGCGCAGCGCATAGAGCGGCGAGGTGCCGATGTCGCCGTAGACGACGCCGATCGAACCGAGAGTGAGGGCGAAGAAGTCGCGCCGGCCATGTTCGCCGGACGGAGCGGTCGACGGGTTCGACGCGGTCGCGTCCGGGTTCGCCTGCTGCATGGTCTTCTCTCTCCGCCCCGTCCGGCGCGACGCAGGTCGAGCGCGGCGCGGTCGGGGGGACGCTGTTCCGACCGGACCGATCGGGTCCGGTCGAAATGACGCTGCTCCGAGTATGCACCGCAACGGCGTCCGAACCGACACGATCGGATCGGGAACCGCACGGGTCTCGGGGGCTCGCCGGAAACGGCGACATGGGGTCACGGGTGGTCCGCGACCGGCGCCTCGTCTACGCCCGTTCCACCCCCGTCGAAAGTCGCACGAATGCGGACGCCGGTCCATCACGGCCGAGGCGCGATGCCGCAGCCGCTCGTCGGACCCGATCGGCCGAGCCCGTGCCGCCCCGAGGTCGCCACGATCGTGGTGAAGTGGACAGCCGTCGTCGGAGAGCCTATCGCCGACGAACCGATCCGCCGACCGATTCGGAGTGGGAACACGATGAGAAGCCAGACGGTGACGAAGCTCGCGGGGTTCGTGGTCATGGCCGGGGTCGTCTCGGCATGTTCCGGTCCGGCCGGCGACGGTTTCGGTCCCCGCCCTGCCGCTCCGGCCTTTCAGGCGACCGGCGACACCTTTCTGCAGATCACCGCCCAGGGCGCCGGGCCGATCAGTGCGGCGACGCCGCTGTCGTCGAAGGCGATCGTGGCTCAGATGCCGGGCTACACCACCGGCAACGTCACCATCGGCCTCGAGCACACCACCACCGATGCGACGGTGTTGTTCAAGGAAGCCTACGGCGGTCGCATCCAGGTGCTGCACATTCTCGGCTCGGGCGGGCGCATCCAGCAGATCCATGGTGTCACCCACCATGTCGTCGGCCCGGCGGGCGAGCGGCCGGGCATGAGCTTCCGCGAGACCGGCACCGATCCGTCGACCTGCCGGATCGGCACCGACCTGTGGCTCGGCATGGCGATCTGCCGCTCGCGCGGCGCGCCCAACGTGACGCTGACCTTCTCGTTCCAGGGCGAGGCGGCGATGGCGACGACGCTACCGACCGGCGCGGCCCTCGCCGAGGGCATGCTGCAGAGGATCATCTGGACTCCCGCCTCGTGACGGTGGCAAGAGACGGGTGACATCCTCACGCGCCGTCGTACGGGCGGAATCGCGATCGTGGAGCGCCGACGATGACCTCCTCCACCTTCTCCGCCCCCACCGCCGGCCTCGCGCACGTCTCGGTCGACGCCGCCGGCGACGTCTCGACCACGCCGCCGACGGTCGCGGCCACGCCCGTGGCGGCGGCGCGCGACGTGTCGATCGAGGATCTGGCGGCGAAGATCCGCGCCGGTGACCGTTCGACGCTCGCCCGCGCCATCACCCTGGTCGAATCGAAGAAACCGGACCATCAGGCCAAGGCGCGGGCGCTGGTGCAGGCGCTGCTGCCGCACACGGGTCGCGCCCACCGCGTCGGCATCACCGGTGTGCCCGGCGTCGGCAAGTCGACCACCATCGATCAGTTGGGCGCCAATCTCACCGCGGCCGGCCACAAGGTGGCGGTGCTCGCCGTCGATCCGTCGTCGACCCGCACCGGCGGCTCGATCCTCGGCGACAAGACGCGCATGGCCAAGCTCGCCGTCGATCGCAACGCCTTCATCCGCCCCTCGCCGTCCTCCGGCACGCTCGGCGGCGTCGCGGCGAAGACGCGCGAGACGATGCTGCTCTGCGAGGCGGCCGGCTTCGACGTCATCCTGGTGGAGACCGTCGGTGTCGGTCAGTCGGAGACCACCGTCGCCGGCATGGTCGACTTCTTCCTGGTGCTGATGCTGCCCGGCGCCGGCGACGAGTTGCAGGGCATCAAGAAGGGCGTGCTCGAAATCGCCGACATGATCGCCGTCAACAAGTCGGACGGCGACAACGCGGTGCGCGCGCGGGCGGCGGCCTCCGAATATCGCGCGGCACTCAACATCATGGCGGCGAAGTCGGCGACCTGGACGCCGCCGGTGGTGCTGATTTCCGGTCTCGCCGATCAGGGCCTCGACGCCATGTGGGAGCAGGTCGAGATCCACCGCGGCAAGCTCACCGCGTCGGGCGAATATGCCGAGCGGCGCCGGGTGCAGCAGGTCGAATGGATGTGGTCGATGCTGGAGGAGCGGCTGATGCAGGCGCTCCGCCACGATCCGCGCGTCGCCGGCCGGCTCGGCACGCTGGAGAGCGGGGTGCGCGACGGCACCGTCTCGGCCTCGCTGGCTGTCGACGAGATCGCCGGCCTCCTTGGGATCTGAGGCGCCGAGGAGGGACAGGATGCCGCCGTCGCCCTCCGTCCGTCCCGCCCTGAGCTCGCCTCGCCTGCTCCTCACCGGCTTCGGCCCCTTTCCCGGCGCGCCGCGCAATCCGACGGCGGAGGTTGTGGCGCGGCTCGCCGAACCGGGCGTCGGTCGGCGGCTCGGGGTCGAGATCGTACCACATGTCTTTCCCACCACCTGGACGGCGATCGACGATCTCGCCGCCCTCCTCGACGCCGTCCGGCCCGACCTCGTCCTGCATCTCGGGTTGAAGCGGCGGGCGACGGCGATCGCGGTGGAGGCGGTCGGCCGCAATCGCGTCACGTTGGCGGCGGTCGACGCCGAAGGCAGACGGCCGATGGCGCCGACACTCGACGCGGCGGCCCCGCCGCGCCTCGCGGTGACGCTTCCCGTCGGGCGGATCGTCGCCCGCATCGCCGGGCTCGGGCTGGCGGTGGAGTTCTCGACCGATGCCGGCCGCTATCTCTGCAATGCCCTGCTGTGGCGCTCGCTGCGCCTCGCCGGAAGGCGCCCGACCGGCTTCCTGCACCTGCCGCCGACGCGCGATCTCGCCGGGCCGGGGTGCGGCTTCACCGCGACGGATCTGGCACGCGCCACCGCGGCGGCGATCGAAGAAATCGTGGTGCGACGTCGAACCGTCGGACCCGCCGTCCCGGCGTAGCTCACCAACCGCTGGCGGTCATCTTGTCGACGAAGCGCCGAGCCTGAGCCTTCGTCATCTTCTTCGGCTTGGACGCGATCTTCTTCGGGGACCGGCTCTCGGGCTCGCCGTTCGAAGGCGCTTTCGTCACCGAAACCGCTGCGCGGGTGGACGTGACTTTTCTTCCGAGGTGACGCGGGGCACGGGATCATCCTCGAAGAAGGCGGACTCGACATCGCGACGCAACGCCGAACCGTGGTCGATCGAGAACATCAGACGCCCCTCGGATTGGTGGCGAATCACTTGATAATCGGTAAATGTGGCAAACACCGGTTGTCCGGACCTCACACCACCAACTCTTCGAGGTCCACTTCGATCTCGTCGGGCGCCGACTTGACGAACGCGCGGCTTCGGAAACGGCGGCCCGACAGGAGCACGACCTCGTCCTCGTTCGGATGCCAGCTGTAAGGGCCGATCCATCTTCCTGTTCGGTGGGTGATGACAAATCGGACGTTACCCTCGTTGCGGATGTTCCGCCCGGCCGAACCGCCGGCCAGAACGGCCCAGTGAGGCTCGGCTCCCGACCGATAGGCACGCCGAAAACCGTCTTCTTCCTTCTCGGAGACGCGGATGGTCCGATGAATCGTCGGTCCCTCGTAGACCGGGAGACGACTCGGGGCTCTCTCCGGCACCTCGGTGAATCTCTGGTCCACCCGGCCGCGCGTTTCTCGCGAAATCGCCTCGACAGGCGTGTGCTCGAGTTGGACGTGTACCAGAGGGTCGCCGCGGCTTCGTGGGGTGCCGGATCGGGGACGCCCGATACGAGCCCCACGGCATGTGCCTGGGCCAAATGGCGATCATGGGACCGCCCGAGGAATGTTCGCACCGCGCCTTCGGCCTCGTCCACGGCCGCAAAACCCATTCAGCTTCGACGCACCCGTCATGATTGATTCTATCACGCGGGGTCGATGCAGCGTCGCAAGTGCTTCACTTCGAAATTTCGGGCTGATCGAAACCATGTTCGACATGAAGTCTCGCACCCGACGTCGACTACGCGCATCATCCGGCATCGCAAAGAGACCCGGACCCATGCCGACCCGCCGCTCGTTCCTCGCCGCTTCGCTCGCCATCGCCGTCGCGCCATCCGCCCGGGCCGCGATCGTCGGCGCGGACCTTCTGCCGGCGAACGGCGACCGTACCGACGAGTTCCGGGCCGCCCTCGCCAGGGCCGTCGCCGAGAAGCGACCGTTCGTGTTGGCGCCGGGCACCTACCGGATCGGGCCGATGGATCTGCCGGACGGCACCCGGATCCACGGCACCGCCGGTTCGACCACCCTGGTGGCGGCGAGCGACGGAACCTTCCTCACCGCACGCAACGCGCGCCGGATCGAGCTCTCCGGTCTCGCCTTCGACGGGCAGAACCGCAAGGTCGGGTCCTGGGGCTCGGTGCTCGCCTTCGCCGACGTCGCCGAGGTCCGGCTCGTCGACTGCGTCGTCGGACGCGGCAGCGACATCGGTGTTCTCCTCGATCGCTGCGGCGGGCGGATCGAGAAGTGCACGATCGCCTCGATCGCCGCCCACGGCATCCTCGCCCGTGACGGCAAGGGGCTGGTCATCACCGACAACACCGTCGTCGACTGCGGCAACGGCGGCATCCTGGTGCATCGCTCGACACCGGGCGAGGACGGCAGCGTGGTGCGGGCCAATCGGGTGGAGCGCATCCGCGCCGACAGCGGCGGTACCGGCCAGGTCGGCAACGGCATCAACCTGCACCGCGCCCACGGCGTCGCCATCCTCGACAATCGCGTCACCGACTGCGCCTTCTCCGGCATCCGGGTGAACGGCGGATCGAACGTGCGCATCGTCGCCAACGAGGTGAGCCGCTCGGGCGAGACGGCGCTCTACGTCGAGTTCGAGTTCCAGGGCGCGGTGGTGGCGAACAACGTGATCGACGGGGCGGTCAACGGCATCTCGGTCGTCAACTCCGAACAGGGTGGCCGGCTCGCCACCGTCACCGGCAACGTCGTCCGCAACCTGCGTCGCACCACCTCCTCGGATCCCGATACCCCGGCCTTCGGTCTCGCCGTCGAAGCCGACACCACCGTCACCGGCAACGTGATCGAGGGAGCGCCGCACTTCGGCATGATGATCGGTTGGGGCGAGCACCTGCGCAACGTCGTCGTGACCGGCAACGTCGTGCGCGACGCCGGCACCGGTATCGCGGTCAGCGCCGACGAACGATCCGGTGCGACGGTGATCACGTCGAACGTCTTCCAAGCGACGAAGAAGGGCGCCATCGTCGGCTATCGCTGGACGAAACCGGCGACAGGAGATCTCGTCCGCGGGGGGGGCGAAGTTCCGAAGCATCTCACGATCGAAGCGAATCGTTCGATTCCGTGAATTCACCCGCGTAGTTTCCGAAATTTTTAACGGTGTCTGAATTTCGGAGAAGACTTTACCTCGATTTTACGTTGCTGGGGCAGGCTGGTGCGATCGGAGTGGCGGCTCCACCGACCTTTGGAACACGGACCGGTTCGATGTCTTTCATTGGGACTCTATTTCGAAACCATATGGGGCGTCTGGCGGACCGACTGCGCGGTCTCCAGCGGGATCGCTCCGGCAACATCGCGATGATCGCGGCGTTGGGGGCCATTCCCATGGTCCTGGCGATCGGCATGGCCGTCGACTATGCCCGTGCCACCTCGGCGAAGTCCGACCTGCAGGCGGCCGTCGACGCCGCGGTTCTGGCCGGCGCCAAGGACGGCACGACCAGTTGGGCGACCATCGCCGGTCAGATGCTTTCGTCGTCGATCAGAACCAAGGACTTCACGCTCACATCGTCGAGCTTCGTCCAGGACGCTTCGGGCAACTACGTCGGGACCGCGGCCGGAACGGTGTCGACCACCTTCGCCGGTCTCGTCTCGGTGCAGACGATCCAGATCGGCGCAACCGCGACGGCGGTGGTCAAGGCGGCGACCGACAAGGTCTGCATCCTGCTGCTCAACACCTCGGCGACACCCGGGCTGCTGCTCAACAGCGGCGCCAACATCAATGCCGCCAACTGCCAGGTTCATGTCAAATCGACCGCCAATCCGGCTGCCACCTTCAACGCCTCGACCACGCTGTCGACCAAGAAGATCTGTGTCGCCGGAGCCAACGTCATCGACAACGGCGGTACCCACCCGAATCTGACGAAGAGCTGCACGACCGCCGCCGATCCCTTCGCCGGCACGTTGCCGACGCCGTCGTCGGCGACCTGCACCTATTCGAACTACAACATCAACGGTGGCACGGTGACGTTGTCCCCAGGGGTCTACTGCGGCTGGACGAACTTCAATTCGTCACCGACGGTGACGCTGTCGAGTGGCGTCTACGTCATCAAGGGTGGTGGATGGAACTTCACCGGCAATCTGACCGGTTCGGGTGTCACCTTCTATTTCCCCGACACGTCCTACATCCAGTTCAACGGCACGGTGAAGCTGAACCTCACCGCCCCGACCACCGGCACCTACGCCAACCTGCTGATGTACGAGGCAACGGGTCTGTCCAAGTCGTCTTTCACCATGAACGCCACCAACGGGGCGACGCTCACCGGGTTGATCTATCTGCCGTCGCGCGGCCTGACGCTGAACAGCGGCGCCAGTGCCACCTCCGACGCGCTGACCATGGTGCTCGACACGTTGATCGTGAACACGGTGAGTTGGACGCTCGACAGCTCGGCCAAATCGATCGCCGCATCGGGGTCGCCGAGCGGGTCGGCCGGGGTCTATCTGCTGAAGTGAGCTTGCGCCGCGGTGATGTCAGCGCCCCGGCGGGACCAGCCCGCCGAGCGCCTCGTCGTCCGCGCGGATCTCCCCGACGACCGTGCCGTTCCAGTCGCGGATCCGCGGTCGTCGGAACCGGTCGAAGACAGGCTCCGCGGTACGGCCGAGGAGCCGCGTCACCACGTTCGCCGTGACCACCTCCGCCGCTCGTGCGGCACCGTCGGCGCATTTCACCGCGATGCCGAGACCGAGCGCCGGGATGGTGGCGCAGAACACTCCCTCCGCTCCGGTCTTCACATAGACCTCGCCGTCGCAGGCACGGATGAAGTCGGTGCAGAAGCGCTCGGTGCCGGCGATCATGAACGGTTCGGCGATCGCCGCCTCGATCAGCAGCCGGCCGGCTGCTGCGCGCGAGCGCGTCAGGCCGTCGCCGGCCGCCAATCGCGCGAATCCGGTAGCCATCGCACCGAGCGGCAACGCCCAGGTCGGAATCGAACAGCCATCCTGTCCTCGCGGCGCCTGCGCCATGTCGACACCGGTGACGTCGCCGATCGTCGCGGCGATCACCCGCTGCACCGGATGGTCGGCATCGCCGTAGCCGGCCGGGTCGATGCCGGCGCGGACGGCGAAACAGACGAAACCGGCGTGTTTACCCGAGCAGTTGTTGTGAAGGCGGGAGGGGGTGAGCCCGGCGCGATGCAGCCGGCCGCGGTCGGCCTCGCGGCCGGGCCATTGGGCACCACAGACGAGGCAGGTCTCGTCGCGTCCGACCTTGGCGAGCATGGCGCGGGCGCCCTCGACGTGGACCTCCTCGCCGTTGTGTGAGGCGGTGGCGAGCGCCAGTTCGGCCGTCGTCAGCGCGAGAGCGGCGGCGGCACCGGATTCGACCAGTGGCAACGCCTGGAACACCTTGATCGCCGACCGTGGGAAGACCGGCGTCGTCACGTCGCCGCGCCGGAACAGCAGGCGGCCCGCCGGATCGGCGACGGCGACGGACACAGCATGTCGGCTTTCCACCGTGTCGCCACGCAGGACTTCGACCAGTAGGGGATCACGGTTCACGGACATCTCCCGGAGTTATTTCAGTGTTCGCCGCATCTGTTATCCGACGGATCGAGACGAGGCCGGATTCACATGTTAGACTTCACCAATAAGAATAATCGGGAGGACGTATCATGATTTCCAAGGCGGATATCCTCGATATGTGCGATCTCGATCGGGACGAGATCGATGCGATCGCCGAACACGAACACATTCCGGAAGTCGCCGCAGCTGCACTCGGCGACTATCTCGTTCATCAGGCCCACGGGGCCGAACGGGTGCGAGACATGATCGTCGACGACATCCGTTGGGCGATCGAGCGGCGTGACCGGGCCCATGCTTCGACGCTCTACATGGCGCTCCGGCACTTCCTGGCCGGCCATCCTTGTGCCTGACGAAGATCCCTCGCGTCCATCGCGAACTGCGCCGCCGGTACCGCGAAGGTGCCGGCGGTCTCGTCTCTGCCGAAGATTCGAGCGACCGTTGCCACGAGAAACAGCGCAGCAGGGTGGACATCCACGTCTCGAACTTTAGTCTCGACTCGGCCGCAACAGATCGCCGCATGGACCGGGACGCCGCCGGCGGTTAGGGACTTCGGCGACCGCTTCGGTCGATCTCCCCCCTTTCGTGAGGGACGTCCGTCCTTCACTTCAATCGATTGAAGGACGCCGCCCGCCGTGCCTCGTATCTCGAAGATCCTCGTCGCCAACCGTTCCGAGATCGCCATCCGGGTGTTCCGCGCCGCCAACGAGCTCGGGCTCGGCACCGTCGCCGTCTTCGCCGAAGAGGACAAGCTGGCGCTGCACCGCTTCAAGGCGGACGAGGCCTATCAGATCGGCAAGGGGATGGGGCCGATCGAGGCTTATCTCTCGGTCGCCGAGATCCTGCGGGTGGCGAAGCTCTCGGGCGCCGACGCCATCCATCCCGGCTACGGCTTCCTCTCCGAGAGCCCGGAGTTCGCCGAGGCCTGCTCGCAGGCCGGCATCACCTTCATCGGCCCATCGCCCGACACCATGCGGCGGCTCGGCAACAAGGTGGCGGCGCGCAACCTCGCGATCTCGGTCGGCGTGCCCGTCATGCCGGCGACCGACCCGCTGCCCGAGGACATGGCGGCGATCAAGCGGCTGGCGCAGGCGATCGGCTATCCGGTGATGCTCAAGGCGTCGTGGGGCGGCGGCGGGCGCGGCATGCGGGTCATCCGCGACGAGGCCCAGCTCGTCCGCGACGTGGTCGCCGCAAAGCGCGAGGCCAAGGCCGCCTTCGGCAAGGACGAGGTCTATCTCGAGAAACTGGTGGAGCGGGCGCGGCACGTCGAAGTGCAGATCCTCGGCGACACGGCCGGCAACGTCGTCCATCTCTTCGAGCGCGACTGCACGGTGCAGCGGCGGCATCAGAAGGTGGTGGAGCGGGCGCCCGCGCCCTATCTCGACGACGCACGGCGGGCGGAGCTCTGCGGCCATGCGGTGAAGATCGCGCAGGCGACGAACTACGTCGCGGCGGGCACGGTCGAGTTCCTGATGGATTCCGACACCGGTGCCTTCTACTTCATCGAGGTCAATCCGCGCGTTCAGGTCGAGCACACCGTCACCGAGCAGGTGACCGGCATCGACATCATCAAGGCGCAGATCCACCTGACCGAAGGCGCGGTGATCGGCAGCCCGGAGAGCGGGGTGCCGGCGCAAGAGGCGATCCGCCTCAACGGCCATGCCCTCCAGTGCCGCATCACCACCGAGGATCCGGAGAACAACTTCGTTCCCGACTACGGCCGCATCACCGCCTATCGCGGCGCCATGGGCTTCGGCATCCGGCTCGACGGCGGCACCGCCTATTCCGGCGCGGTGATCACCCGCTTCTATGACCCGATGCTGGAGAAGGTCACTGCCTGGGCACCGACCGCCCCGGAGGCGATCGCCCGCATGGATCGGGCGCTGCGCGAGTTCCGCATCCGCGGCGTCGCCACCAATCTGACCTTCCTCGAGAACGTCATCGGCCACCCGTCGTTCAGGCAAGCGAGCTACACCACCCGCTTCATCGACGAGACGCCGGAGCTGTTCCGCGGGGCGCGGCGCAAGGACCGGGCGACCAAACTCCTCACCTTCATCGCCGACGTCACCGTCAACGGTCACCCGGAGGTGCGCGGCCGGGCGACGCCGCCGAAGGACGCACCGAAGCCGGTGGTGCCGCGCTTCGATCGCGGCGTCCTGCCCGGCACCAAGCAGATCCTCGATGCCCGCGGGCCGAAGGGGCTGGCCGACTGGATGCTCGGCGAAGAACGCATCCTGATCACCGACACCACGATGCGCGACGGTCATCAGTCGCTGCTCGCCACCCGCATGCGCACCCACGATATCGTCGCGGTGGCGGAGGCCTACGCCAAGGGGCTGCCCGATCTCTTCAGCCTCGAGTGCTGGGGCGGCGCGACCTTCGACGTCGCCATGCGCTTCCTCACCGAGGATCCGTGGGAGCGCCTCGCCCTGGTGCGCGAGAAGGCGCCGAACATCCTCCTCCAGATGCTGCTGCGCGGCGCGAACGGTGTCGGTTACGCCAACTACCCCGACAACGTGGTGAAGTTCTTCGTCCGCGAGGCGGCGAAGGGGGGCGTCGACGTCTTCCGCATCTTCGATGCGCTGAACTGGATGGAGAACATCCGCCCCGCCATCGATGCGGTCGCCGCCGAGGACAAGGTGGCGGAGGCAGCCGTCTGCTACACCGGCGACATCCTCGACCCGAACCGGGCGAAGTACTCGCTGAAGTACTACGTCGATCTGGCCAAGGAGATGGAGCGGGCCGGCGCCCACGTCCTCGGCGTCAAGGACATGGCGGGGCTGTTGAAGCCACCGGCGGCCAAGGTGCTGTTCAAGGCGCTGCGTGAAGAGATCCAGATCCCGATCCACTTCCACACCCACGACACCTCGGGCATTTCGGCGGCGAGCGTGCTGGCGGCGGTCGACGCCGGGGTGGACGCGGTCGACGGGGCGATCGACGCCTTCTCCGGCCTCACTTCGCAGCCCTGCCTCGGCTCGATCGTCTCGGCGCTGAAGAGCACCGAGCGGGACAGCGGGCTCGATCCGGCGGTGATCCGCAAGCTGTCGTTCTATTGGGAGGCGGTCCGCACCCAGTACCGCGCCTTCGAGAGCGACCTCAGATCCGGCGCCTCGGAGGTCTATCTCCACGAGATGCCGGGCGGCCAGTTCACCAACCTCAAGGAACAGGCGCGCGCCCTCGGCCTCGAGGCGAAGTGGCACGAGGTCGCCCAGGCTTATGCCGACGTCAACCGGATGTTCGGCGACATCGTCAAGGTGACGCCGACCTCGAAGGTGGTCGGCGACATGGCGCTGGCGATGGTGGCGGCCGGGATCACGGCCAAGGACGTCGAGGATCCGGCGAAGGACGTCGCCTTCCCCGAGTCCGTCGTGCAGCTCTTCCGCGGCGATCTCGGTCAACCGCCGGGCGGCTGGCCGAAGCCGTTGCAGGCGAAGATCCTCAAGGGTCAGCCGGCGTATACCGACCGTCCGGGCTCGCTCCTCGCCGACGCCGATCTCGAGGGCGTCCGCGCCGACGCGGCGAAGAAGACGGGACGCGAGGCGGAGACGATCTCCGACACCGATCTCGCCTCTTACGTCATGTACCCGAAGGTCACCGCCGACTTCTTCCGAATGCAGGACCTCTACGGGCCGACCTCGGCGCTGCCGACTCCCACCTACTTCTACGGGCTCCAGCCCGGTGACGAGGTGATGGTGGAGATCGAGAAGGGCAAGACGCTGGTGATCCTCGCCCAGGCGATCGGCGAGACCGACGACAGCGGCATGGTCAAGGTGTTCTTCGAACTCAACGGCCAGCCGCGCATCGTCAAGGTGCCGAACCGCTCGGCCGCCGCCAAGGTCGTCGCCCGCCGCAAGGGCGAGGAGGGCAACGCCGATCACGTCGCCGCGCCGATGCCGGGCGTGGTCTCGACCGTGGCGGTGAAGGCGGGCCAGGAGGTCAAGGCCGGCGACGTGCTGCTCTCGATCGAGGCGATGAAGATGGAGACGGCGCTGCACGCCGAGCGCGACGGCAAGATCGCCGAGGTGCTGGTCTCGGCCGGCACACCGATCGACGCCAAGGATCTGCTGGTGGTCTACGGCTGAGAAGGCGGCGACGCGTGCTCCGCCGGCGGCGCCGGCGGCGCGGTCCCGCGGCCATCGTCCCGGTCCCGTCCGACGATCGACGGATCGCGACCGCGTCATCGCGGCGCGACCCGTGACCATCGGCGTCACGCCTTCGCCATCCCGCGGCCACATTCGGCCGTCTCCCTGATCGTCGGTGATCCGTCGAACCGATCTCGATCACCGCCGCGCCCGGAGCCGGCGGGACCACATGCGGAGGCGGGAGCCACCGCATCGATCGGTCGATCGCCGCCGGATCCGCCCGCTGCGCCATCCGGTTCGCCCCTAGAGAGACAGAGCGCGAGGCCCACCATGATCCGCCGTCCGCACCGGCTCCTGCCCCTCCTCTTCGCCGTCGCCCTGGTCGCGACCCCACCGCTCGCCGGTGCGACGGACCCGGCGGCGAAGCGCGCCGAGATCGCCGCGCTGAAGACGCAGGCCCAGGCGGAGGGCCGGATCCGCGTGGTGGTCGAACTGCGGGTCGGTTCGACTGCGTCGCGGCGAGTGCTCAACGGCATCCAGCGCAGTGTGGTGACCAGTGCCCTCGGCACTGCGGCCTGGCGCGAGCGCGGCACCGGCAGCGGCGTCCACGCCCTACCCGAAATGACCGCCGAGCCGAGGTTCGCCGCCGCCGTCACCGCGGCGGAACTGGACAAGCTGGCGGCACACCCCCGGGTCAGGCGGGTCGTCGCAGAAGCGGCCTGGACGGCGAAGCCGAAGAAGCCGCGTCATCCGACCAAGGGATGACGCCGCCGCCGGACGCCGGCCCATCCGGTCGCCGCGAACGCCGATTTCTCAGATGTTCCAGGGGCATGAGAAGCCCGCACGAAAGGGGTCGTCGGCCCGGTTCGAGGGACCGACCACAAGGTGTGGACGGCTTCGTCCGTTTCGCCGTGCGACCCCCTTTCCCGAAACGTGATCCTGCTCCACTATACGGCAGGCACCCGGTCCGCCGGGACTGCGCGCCGATCGGCGTGCGCCGCTCCCCGACCAGAAGGAAGCCGTTCATGAGCAATTCGGTCGTCGTCGCCGGTGTCGGCATGACGCGGTTCTTCAAGCCGAGCGAATCGCCCCGGTACACGGAACTCGGAGCCGATGCGGTGCGCATGGCGTTGGCCGACGCCGGCCTCGCCTACGACGCGGTCGCCCAGGCCTATGTCGGCTACGTCTACGGCGACTCGACCTGCGGCCAGCGCGCCCTCTACGGCGTCGGCATGACCGGCATTCCGGTGGTCAACGTCAACAACAACTGCTCGACCGGCTCGACGGCGCTGTGGCTCGCCCGCAATGCCATCCGCGCCGGGCAGGCGGAGTGCGTGCTCGCCCTCGGCTTCGAGCAGATGCAACCCGGCGCGCTCGTCGAGCACTGGCAGGATCGCCCGGGGCCGCTCGACGAGTTCGTCCGCGCCGCCACCGACGCGGCCTTCGATCCCGGCGCGCCGATGGCGCCGATGATGTTCGGCGGCGCCGGCATCGAGCATCAGAAGCGTTACGGCACGAAGGACGAGACCTTCGCGATGATCCGTGCCAAGGCCTCGCGCCACGCGGTCCACAACGAACGCGCCATCTTCCGCAAGGAGGTCTCGGTCGACGACGTCATGGCCTCGCCGCACGTCACCAGGCTCCTCACCCGCCTGCAGTGCTGCCCGCCGACCTGCGGCGCGGCGGCGGCGGTCCTGTGCACGCCGGACTTCGCCCGCCGCCACGGCATCGACGCCCGCGTCACCATCGTGGGCCAGGCGATGACCACCGACATGCCGTCGACCTTCGAGGCGCACGATCTCATGCGCGTCGTCGGCTACGACATGACCGCGGCGGCGGCGAAGGCCGTCTACGCCGAGGCCGGCATCGGCCCGGACGACGTCGACGTCGCCGAGATGCATGACTGCTTCACCGCCAACGAGCTGATCTCCTACGAGGGCCTCGGCTTCTGCCCCGAAGGCGGCGCGGAGAAGTTCATCGTCGACGGCGACAACACCTACGGCGGGCGCGTGGTCACCAACCCGTCGGGCGGGCTGCTCTCCAAGGGCCATCCGCTCGGCGCCACCGGTCTCGCCCAGTGCTTCGAATTGACCGGACAATTGCGCGGCACCATGGGGCCGCGGCAGGTCGAGGGTGCCCGGGTGGCGCTCCAGCACAATCTCGGCCTCGGCGGCGCCTGTGTCGTCACGCTCTACCGGGCCGGATGAGGACGCGATGATCGACCGATCGCAGATCGGGCTGGCCCTGGAGCCCTTCACGGTGATGGCGGAGCCGGGTCGCCTGCGCTTCTTCGCTCAGGCGATCGGCGAGACCAATCCGGTCTTCGTCGACGAGGCGGCGGCGCGGGCGGCCGGTCATCCCGGCTTGCCGCTACCGCCGACCTTCTTGTTCTCGATGGAGCTCGACGGGCCCGCGCCGTTCGCCTTCATCGATCGCCTCGGCATCGACCCGGGCCGGATGCTGCACGGCGAGCAGAGCTTCATCTATCACCGCCCCGCCCATGCCGGCGAGGCACTCACCTTCACCGCGCGCATCGCCGACATCTTCGACAAGAAGGGCGGCGCGCTCACCTTCGTGGTGCGCGAGACGAAGGTCACCGACGCGGCGGGCGGCCCGGTCGCCGATCTCACCACGGTGCTGGTCGTCCGCAATCCAGGTCTCAGGGAGGTCCGATGAAACCCCTGCACGACCTCGCCGTCGGCGACGTGCTACCCGCCCTCGACCTCGGGCCGGTGACGCGGGCGCAACTCGCCCTCTTCGCCGGGGCCTCGGGCGATCACAACCCGATCCACATCGACATCGACTACGCGCGCGCCGTCGGCCAGGACGACGTCTTCGCCCACGGCATGTTGGTGATGGCCGAACTCGGTCGGCTGGTCGCCGCCGCCTTCCCCATCGGGGCGCTCAAGTCCTACTCGGTGCGGTTCGCCGCCATCACACGTGTGCATGACGCACTCACCTGTCGGGCCGCCGTCGCATCGATCTCGCACGTCGCCGACGAGCGCCGCGCCACCCTCGACCTCTCCGTCATCGACCAGAACGGCGAGATCAAGCTGGTCGGTACGGCGGTCGTCGCGCTTCCCTCCCCGTGAAGGTTCGGATTTCCATGAGCAAGCTCTCGGCCAAGGTCGCCTATGTCACAGGCTCGGGTCGCGGCATCGGTCGCGCAGTGGCGCTGAAACTCGCCCGCGAGGGCGCCCGCCTCGTCGTCAACGATCTCGACGCCGAACCGGCCGACGCGGTGGTCGCCGAGATCCGCGCGATGGGTGGCGAGGCCGTCGCCGTCGTCGGCTCGGTGACGGAGGAGGGCTTCGCCGAGCGGTTCGTCGCGGCCGGGCTCGAGGCCTTCGGCGAGATCGACATCCTCGTCAACAACGCCGGCTACACCTGGGACGCACTGATCGGGAAGATGTCCGACGCCCAGTTCGACGCGATGCTCGACGTACATCTCAAGGCGCCGTTCCGCATCCTGCGCGCGGCCGCCGAGCCGATCCGCGTCCACGCCGCGAGGGAAGCGGCCGAGGGGCGCGAGGTGTTCCGCAAGGTGGTCAACATCTCTTCGGTCGCCGGCACCGGCGGCAACGTCGGCCAGGCGAACTATTCGTCGGCGAAGTCGGGGGTGATCGGCCTCACCAAGTCGCTCGCCAAGGAGTGGGGGCGCTTCAAGGTCAACGTCAACTGCGTCGCCTTCGGGTTGATCGAGACACGGCTGACCCAGGCGACGGACGAGAAGAAGACCATCACCGTCGCGGGCAACGAAGTCGGCGTCGGCATGCCGGGCAAGGTCGTCGACATGATCCGCGGCATGATCCCGCTCGGCCGCGCCGGCACGCCGGAAGAGGCCGCCGACGGCGTCTATCTCTTCTGCGCACCGGAATCGAACTACGTCAGCGGTCAGGTGCTGATCGTCGGCGGTGGCATGTCGCTCTGAAGGAGGAAGTCATGGTCGATCGTCCGATCTGGTGGAGCGAGGAACTGTCGATCCTCGAGGACAGCCTCACCAAATTCTTCGAGGCCGAGTATCTGCCTCACGAGGCGGAGTGGGAGAAGGCCCACATCGTGCCGCGCGCCTTCTGGGAGAAGGCGGGCGAGGCCGGCATCCTCGGCATCTCGCTGCCGGAAGAGTACGGCGGCATGGGCGGCTCGATCCACCACGACGCGGTACTGTTCGACGTCCTCGGCAAGCTCGGCATCACCGGCTTCGGCGTCCACGTCCACCTGATCGCGGCGCACTATGTGCTCGCCTACGGCAGCGACGAGCAGAAGGCGCGTTGGCTGCCGAAACTCGCCTCCGGAGAGTTGATCGGTGCCATCGCCATGACCGAACCGGGCACCGGCTCCGACCTCAAGGCGGTGAAGACGCGGGCGGTGAAGGACGGCGACGATTACCGCCTCACCGGCTCGAAGATCTTCATCTCCAACGGCATCAACGCCAACTTCCTGATGACCGTCACCAAGACCGGCGGCGAGGGCTCGAAGGGCGTGTCGCTGCTGTGCGTCGAGACCGACGGGCTCGACGGCTTCCGCCGCGGCCGCAACCTCGACAAGCTGGGTCAGAAGGCGCAGGACACCGCCGAGCTGTTCTTCGACGAAGCCCGTGTCCCGATCGCCAACCTGCTCGGCCCGGAGGAGGGCCGCGGCTTCTATCAGCTGATGGAGCAACTGCCCTACGAGCGGCTGATGCTGGCGATCGGCGCGGTCGGCTTCATCGACCGGGCGGTCGATCTGGCGCGCGTCTACACCAAGGAGCGCACCGCCTTCGGCCAGCCGATCGCGGCCTTCCAGAACACCGCCTTCAAGCTCGCCGAATGCGCCACCGAGGCGCGGATCGGCCGGGTGTTCGTCGAGGACTGCGTGGCGAAATACGCTCTCGGCCGGCTCGACGTGCCGACGGTGTCGATGGCCAAGTGGTGGACCACCGAGAAGCAGTGCGAGATCGTCGACACCTGCCTGCAGATGTTCGGCGGCTACGGCTACATGATGGAATATCCGATCACCCGCCTGCACGCCGACAGCCGGGTGCAGAAGATCTACGGCGGCACCAACGAGATCATGAAGGAGCTGATCGCCCGCAGCCTGTGACGACGACCCGTCCGCCGCCCTTGGCGACGACGGTCACGGCTTGGGGGCAGGGCGGGGGATCGGCGTACCGGCCGGGACCTGCCGCCCGCCGGGCGTGGTTCCGGGGTCGGGCCGGCGGGTCGGTGCGGCGAGCCTCTCGGTCAATTCGGCGATCCGCGCGTCACGACGCGCCAACTCGCCCTTGAGCCGCTCGACTTCGGTCCGCGCCGCGGCGAGGGCGCCGTCGAGCTCCTTGGCTCGGCCGTCGCTCTCTCCGAGCCGTGTCTCCGCTTCGGCCGCCGCCGCCGCTTTCGCCGTCGCTTCGGCCTTCGCCGCCTCCAGCGCCTTGTCCTTCTCGGCCGACATCGAGAGGTCGACGAGACCCATCGTTCCGGCCGCACAGACGAGCGCCGGCTCGCCTCGCGCGATGCAGTCCTTCGCCGACTGAGCCGTGAACGGTAATGCGGCCCCAGTCGCGACCACCGCGGCGGCGATCACGCCGACCGCGGCGAAGACCTTGCCGAAGATCCCGCCGCCACGCTCTTCTGAAACGGCATCGTCAGACGAAGACATGGAAGGACCCCCCGCCAATTTTCGGCACGGCACCTTCGTCGCCGCGGCCGCCTCGGAACATCCGCCGGTCGATTCCGCGACCGGCGGCACACGAGGGTCGAATCGAACGCCGCCGTTCGATACCGAAATTGTGTCATAGGGGTTGTTACGTAGAAACGTCGAAAGCGCCGGCGCGTCGGTGGGCGTGAACCTCACCCCTGCTGACCCGGTCCGGCCGCGACGGCCGAGCGCAACCGTCGTGGTCGCCGACGGACGGCTCCGGCCGCCGGCGATCGATGGTCAGTCGCAGTAGCGCCGCTTCGTCCGATACCACTCGCCGCTGCCGTCCTTGTAGTAGCAGTTGCCGCGCCACCAATAGTATCCGCCGCGACGGCGCTGCGACTCGTTGGCGATGAGGGCTCCGGTGGTCGCGCCGATCGCTGCGCCCACCGCCGCACCGCCCGCCCGCCCGGTGGCCGCACCACCGATGATGGCGCCGGCGGCACCGCCGAGGAGGGCGCCTCCGAGGACGTCCTGTGCATTCGCCTGTCGGGCGGGCAGCGTCGCGGCCAGAACGGCGAAAGTCACCGCGGCGATGGTCATCTTCATCGGTCACCCTCCGTGAACCATTGCAACAAACGAGGCGATGGTAGCGCCGTTGTCGCGGAATTGACAATCGGGAGACGACCAGGGAGGTGCCGTCACACCGAGAGCGCGCGGCCGACGAGCAGCTCCAGCATCCATCCGAACACCCCGAGCAGTGTGCGGTGACCGTGAAGAAGAAGAAGAAGAAGAAGAAGAAGAAGAAGAAGAAGAAGAAGAAGAAGAAGATGTCACCTGCCGCGTCGCCCCGTCCGACGGAAGGACCGCCGAGCAGTGCGAAGATCCCGATCAGAGAGGCGAATGCGATCGCGACGCAGCCGATCGCCCAACAGGTGGCGACGGCGCGCCCACTCCCTCCGCAACGACGCCCGCTCACCGCGCCGATGACGGCGCGAGGCCGAACGCCCCCGATCCGATGGCGCCGAACGAGACCATCCGGTTCTCCCCGTGGGCCCGCGATCCGAAACGACAGACGCCTGGCACGAGACGCCGAATCCACTACTCGGCCGGACGAGGCCCGACGCTCGAGCGGATGATGAAACGTGGTACGCGCAGAAATGGTGAACGGCAACGGTCCCTTCGCCGATGCGTTGCGATCCGATGAATGCCGAGGCCCGCTGCGGTCGCCCCGCGACGGGTCCGAATCGCTGCCGGCGGCGAGCACCGCCGGCGCGGCGTCACTGCGCCGCGGCGGCCGGGCCGTAGCCGAGCTTGGCGGCGAGATCGGCGATGAGCCGCACCGCGGCATCGGCGATGACGGTGCCGGGCGGGAAGATCGCCGCCGCGCCGGCGTCGATCAGCGCCTGGAAATCCTGCGGCGGGATGACACCGCCGACGACGATCATGATGTCGCCGCGACCCTCCGCCTCCAGCGCCGCCTTCAGCGCCGGCACCAGGGTGAGGTGACCGGCGGCCAGCGACGACACGCCGACGATGTGGACGTCGTTCTCCACCGCCTGCCGCGCCGCCTCTTCCGGGGTGGCGAACAGCGGTCCGATGTCGACGTCGAAGCCGAGATCGGCGAAGGCCGAGGCGATCACCTTCTGGCCGCGGTCGTGGCCGTCCTGGCCCATCTTGGCGACCAGGATGCGTGGCCGCCGACCGTCGTGCGCCTCGAACTCGGCGACCGCCTTCTGCACCTTCTCCACCGCGTCGCTCATGCGGGAGACCTCGCGCTTGTAGACACCCTGGATCGAGCGGATCTCGGCCTTGTGGCGGCCGAACACCTTCTCGAGCGCGAAGGAGATCTCGCCGACGGTGGCCTTGGCCCGCGCCGCCTTGATGGCGAGATCGAGCAGGTTGCCCTCGCCACCCGCCGCTGCGGTCAGGGCGTCGAGCGCCGCCTGACACGCCGCCTCGTTGCGCTCGGCCTTGAGCCGCTTCAGCTTGTCGATCTGCGCCGCGCGAACCGCCGAATTGTCGACCTTGAGCACGTCGATCGCCTGCTCGCTCTCCGGCTTGTACTTGTTGACGCCGACCACGGTCTGCGAGCCTGAGTCGATGCGCGCCTGGGTCTTGGCCGCGGCCTCCTCGATGCGCAGCTTCGGGATGCCGGCCTCGATCGCCTTCGCCATGCCGCCGAGTTCCTCGACCTCGGCGATGTGGGCGAGCGCCTTTTCGGCGAGTTCGGCGGTCAGCCGCTCGACATAGGCCGAGCCGCCCCACGGATCGATGGTGGCGCAGGTGCCGCTCTCCTGCTGCAGCAGGATCTGGGTGTTGCGGGCGATGCGGGCCGAGAAGTCGGTCGGCAGCGCCAGCGCCTCGTCGAGCGCATTGGTGTGCAGCGACTGGGTGTGGCCCTGCGTCGCCGCCATCGCCTCGATCGCGGTACGCACCACGTTGTTGAAGACGTCCTGCGCCGTCAGCGACCAACCGGAGGTCTGCGAATGGGTGCGCAGGCTGATCGACTTGTCCGACTTCGGCGCGAAGTTCTCCTTCACCAGCTTGGCCCAGATCAGCCGCGCCGCCCTGAGCTTCGCCACCTCCATGAAGAAGTTCATGCCGATCGCCCAGAAGAACGACAGGCGCGGCGCGAAGGCATCGACGTCGAGACCCGCCGCGACACCGGCGCGGATGTACTCGATGCCGTCGGCGATCGTGTAGGCGAGCTCGAGGTCCGCCGTCGCTCCCGCCTCCTGCATGTGGTAGCCGGAGATCGAGATCGAGTTGAACTTCGGCATGTGCTTCGACGTGTAGGCGAAGATGTCCGAGATGATCCGCATCGAGGGCGACGGCGGATAGATGTAGGTGTTGCGGACCATGAACTCCTTGAGGATGTCGTTCTGGATGGTCCCCGACAGCTTCGACTGATCGACGCCCTGCTCCTCGGCCGCGACGATGTAGAGCGCCAGCACCGGCAGCACCGCGCCGTTCATGGTCATCGACACCGACATCTGGTCGAGCGGGATGCCCGAGAACAGGGTGCGCATGTCGTAGATCGAGTCGATCGCCACGCCCGCCATGCCGACGTCGCCGGTCACCCGCGGATGATCCGAGTCGTAGCCGCGATGGGTCGCGAGGTCGAAGGCCACCGACAGGCCCTTCTGCCCGGCCGCGAGGTTGCGGCGATAGAAGGCGTTGGAGTCCTCGGCCGTGGAGAAGCCGGCGTACTGGCGGATCGTCCACGGCTGGTTGACGTACATCGTCGGGTAGGGGCCGCGCAGGAACGGCGCCAGACCCGGCCAGGTCTTCAGGAAGTCGAGACCGTCGAGGTCCTTCGCCCCATAGACCGGCTTCACGCCGATCTCTTCCGGCGTCGTCCAGATCGAGGCGCCTTCGGCGCTCGCCGGCACGACGACGGTGGAGAAGGGAAGCTTGCTGAAATCGGGAATGCGGCTCATCGCGCCTGTCCTCGTTCCATCGCAGCGGTCCGTCGCGGCTCCGCGTCCGGGATCGCCTCTTCGAATATCACGGCGGTCGGACCGAAGCCGAGACCGACCGACGATCGCGGCGGAACGGATCGCCCGCTCCGCCGTCGCGAACTCATGCGCCGAGCTTGTCGAGCGCCTCGGAGAGCGTCGCCACCACGTCGACGCCGACGTGGACGAAGGCCTCGACGCCCGCCGCCGTGTAGGCGGCCTTGCTGTCGGCATCGACCGGCTTGCCGGCGAGATAGAGGGGCCCGGCTCCGGCGTCCTTGAGCGCCACCGCCGCGTCGACCGCCTGTTCGGCATAGACCGCGTCGGACGAGCAGATCACCGCCGCCTTGGCGCCGGAGGCATTGAACGCCGCCACCATGTCGGTGAGCGAGGCGAAACCGTCGTTGCCGATCGCCGCGATGCCGCCGGCCTCGAAGAAATTCTTCGCCCATGTCGCCCGCGCCGTGAAGGCGGCGATGCGGCCGAGGTTGGCGAGGAAGATCTTCGGCCGGATGCCGGCCGCGTCGGCGCGGTCGCGCAAGCCCTCGTAGGCCTCGCCCAGTGCATGGGGCGCGAAGGCGGTGACGTGCTCGACCGTCTCGGCGGTGCGCGCCTTGGGCCGATCGATTGTCATCACCGCCGGAGCGCTCTCGCCGACGTTGGGGAACTCCGAGACGCCGGTCACCGGTTCGCGCCGCTTGGAAATGGCCTCGAGCCGCTTCTTGGCGACCGCCGTCACCTCGGCGTGGAACGACCCGGAGCGCAGCGCCGCGATCATGCCGCCTTGCGCCTCGATCTTCTGGAACAGTCCCCAGGCGATCTCGGCGAGCTGGCGCGTCTCGGTATCGACGAGGCCGGAGCCGGCCGCCGGATCGGCGACGCGGTGGAGGTTCGATTCCTCGATCAGGATCGACTGGGTGTTGCGCGCCACCCTGCGGGCGAAGGCGTCCGGTAGGCCGAGTGCCGCGGTGTAGGGCAGCACCGTCACCGAGGCGCTGCCCGCGACGCCGGCGGCGAAGGTGGCGACCGTGGTGCGCAGCATGTTGGTGTTGGGATCGCGCTTGGCCATCATCCGCCGCGCCGTCTCGGCATGGATGCGCGGCGCCTGCGCGGCGAGGCCGCAGGCCTCCTGCACCCGCGCCCACAGGAGTGTGAGCGCCCGCAGCTTGGCGATGGTGCGGAACTGGTTCTGATCGGCGACCGCGGTGAAGCCGATGCGCGAGGCCGCCTCGGCGAGATCGAGGCCGGCGGCTTCGAGGGCACGCAGATACGTGGTGGCGGCGGCCAGGATGCCGGCGAGCTCCTGCGCTTCCGACGCGCCGGCGGCATGCCAGACGCGGCCGTCGGCCTCGAGCACCGTGCCGGGGAAGGTCGTGGCGGTCGCCGCGGCCGCAGCGATGGCGTCCTCGAGCTTCGCCGCCAGCTTGCCGGTCGCGGCGATCTCGCCGATCGGGTCCTGGATCAGCGCCAGATCGACGCCCTTGCCCTGTTTGGCGGCGAGACCGGCGATCAGGCCGGCGATCTCGGCGGTGCGCCGACCGCCGTCGACGCGGATCGGAATCAGGTCGAGATGGACACCGGCGAGGAGATTGGTGACGCAGCCCTCGCAGGAGATGGTGAGGCCGTAGCCGCCGGCGTTCGGGCTCTCGGCCCCGACGAGGTCGAGACCCGAGGCCCCACCTTCGAGATCCTCGAGGATCTGGACGTTGGCGGTCTTGTTGCCCGGAATGTCGATGCGGGTCATCACCGCCCACGGCCGACCGGCCGGGCGGGTACCCAGCGCCACCGGCGCATCGCTGCCGGTGTAGATCGGCTCGATGACGATGCCGTCGAGCGTCGACGACTTCAGCCGGTCGAACGGCACCGTCTTCAGCGCCTTGGTGGCCGTATCGACCCAATCCTCGCGACTGCGAGGTGCGAAGGACTCCGTGAAACGCGTCGCTTCGGAACTCACCGTTCAACTCCCATCGATCTGAGCGTTTCCGATCCGGCGACATCGGGTGAGCCGAAGCGCGATCGTCGGGTCGCTTCGGCCCTTCTCTTACGCCGGATCCGTCATCGAAGACACGAGCATTTGATCGTACGACGACGGTCGGAAGCTAGTTCACGCGGGAGGGCTCTGAACACCGGGCATATATAGTGCTATAGTCGTACGTAATCGACCTTAGGAAGCGCGGCAAGGAAAGGAAGCCGGCCGGGACGAAATATGCCGGCGACGTCGTTCGTATCCTCCCGGATCCGGGAGTTCGTAACGCGACGAATATGCCGGAATGACCGAAATTATGACATGTTGTCAGTATGTTCGTCGGCGTGTCGATCCGATGGGCGTCGTCGGGGATACCGTCAGTTTCTACAATTGATCGAAATTTCTCTTCGATCACATTGGGATGTCACTCTCAGGAAAGAGTCTGGCCGATGGATGTGGGAGTCGAGAACGGGATGTTTTCCGATGCACTCCACCTTTCGGCGGTGAGCGAGGCCGGTCTCGTCCTCGATCAGTTCGAGCGCGGTCTGCGTAGGCTCGGCGCCACCCATGTTCTGCTCACCGGGCTGCCGCTGCCGCGCCGGCCGGTGTCCAAGCTGATCGTCAGGATCGTCTGGCCGGATGTTCGCACCGGCGGTCACGTCATCGACGTCTCCGGCTCCGATCCGCTGCTCGCGGCCTGCCTGGCGGCGCGTCGCCCGATCGTGGTGCGCGGCGGCCGAGTCGACGGGACCGAGCCCGACACATGCCGCAAGATCGACGGTGTGGTGGCTTCCGATCTCCTCGCCTCGGCCGGTGGAGTGGCGACCGACATGATCGCGGTACCGATCCACGATCTGCGGCCCTATCAGGGCTGTGCGGTGATCGCCGGCCTCGATCTGCCGGCCGGCGCTTCGGCGCTCGCCGGACTTCAGCATTTCTGCGTCACGGCGGTTCGCCGGCTGATCAAGGCCGGCCGCCTCGACGGTTCACGGCCGGGAGACCTCTCGGAGCGCGAGCGTCACGTCCTGCAATTGACGGCGATCGGCAAGACCGCCGCCGAGATCGCCGATCTCCTGGCGATCTCGCAGCGCACCGTCCACGCGCATCTGCAGAACGCCTCCGACAAGATGAACGCCTCCAACAAGACCCACACCGTGGTGGAGGCGCTTCGCTACGGCCAGATCGGGCTCTGAGACCGAGTTCACGAAGTTTCGACCCGTTCGAAACTTCGTGAACGAAGGCGAGCCCGAACGGGCGTCGGCCGGTCGGGCCGTAACGCTCGTGAAATTCGGACGAGTCCGAATTTCACGAGCCCAGTATGAGACCGCCGTACGAGGACGCCGCCACATCCGGGCGTCGCAGGGACACGAAGTCCTCGTCGGCATCGGCGGTCGTGGAGGTCCGCAGGACCAGGATCGCCGATCCTTTCCGCTGCGCCGATCCTTCACGCTGCGCGGTTGCAGGGCGCCTCGGAGGTCCCGCCGCTCGCGCCGCGCCGGCGGAGGTCGCCGCGACCGGACCCGGGCCGCGACCGCTTGCCGAGGGCACGCACCGGTCCATCCCCAGCGCCTGCGTCCCCGTGTCGTGCGCGCCGCCCGAGGTCGCGGTCGCTCCCACCGCGTCGGCCTCCGACGCACGAACGAAAAACCCCGTCCGCGCCCGGTACCTCGTACCGGAGCGAACGGGGTCGATCTGGTTCCGCGACGCCCGAGGCGACGGGATCAGTAGGTCATGACCGCCGGCAGTTCCTTGGCCTGGTCGACCCAACTGGTCACCGACTTCAGCGTCGGCAGGGCGCGCACCAGCTTCTTCTCGGCGTTGACCTCGGTCATCTTGGCCAGCAGGTTCTCCGGCTTGCGATGCTTGAGTTCCTTCACCGTGTCGACGCCGGCCGCCTCGAGCAGGTCGGAATATTCCTCGCCGACGCCCTTGATGCGCATCAGGTCGGCCTTGTTGGCCCACTCGAGGATCCTCTTCTCGTCGATCCCGGAGGCCTCGGCGAGGGCCCTGCGGCCCTTCGGATCCTTGGCCTTGTCGAGCAGCGTCTCGACGGTCTTGACCCCGACGGCGGTGAGCTTCTCGGCGTAGACCGGACCGATGCCCTCGATCGTGGCGATGTTGGTCATTCCCATTTCCTCCGATGACCGCGCCGACGAAGAGCCGCGGGCGGCGAAACGTTCGTTCGAAGAAGAGTTGAGCGCGAAACCGGCGATTCTTCAATACCTCGGGGCGACCTGCCGCAAGGTTCGCGACACCGGTTCGCGTCGTGCGGGATCAGCCCAGGAACTTGCCGATGCCGGGGATCTCCGCGACCAGCTTGTCGACGATGTCGTCGCCGGCGCTGCCACGCAGTTCACCGAGCAGACCTCCGGCCAGCGACTGCACCTGGCCGAAGTCGAGCCCGTCCTTCTGCAGGTTGCCGAGCAGCGCCAGCGCGCCGCCGAGACCGCCGCCCTGCGATCCGCCCATCAGATTGCCGAGCGCCCCGGCGATGCCGCCGCCGCCCATCAGGCCGCCGAACGCACCCATCAGTCCGCCGCCGGCCTGATCCTGATTGAAGGAGGCCCCCTGAGCGGCGACGTCGTCGAAGCCGGGCAGATGCTCGCGCAGCGTATCGACGTGTTCGCTCGGTGCATTGGTGGCGATGTAGTCGATGATCATCGACGTCGCCTTGTGGGCGAGGTCGGGGTCGATTCCGACCTGGATGGCGATCCGCTCGATCATTTCCTGCATGGGATGTCCCCCCGTGATCCGTGTCGAGACGGCGTACACGCCGTCTCCCGCCTGTCCGATCCCGGTCGTTCTCGACCTTGTTCGACCGTGACACGCCGCTGTTCCGACCGCTTCCCGGATCGCTCGCCGCCGCCTTCGCCGAGGCGAATGTCGAACTCGTTCCGTGACCGGGCCATCCTCCCGATCGTCGCGGTTCGCGCCATGTGACACCAGCGCCGGGCGAAGTTCAAGCCGGTGGCACCGCGGTCCGGTGACGCCCGCGCCGGCGCCCGCCCGCGTTGTTCCCAAGCCCGGCGCGACGGCCTATATGGGAGGACCGATACGGAGGGGATCATGCGCATCGACGGTGGCGTCTATCTGGGGAAGAGCATCGAGGACGAATGGCTCGAGCTGAAGCTCGCCAATCGCCACGGTCTGATCACCGGCGCCACCGGCACCGGCAAGACGGTGTCCCTCCAGGTGCTGGCCGAGGGCCTGTCGGCCGCCGGCGTCTCGGTCTTCGCCGCCGACATCAAGGGCGACCTCTCCGGCATCGGCGCCAAGGGCGAACCCAAGGACTGGATCGTCAAGCGGGCCAAGGAAATCGGCTTCGACGAGTGGGAGGCGAAGAAGTTCCCGGTCGTCTACTGGGACATCTTCGGCGAACAGGGGCATCCGGTACGCACCACCATCTCCGAGATGGGGCCGCTGCTGCTCGCCCGCCTGATGGGTCTCAACGACACCCAGGAAGGCGTCCTCAACATCGTCTTCAAGCTCGCCGACCAGGAGGGCCTGCTCCTCCTCGACCTCAAGGACCTGCGCGCCGTCCTCGCCCATGTCGCCGAGCGCGCCGATGAACTGACCATCGAATACGGCAACGTCTCCAAGGCCACGGTCGGCACCATCCAACGCCAGCTCCTGGTGCTCGAACAACAGGGGGCGGAGAAGTTCTTCGGCGAGCCGGCACTGTCGATCGCCGACCTGATGTCGACCGATGCGCAGGGCCGCGGCACCATCAACATCCTCGCCGCCGACAAGCTGATGGAGAGCCCGCGGCTCTACGCCACCTTCCTGCTCTGGCTGCTCTCCGAGCTGTTCGAGGACCTGCCCGAGGTCGGCGACCTCGACAAGCCCAAGCTGGTGTTCTTCTTCGACGAGGCCCACCTGCTCTTCGACGAGGCGCCGCCGGCGCTGATCGACAAGGTCGAGCAGGTCGTCCGCCTGATCCGCTCCAAGGGGGTCGGCGTCTATTTCGTCACACAGAACCCGCTCGACGTGCCGGACAAGGTCTCCGCTCAGCTCGGCAATCGCGTCCAGCACGCCCTGCGCGCCTTCACGCCGCGCGAGCAGAAGGCGGTGCGCGCCGCCGCCGAGACCTTCCGCCAGAACCCGAAGTTCAAGACCGAGACGGCGATCACCCAACTCGCCGTCGGCGAGGCGCTGGTGTCGATGCTCCACGGCAAGGGCGTGCCCTCGGTCGTCCAGCGCACCTTCGTTCGTCCGCCCGAGGCCCGTGTCGGGCCGATCTCCGCGGCGGAGCGCGCCACCCTGGTCAACACCTCGCGTCTCGCCGGCCGCTACGACGACACCATCGATCGGATCTCCGCCTACGAGAAGCTGCGCGGCAAGGTGGTCGGCTCCACCGGCGGCGGTGCGGCGGCACCCCAGGCCGAGGCTCCGTCCTCGGGCGGCGGTTTCTTCGACGGCATCCTCGAGACGGTCGGCTCGATCGCCAACATGAGGACCGGCGGCCCGCGCTCGCGCACCCTCGGCGAGACGATCATCACCTCGGCGACCCGCTCCGCCGCCACCGCCGCCGGCCGTCAGATCTCCAGCGCCATCGTCCGCGGCGTCCTCGGTTCGTTGTTCAAGCGCTGACGCCCCAGCCGTTCCCTCATCGGAGAAGCCCATGTCCCTCGACGGCGCCCTCGCCCGGATCGATGCCGGCCTCGACCAGAGCCTCGCCCGCCTCTTCGACCTGATCCGCCTGAAGTCGATCTCCGCCGATTCGGCCTACGAAGCCGAGGTCCGCAGGGCCGGCGAATGGTGCACCCGCGAGCTCGCGTCGCTCGGCTTCGAGGCATCCCTGCGCGACACTCCCGGCCATCCGATCGTCGTCGCCCATTGGACCGGCGCGGTGACGAACCCCGACCGCCACGTCCTCTTCTACGGCCACTACGACGTCCAGCCGGTCGATCCGCTGAACCTCTGGAACGCCGATCCTTTCGATCCGAAGATCGAGGATCGCGACGGGGTGAAGGTGATCACCGGCCGTGGCTCGGCCGACGACAAGGGCCAGCTTCTGATCTTCGTCGAGGCCTGCCGCGCCTTGATCGCCGAGGACGGCCGCCTGCCGGTGAAGGTGACGGTGTTGCTCGAGGGCGAGGAGGAATCGGGCTCACCGTCGCTCGAGCCCTTCCTGAAGGCCAACGCCGCCGAGCTCTCCCACGACCTCGCCCTGATCTGCGACACCAACATGTGGGACCGCGGTCGCCCGGCGATCACCGCTTCGCTGCGTGGTCTTGTCGGTGAGGCGGTGACCATCCGCTGCGCCGATCGCGATCTCCACTCCGGCCTCTTCGGCGGGGCGGCGTGGAACCCGATCCGGGTGCTGACGAAGATCCTCGCGAGCCTCCACGACGACACCGGTCGCGTGACCCTGCCCGGCTTCTACGACGGCGTGCCCGCGGTGCCCGCCGAAGTCCGCGCCTCGTGGGAGACGCTCGGCACGACGACCGAGAGCTTCCTCGCTCCCGTCGGGTTGAAGACGCTCGCCGGCGAGGCCGGGCTCTCGGTGCTCGAACAGGTGTGGGCGCGCCCGACCTGCGAGTTCAACGGCGTCGTCGGCGGCTACACCGGCGACGGCTTCAAGACCGTGCTGCCGGCCGAAGCCTCCGCCAAGGTCTCCTTCCGTCTCGTCGGAGCGCAGGACCCGGCGAAGATCCGTGCCGCTTTCCGCGAGCGGGTGCACGCCATGTTGCCGCCCGACGCGGAGGTCGAGTTCCACCCCCACGGTGGCAGCCCCGGCTTCGCCATGCCCTACGACAGCCCGTGGCTGAAGGCCGGCCTCTCGGCGCTGAGCGAGGAATGGGGCGTGCCTGCAGTGGTCATCGGCGGCGGCGGCTCGATTCCGGTGGGCGAGGCGTTCCAGCGCATTCTCGCGATGCCGTCGCTCTTCGTCGGCTTCGGCCTCGACGACGACCGCATCCACTCGCCCAACGAGAAGTACGACCTCGAGAGCTTCCACAAGGGCCTGCGTTCGTGGGCGCGGATCCTGACGCAACTGGCGGCGTGACGAGCTGCGCGCCGCTGCGGACGGGGGTCGATGAAGGAGGAAACATGAGCGGACAACTGACCGGCCGCACCGCCCTGGTGACCGGCTCGATCTCCGGTATCGGCCTCGCCATCGCCAGGAAGCTGGCGGAGGAGGGGGCTCGCGTCGCCCTGCACGGCCTCGGTTCGCAGGCCGACATCGACGCGGCTGTCGCCGTGGTCTCCGCCGCCGGTGCCGCCGACGTGCGCTTCTTCGACGGCGACCTCACCGACGTCGCCGCCATCGATCGGCTGATGGAAGCGGTCGCCGCCTGGGGTGGGGCCGACATCCTGGTCAACAACGCCGGCATCCAGAAGACGGCGAGCCTCGAGGAGGCGACGCCGGAGATCTGGAACGCCATCATCGCGGTCAATCTCTCCGCCGCCTTCCACACCATGCGCCGGGCGTTGCCGGCGATGGCGGCGAAGGGGTTCGGCCGGGTGGTCAACATCGCCTCGGTCCACGGCCTCGTCGCCTCGGTGAACAAGGCGCCCTACGTCGCCTCCAAGTTCGGCCTCGTCGGCATGAGCCGCGTCGCCGCGCTCGAATATGCCGGCAAGGGCTCGCGCGCCTCGGGTGGCGTCACCGTCAACTGCATCTGCCCGGGTTGGACCGAGACGCCGCTGATCGAGCCGCAGGTTCTCGCCCGCGCCGCCGAGTGCGGCGGCGATCGCGACGCCGGCGTGGCGAGCCTGCTCTCCGAGAAGCAGCCGTCGCGCCGCATGTCCGACCCTGCCGAGATCGGCCAACTGGTGGTGTGGCTGTCGTCGCCGATCGCCCACAACATCACCGGTGCGGCGATCCCGGTCGACGGTGGTTGGACCTCGCAGTGAGAGCGAAGGACGAGGCGCGGTACGCCGCGCCTCACCCCAGCGCCAGCAGTCCGTCGAGGCTCGGCAGCACCGCCGCCGGGCGGAAGTCGTTGTATTCCTCCGGCAGGGCCGTGCGGTTCACCCACACCGAGCGGAAGCCGAAAGCGGTGGCGCCGGCGGCGTCCCAGCGGTTCGACGACTGGAACGACACCGCTTCCGGGAACACCCGGTACCGGGTCGCCACCATGTCGTAGACCCGCGGATCGGGCTTGTAGACCTTGATGTCGTCGACCGAGAAGATGTCGTCGAACTCGTCCTCGATACCGGCCGAGCGGGCGGCGGCATGCAGCATCTGGTGGGTACCGTTCGACAGGATGACCAGCTTCGCCCCGCGCATCTTGAGCTGTTTGATCACCTCCGGCACGTCCGGATAGACGTCGCAGGTCCAATAGCTGTCGAGGAGATGCTGACGGCTCGCCCGGTTCGCGTCGGGCACGCGGGCGAAGGCGTAGTCGAGCGCCTCCTCGGTCAGCGACCAGAAGTCGCGGTACCGTCCCATCATCGTCAGCATCCAGGAGTATTCGAGCTGTTTGGCCCGCCAGATGGTCGACAGCAGTTGTCCTTCGGGGCCCACCTCGTCGGCGTGCCGACGCACCGCGGCGTGGACGTCGAACAGGGTGCCGTAGGCGTCGAAGACATAGATTGCGTGGGCCATCGCTTGCTCCGCTGGGAGGACGGCGGGAGAATGACCCGAGACGGGCCGGGAGGGAACCCGGTAACGTAGGGCGGATCTGCGAAAAGGCGACTTCCGCGATCACGGGTCGCATGTTCGGATGTGATCGGTGGCTCGCATCCCCTCCGAACGATCCGCCGAGTCCGACGGCGAGGAGCGTACGATGGCACACGGCGCGAACGTGGCGAAGGCCTGGACCTGGTTCGACGACCAGTGGCTCGAGGGCAATCCACCGATCCTGGGGCCGATGAGCCACGCCTTCTGGCTCGGCTCCTCCGTCTTCGACGGTGCCCGCGCCTTCGAGGGGGTCACCCCGGATCTCGACCGCCATGCCAAGCGGGTCAACGCCTCGGCGCCCGCACTCGGTATGGAGCCGACGATGCGCTGGGAGGAGATCGTCGAACTGACCCGTGATGGGCTGCGTCTCTTCGATCGCGACGCCGCCGTCTACATTCGGCCGACCTACTGGGCCGAAGGCAACCATCCCGCGACCATCATCGCCTGCGATCCCGCCACCACCCGCTTCGCTCTCACCTTGTGGGAGGCACCGATGCCGGCACCCAAGGGCCTGTCGGTGACGCTCTCGAGCTTCCGCCGCCCGACTCTCGAGTGCATGCCGACCGATGCCAAGGCCGGTTGCCTCTACCCCAACAACGCCCGCGCCGCGCTCGAGGCCAAGGGGCGCGGCTTCGACAACGCCGTCGTCCTCGACATGCTCGGCAACGTCGCCGAACTGGCCTCGGCCAACATCTTCATGGCCAAGGACGGAGTGGTGATGACGCCTGCCGCCAACGGCACCTTCCTCGCCGGCATCACCCGCGCCCGGGTGATCGACCTGCTGCGCAGAGCCGGTCAGCCGGTGGTCGAGAAGACCCTGCGCTATGGCGACTTTCTGGAGGCCGACGAGATCTTCTCCACCGGCAACTACTCCAAGGTCGTGCCGGTCACCCGTATCGAAAACCGCGAGATCGAGCCCGGCCCGAGCTGTCGCCTCGCCCGCCGCCTCTATTGGGACTTCGCCCACGCCTGATTCCCGCGGTCCTCGCCGGTGGCCCGCGGTGTTCCCCGCACCGATTTCCCACGCCGCCGATGCGCAGGAGAAATCCGCGTCTCGAACCCGGGATGCCGCGACCCGATCGATCGTCCGAGGGAGGTCCACGGCTTCGCCGGCCGGCTCATTCCGACGGCTTCGCCGCCGCCTTGCCGACCGGGTCACCGCCGATGCGCAACGTGCCGAACCCGACCGCCCGGGCATCCGCTTCGGAAGGGTCGCCCACCGGGATTTCCCACGGACCGGCCCACACCCCGCGCCGTGCTCGCCGGGCCTCCTCGAAAGCGGCGAGATGCTCGGGCTCGGCGAGATCGCTCGGCGTCGCCCAGCCGGCGCGGATCTGGCGCAACGCCAGGTCTTCTCCGTCGACGCTGCAGCGCACCTCGAGGATGCCGGTCTTCTCCGGGTCGCCGAGGAACAGCCGCCGACAGACGAGTGTCTTGCCGAGGATGTGATTCTGCAGCGCCGCGCGCGACTCGAGCCCGCAAGCGTAACGGCGACCCGTCACGTCACGGCAGGTCTCCTCGCGCGGCACCGCCCGGGCATGGGCGAGGCGAATGCGTTTGTCGAGCGTGTCGATCAGGATCGAATCGACCGCATCGAAGGGCGGGGGCGGCTCGAAGATCGGCTCGAAGCGGCGTTCGACGAAGTCGGCGGCGGCGAGCGGATCGAACGGTTCGCCACGCCAACCCGTGATGAGGCGAGCCGCCGCCTGGCGCTCGCGCGAAGCCGCCGGAGCTTCCGCCGGCCGTTCGCGTGCCGGTCGCGCCGTTTCGGGGGCCGGCTGCCGCGGTGGTGCGGACCGGTATTGCCCGAGGAAGTAGGCCCCGACACCGACCGCCAGAATCATCAGACCGGTCGGCACGCCGGCGAGGGGTGATCCACGCCGCACCGCCACGGACCGGGCCGCATCGTCCGCGGTGGAGGTCTCCGGTTTCGGGGCATCGCTCATGTCGGCGTCCGTTCGTCCCTCTGTGAAATGCTCACCTATGCGCCCAGGCGGGTTGCCGGGATCCGTATAGGTCCTTATCCTGCCGCCGGCCTTTCCCGCCGGACGCCTCCTCCTCTCGGGAGCCACGGATCTGTCCGGCCAATGCCTCGAAGGAGTATCCCGATGGCTTTCGAACTCGCTCCGCTTCCCTTCGCCTACGACGCGCTCGCACCCTACACCTCGGCCGAGACGCTCGAATACCACCACGACAAGCATCATGCCGCTTACGTGACCAACCTCAACAACCTGATCAAGGGTACCGAGTTCGAGGGGATGTCGCTCGAGGACGTGATCAAGGCGAGCGCCGGCAAGAACGTGCCGGTGTTCAACAACGCCGCTCAACACTGGAACCACCATCACTTCTGGCTCTGGCAGAAGAAGGGCGGCGGCGGCACCAAGGTGCCGGGCAAGATCCAGACGCTGATCGACCGTGACCTCGGCGGTTACGACAAGTTCCGCGCCGACTTCATCCAGGCCGGCATGACCCAGTTCGGCTCGG
>CALMFH010000049.1 GCA_937864925.1 uncultured Alphaproteobacteria bacterium | reverse complement strand
GTGATCGGCATGTACTTCATGAACTCGCCGACGACGCCGGGCCAGAACAAGAGCGGCGAGAAGGCGGCGACGCGGGTGGCGGTGGCGGCGAAGACCGGGCCGGCCATGCGCTTGGCGGCGAGCGAGTAGGCCTCCTTCGGCGGCAGCCCCTCCTCCATTCGCCGCTCGGCGAACTCGGCGACGATGATGGCGTCGTCGACGAGCATGCCGACCGCCAGGATCAGCGAGAACAGCACGACGATGTTGACCGTCAGCCCGGCGAGCGACAGCCACATGATGCCCATCAGGAACGAGGTCGGGATGGCGAGGCCGATCATCGAGGAGGCGCGGAAGCCGAGCGCCCAGAGGATGACGACGAAGACCAGGATCACCGCCACCAGCACCGAATTCTGCAGTTCGGCGAGGAGGCGGCGGATGTCGGTCGACTTGTCCTGGCTGTAGGCGACGTGGACGCCGGGGGGCAGCTTCTCGGCGAACCGCCCGGCCACCCATTTCACCGCGTCGACGGTCTCGATCAGGTTGGAGCCGGTGCGCTTGACCACCTCGATGGCGATCGCCGGGCGGCCGTCGATGCGGGTGATCGAGGTGGCGTCCTTGAAGGTGCGGCGGACGGTGGCGACCTCGAGGGCGCGGATCACGGCGTTGGACCCGGCGACGATCGGCAGGTCGGCGATGTCGGCGAGGCCTTCGATGAGCGACGGCACCTTGATGGCGTAGCGGCCTTCGGAACCTTCGAGCGTGCCGGCGGCGACGAGCTGATTGGAGCCGGCGGCCACCGCCAGCAGCTGGTCGAGCGACACGCCGTAGCTGTCGAGCAGCATCGGGTCGACGTCGATCTCGACGAGGTCGTCGCGGGCGCCCTGCAGGTCGGCGGAAAGCACGCCCGGCACCTGCTCGATCATCTGCCGCAGCTCGCGAGCGAGCACCGTCAGGGTGCGCTCCGGTGCCTCGCCCGAGACGGTGACCACCAGGACCGGGAACAGCGACAGATTGACCTCGTGCACCGAGGGTTCGTCGGCACTCGACGGCAGGTCGCGCTTGGCGTCGTCGACCTTGGCGCGCACATCGGCGAGCGCCTTGGCCGAATCGAAGCCGGCGTTGAACTCGAGCAGGACGTAGCCGCCACCCTCGAAGGCCTGGGAGCGCATCTCCTTGACGTTGCCGACCGACTTCAGCCGCGTCTCGATCGGCCGCAGCAACAACCGCTCCGAATCCTCCGGCGAGATGCCGCGCAGGCCGAGCTGGACGTAGACGATCGGAATGCGGACGTCGGGCTCCGCTTCCTTGGGGATGGAAACGTAGGAGAAGGCCCCGGCGATCAGGGTGAAGATCAGGCAGACGACGGTCAGTCGCCAGTTGCGGATGGCGGCGTCGACGGGGTTCATCGGAAGACCTCCGCCGTCACGGTCTCGCCCGGCTTGACGAATTCCTGGCCGGCGACGATCACCCGCGCGCCGTCGGGAATGCCGCCGAGCCACAGGCCCTGGGGCGTGTCGTCGAGCAGTTCGACCGTGGCGAAGGCCACCTTGCCGGCGTCGTCGACCCAGCGCACACCGATGGCGCCGTCGTCGGCCAGCGCCAACACCGAACGCGGCAGGCGCACGGCGGAGACGGCTTCCGACGGCAACGCGATCTCGGCGGTCAGGCCGGCGGCGATGCGGTTGTCGGGATTGGCCGCCTGAACCTCGATCCGGTAGGTGCGGGTGCGCTCGGCGGCCGAGCGCGACACGTAGGAGACGGTCGCCGGTACGGTCTCGCCGGAGACGAGGCGGATCTCGGCCGGGCGACCGACGACGACCCGGACCACGGCGCGCTCGGAGACCTCGCCGGCCACCACGATCGGGTCGAGCGACAACACCGTCGCCACCAGCCGGCCGTCACCGACCGCTTGGCCGCGTTCCACCGGGATCTGGTCGACGATGCCGGCGATCGGTGTCACCAGCGTCTTCTTGTCGACCTCGACGCGGGCGAGTTCGAGCGCGGCGGCGGCGACGTCGACGGCGACGCGCGAGGCGGAGAGATTCAGTCGCGGATTGGCGCCGGTCTCGGTGAGGCGGGTGGCGGCGTCGAATTCGGCCTTGCGCTGGGCGAGTTGGGCCTCGGCCTGCTTCAGTGCGGCGGCGCGGCCCTCGTCGGCGAGGCGGGCGACGACGGTTCCGGCGGGGACGGTGGAGCCCTTGGCGACCGGCAGGTCGTCGACGATGCCCGGCCCGCGCGAGGTCACCGCCACCGTCTTGTTGGCCTCGGTACGGCCGGAGACGATGAGGGTTCGGCGGTAGGGTTCGGCGGCGACCTTCACCACGCCGACCTTCTTGGTCACCGCCGTGGCGGTCTCGGCGGCGCGGGCCGGGGTGGGGCGCGACGCGGAGGACCCGAACTCGCCGAGACCGATCCACACACCGACGGCGCCGAGCACGAGGAGTGCGGTGATCTGATTGAACTTCGGCGCCTTCATGAGGGGATCGACCTTTCGAGCGCGACACGATGCCAGTCGGCCGCGGCGGGAGAGAAACAACAGAAGACCACCCGCGCGGGCGGCGGATGCGGCGTCTCGGCCAGCACCGTGGCGACGGCGATGGCGGCGGCCTCCTCGCCGGGGAAGCCGTAGACGCCGGTCGAGATCGACGGGAAGGCGATCGAGTCCACGCCGTGGTCGCGGGCGAGGCGGAGCGAGGCGCGGTAGCAGTTCGCCAGGAGATCCGGCTCGCCGTTTCCGCCGCCCCGCCACACCGGGCCGACGGTATGGATCACGAAGCGTGCGGCGAGAGCATGGCCGCCGGTGATGCGCGCTTCGCCGGTCGGACAACCGCCGAGGCGGACGCATTCGGCGAGAAGCCCGGGGCCGGCGGCGCGATGGATGGCACCGTCGACACCGCCACCACCGCGCAGGGTGGCGTTCGCCGCGTTGACCAGCGCGTCGACCGCGAGCGTGGTGATGTCGGCGACGATCACCTCGTAGCGTACCGCGGCGTGGGAGACGGTATGGATCATGGCGTGCGATCCGTCCTGTCGGACACTCGTCCGACGGCTCTCAATTAGGGGACGGGTCCGGCGAGGTCGAGAGGGCGGTGGCGCAACGGTGGCGTTTCGTCGCGGCGAGACGAATTTCTGCAACACATCGAGAATTCCGGAAGCATCGGCAGGCGACGAAGTGATGCACGCGAATTTCCGCCTCACGACACGGTCGACACGAGATTTCACGTCGGATAGCCGTGATCACGACTCGATTTCACAGATATCGATACCATGTGCCTGCCCCATGAAACGTGTTTCGGGCGAGATGTCGGCCGGAACCACCAATCTTCGGCCGAGATCGTGATGTCTCCGGTATTTCCGGTGACGGCCGAATACGAAGGCTCCGCGATGTCGCCGGATCGAGTACGTGGCTCTACGCAGGGGTCGATTTTGATTCACGTCAAAGGCAAGAATGCTGGAAAGGTTCTAACCGTCGAGAGAACCGGCACGACGGGTGCCGAGAGAGGGGGGCACCTTCGAGTGCTCCGGTTCGGAGGGTCGCACGTATGCTCAAGGTCGCCATTCTCGTCTGGATCCTGATCGGCGTGGTGGGCGCCGGCGCGGCGCTCCTGGTGGTGCTCGCGGTACCGTCGCTGTCGGTCAACGCGATGAAGCTGCTGCCGATCGTGTCGATCGCCGGCTTCGTCGTGACGATCCCGATCTCCTTCGTCATCGCCAAGATGATCCTCGCCCAGACCAAGG
>CALMFH010000048.1 GCA_937864925.1 uncultured Alphaproteobacteria bacterium | reverse complement strand
GGGAAGCTCCTCGAGCGCGTCCTCGGAGCCGACGCTCTCGACGCTGTCCTCGTCGTTCTCGCCGGCGTCGTCGCCGTCGACCGCTTCCTCGCCCTCGGCGTCGGCGGCCTTGGGCTTGGGTTTGCGCCGGCGGCTCTCCTCGCGGTCGGCCTCGGAATGCATCCGCGCCTCTTCCTCGAGCAGAGCGAGGCGATCGGCGGTCGGGATCTGGTAGTAGTCGGGGTGGATCTCGGAGAAGGCGAGGAACCCGTGGCGATTGCCGCCGTAGTCGACGAACGCCGCCTGCAGCGACGGTTCGACCCGGGTCACCTTGGCGAGATAGATGTTACCCCTGAGCTGCTTCTTGGAGGCGGACTCGAAGTCGAATTCCTCGACGCGGCTGCCGCGCACCACCACCACCCGGGTTTCTTCCGGGTGGGTGGCGTCGATGAGCATCTTGTTGGCCATGAGGCGAGAACTCCACGACCCGCGTCGGCGGCCGCGTCCCGAGGAGGACCGCGGCGGGCGGGCGGATCGTTTCTGTCTGATGATGGAAAGTGGAGAAGACGGTGGCGAGAGCCGCCGAAGAACCGGAGACCGGGTGAAGCGAAGCCGAGCGGTGGATCACCGCCGTCTCCTCTGCCCTCGTCGTCTTCGCATTCGGCATGGCCGTGGATCGACCCGTCGGTTCGAAGGACCGAAAGAGGCGGAACGCCTCACCGGTCGAGTTGTGGTCCGCAGCCCGGTCGCGCGTGGAACACGGCGACCTGCGACGGCACCCGCGGAGCACGCTCCGCCAGCGAGAGCCCCGGACGCGCCGACGATCCTCGCGTCGGCACCGACCGGTACCCAGGAGCCTCTTCCTCGCCGGTTCGCGGCGGCACGGACGATCCCGGATCCATCACATCCGAAGGCGCAGGCCTTCGGGCATGGTCCCCGCACGGGAGGATTTCACCGTGGCTCGGATGGACGCGGGCTCGAGGTTCGAACCGGACGACGCCGCGGGCGCGGGACTGGACCACCGGATCGTTCCCCGCTTCCGCGATCTCCGTCGGGCGATACGCGGGCCGACGACGGATTCGGGAGGAGAACGAATTCCTTGGCGACATACTTACGGTTCGATCCCCGCCAATGCAAGCCGCCCGACCCGGGGTCACACGTGGTCGTGACGGCAGGGGGCGGCGAAGTTCGCGGATCGTCGACGGGGAGTTAACTCCGCCCGCGTCATGGTCTATCACCTGTCGGGAGGACGAGCGGCGGACGGACGATGAACGCGGCGACGGAGCGGCGGAAGAGCCACGGGACGAGAACGAAGGCGCGTGTCGCGCGGCTCACCGCCGTGGCCGGTGCGGTTCTTCTCGCGGTGGTCTTCGGTTCCCCGTCGCGCGCCGATGCGGCCGGCGACGTCGATCGGATCGGCGATCTTCTCGCCACGAAACTGCGCGGCGGTACCGCGACCGGGTCGGCCGATCCGGCGACGAAGGCCTCGGCGCCCGCGTCCACGCCCGCCGCGCCGCCGGCCGCGGCGGCCCTGCGCCTGTCCGGCTGGTCGATCGGCGGCGACGAGACCCGCACCGTCATCTCCTTCGACCTGTCGCATCCCGCGCCGATCCGCGTCTTCACCACGCTCACTCCGACCCGTGTGGTGGTCGATCTACCGCCGGCGCGATTCGATCCGCCGACCGGCGGTGGCGACGGCGGGCGCGGTCTGGTCGCCGCCTGGCGCTTCGGAGCGCTCTCGTCGACCCGATCCCGCCTCGTGCTCGACACCCGCACCCCGGTGCGCGTCGTGCGGGCCGAATTCGATCCCGCCGTGCCGGCCGGCACGGTGCGCCTGCTGATCGAGTTGACCGGGGCGAGCCACGAGGAGATGCGCCAGGCCGCCGCCGTCGACCTCGGGCCGTCGAGCGAGGCGGGTCCGTCGGGATCGGTCCCTGACCGGCGCCGCGACGTCGCCGCGCCGGCGCCGGGCCGCCCCGTGGTGGTGGTCGATGCCGGCCATGGTGGTGGCGATGCCGGGACCGTCAGCCCGGCGACGGGTACGCCGGAGAAGACCGTGGTACTGGCGATGTCGAAGACATTGGTGCGCCGCCTGCGCGAGAGCGGACGCTACGAGGTGGTGGCGACGCGCGACGAGGACGTCTTCCTCGGCCTCGCCGAGCGTGTCCGCATCGCCCGCACCCACCGCGCCGACCTGTTCCTCTCGATCCACGCCGATGCCGAGTACGACCATTCGGTGCGGGGGGCGACGATCTACACTCTGTCGGAGACGGCCTCCGACGAGAAGGCGGCGGCGCTCGCCGCCAAGGAGAACCAGTCGGATGCGCTCGCCGGCCATGTCGTCGAGGAGGCCGAGCCCGAGGTCGCCGGTATCCTCGCCGACCTGACCCTGCGCGAGACCCGCCATCTCAGCCACGCCTTCGCCCGCGACCTCCTCGACGAGTACCGTCGCCACGGCCGGCTGGTGAAGTCGCAACCGCACCGTCAGGCGAGCCTCAAGGTGTTGCGCGCCCACGACGTTCCCTCGGCGCTCGTCGAACTCGGCTTTCTCTCCAACAAGGAGGACGAGGCGCTGCTGACCTCACCGGAATGGCGTGAAAACACCGCCCGTTCGCTGGTCACCGCCATCGACCGGTGGTTCGCCGGCCGCGATGCGCTCGCCAGAGCGGCGAAGCCGGGGGGGGCGCGCGCCCCAGCTTCGCCATAAACTTGAAAAACAAAGGCGAGGCGCCTAATGCTCGCCTGTGCTTCGCCGTGTCTCCGGGCCGGAGGTCGGCGAGGCGGATCTCCGCGGGCGGGCGGAGGGCGTGGGGAGGTCCGTCGGACGCTCCCTCGAGAGGCGGCACGACGATCGCGGTCGACGACGAGCTCCGGTGGATGTGCCGGCGGAGCGAGCAGGTGGCGTCGTGCGGATTTCGCCCTCCGGGGCGTGTCGCCCGGGTGGATGCCGGGTGACCGGACGACGAGCCGTCGGGCTCCGTGGCGAACGGACCGACGACATCCAGGAAAGATCGGGCGGCATGTTCCTGTTGCGGTTCATCGGCTATCTGTTCGGCATCGGCACGGTGGTGCTGCTGCTCGGCGCCGGCGGCGGTTGGCTCGCCTACAAGTACGTCGAACGGGATCTGCCCGATTACACCGCGCTGAAGAACTACGAGCCGCCGGTGATGAGCCGCGTCCACGCCTCGGACGGCGAACTGGTGGCCGAATACGCCCACGAGCGCCGCCTGTTCCTGCCGAGCCAGGCGATCCCGCCGCTTCTGAAGAGCGCCTTCCTCTCCGCCGAGGACAAGAACTTCTACGAGCACATCGGCGTCGATCCCGAGGGCATCGTCCGCGCCGCCATCGTCACGGTGCAGAACAAGCTCGCCGGCCGCCGCCCGCAGGGCGCCTCCACCATCACCCAGCAGGTGGCGAAGAACTTCCTTCTGACCAACGAGCAGACGTTCGAGCGCAAGCTGAAGGAACTGATCCTCGCGGTGCGCATCGAGACCGCCTATTCGAAGGAGGAGATCCTCGAGCTCTACATGAACCAGATCTATCTGGGCGTGGGAGCCTATGGCGTCGCCGCAGCCGCACTGCTCTATTTCGACAAGTCGGTGCACGAACTGACCATCGCCGAGGCGGCCTATCTCGCCGCCCTGCCCAAGGCGCCGTCGAACTACCATCCGATCCGCAACACCAAGGCGGCGGTCGACCGCCGCGACTGGGTCATCGACAAGATGGTGGTGAACGGCTACATCACCGCCGAGCAGGCCGACAAGGCCAAGCTCGACCCGCTCAAGGTGGTGCAGCGCCCGACCGGTCCGCACATCTTCGGCGCCGACTACTTCGCCGAAGAGGTCCGCCGCCAGCTGATCGAACGCTACGGCGAGAAGGGCCTCTACGAGGGCGGCCTGTCGGTGCGCACCTCGCTCGACCCGCGCCTGCAACTCGTCGCCCGCAAGGCGCTGATGAAGGGGCTCCTCGCCTTCGACGTCGCCGCCGGCTGGCGCGGTCCGGTCGCCCGCATCGCCCTCGAAGGCGACTGGGGACCGGCGCTCGCCGAGCAGAAGGCGCTCGCCGACGTCCCCGAGTGGCGTCTCGCCGTGGTCCTGTCGGCCGGCGAGCAGGAGGCGCAGATCGGACTGCAGCCGCCGAAGCTCGTCGCCGGCGGCGTCTCCACCGAACGCGAACGTGGCATCGTCACGCTCGATCAGATGAAGTGGGCGATGCGCCTCGCCGAGGGCGGCAAGCGCTCCGGCACCGGCCGGGGCGTCGCCTCGGTTCTGGCGGCGGGCGACGTCGTCTATGTCGAGAAGGTGGCGGGCGGGGTCGGTGATCGCCCGGCGTGGCGCCTGCGTCAGGTGCCCGAGATCTCCGGCGCGCTGGCGGCGATGGACCCACACACGGGCCGCGTTCTGGCGGTGACCGGCGGCTTCTCCTTCGCCGAGTCGGAGTTCAACCGCGCCACCCAGGCGTGGCGCCAGCCGGGTTCGTCGTTCAAGCCCTTCGTCTACGCCGCCGCCCTCGACAACGGCTACACGCCGTCGTCACTGGTGCTCGACGGCCCGATCGAGATCCAGACGGGCCCCGGCCAGCCGGTGTGGAAGCCGGAGAACTATTCGCAGAAGTTCTACGGCCCCTCGACCCTGCGCGTCGGCATCGAACAGTCGCGCAACACCATGACCGTGCGCCTCGCCAAGGACATGGGCATGCCGCTCGTGGTCGAGTACGCCAAGCGTTTCGGCATCTACGAAGACCTCGCCCCCTATCTGCCGATGTCGCTCGGCGCCGGCGAGACCACCGTGCTGCGCATGACCGGGGCCTACGCCACCATCGCCAACGGCGGTCGCAAGGTCACCGCTTCGTTCATCGACCGCATCCAGGACCGCTACGGCAAGACCGTGTTCAAGCACGACAAGCGGATCTGCGAGGGCTGTGACGCCGCCAAGTGGGACCACCAGGACGAGCCACAGCTGATCGACGAGCGCGAGCAGGTGCTCGACCCGATGACCGCCTATCAGATCACCTCGATCATGGAGGGCGTCGTGCTGCGCGGCACCGCGACCGTCCTCTCCGACCTGAAGCGGCCGATCGCCGGCAAGACCGGCACCACCAACGACGAGAAGGACGTCTGGTTCGTCGGTTTCACCCCGGACCTCGTCGTCGGCGTCTACCTCGGCTACGACAAGCCGCGCGGCCTCGGTCGCGGCCAGTCGGGTGGCCACACCGCCGCGCCGGTGGTGCGCGACTTCTTCGCCGAAGCGCTGAAGGACACGCCGGCGGTTCCCTTCCGCGTGCCGCCGGGCATCCGCCTGATCGCGGTCAACCGCGCCACCGGGATGCGCGCCTCGCCCGGTGACGGCGCCACGATCATGGAAGCCTTCAAGCCCGGCACCGCGCCGCCCGACACCTATTCGGTGATCGGCTACGACGCCGAGCAGTTCGACAAGGCCCGCAAGATCACCCCCGAACAGGAACGCGGCCTACAACCGGGCGGGCTCTACTGAGAGCGGCGACCACGGGTTCGATCAGGGCCGGGAACGCGAGTTCCCGGCTCATTCTTCGTCCGGCCGGCCCTCACTGGCGATCGACCTGTCGGTCCCGTCCGAAATGTCACGGGATCGCCGCGATCCGGTCGCGAATTCGCACGCATGGGCGCCGAACCTCTGGTCGTTCCGGGTTCTCCGGGATGTCGGCACGAAAGGCGACCGCGATGTGGATCGATCGGCGTAGGGTCCTGTGGACGGCGGCCTCGGCCGCGACCCTCGGTGCGATGCGTCCGATGCCGGGGTTCGCCGCCGACGACCCGATCGAGAAGGTCGTCTCCGATCTCGAGACGCGCCTCGGGGCGCGCATCGGCATGGCGGTGCTCGACGATCACGGCGGGCGGGCCTGGAACCACCGCGCCGCCGAACGGTTCGCCTTCGCTTCGACCTTCAAGGCTTTCGCCGCGGCGGCGCTGCTGGCGCGGGTCGATCGCGGCGAGGGGCGGCTCGACCGTCGCGTCGTCTTCGCCGCCTCCGACCTCGTCACCTATTCGCCGGTGACGGAGAAGCGGGTCGGTGAACCGGGCATGACGCTCGCCGAGATCGCCGAGGCCGCGGTCACGGTGTCCGACAACACCGCCGGCAATCTGCTGCTGAGGTCGATCGGCGGGCCGGAGGGGCTGACCACCTTCCTGCGCTCGGTCGGCGACGACGTCGGCCGCCTCGACCGCTGGGAGACCGATCTCAACGAGGCGCGGCCCGGCGATCCGCGTGACACGACGACGCCCGCGGCGGCGGTGAGGACCTTGCGCGAACTCGTCCTCGGCCGGGCGCTGAGCCCGGCGAGCCGGGAGAAACTCACCGAATGGCTCCTCGGCGATCGGGTCGGGGATGCGCTGTTGCGCGCCGGGCTGCCGAAGGATTGGAAGATCGCCGACAAGACCGGCGCCGGCGGCAACGGTGCACGCGGCATCGTCGCGGTGATCTGGCCGCCGAACCGCCGGCCGGTCACGGTGGCGATCTACATCGCGGAGACCGCCGCAAGCATGGCCGAGCGCAACGCCGCGATCGCCGAGATCGGCAGGGCTCTGGCCCGTTCGATCGGATGAGTTGGCGGATTTCGTCCGAGGCCGCTCCCGTCCTCGGTCGGCAGCGGTCGGCAGCGGTCGGAGGCGAGGTCGGATCACCCCCCGCCGACCACCCGCACCCGTGATCGGCCGGCGCCGGCCTTCTCCACCCGGATCTGCACCGGAATGCGGTCGTGCATGGCGGCGACGTGGGAGATGACGCCGACCTTGCGGCCCTCGCTCTGCAGCCCCTCGAGCGCATCGATGGCGACGTCGAGGGTGGCGGCGTCGAGCGAGCCGAAGCCCTCGTCGACGAACAGCGTGTCGACGAAGGAGCGCCGGCCTTCGAGTCCCGACAGTGCCAGCGCCAGGGCGAGCGAGGCGAGGAAGCGCTCGCCGCCGGACAGCGACCGGGTCGAGCGCACCTCGTCGCCCATGTCGCGATCGACGATGGTCAGGCCCAACCCCTCGGCTCGGGCCAACCGGTAGCGCGGGTTGAGACTGGCGAGGTGGCGGTTGGCGAGCTCGGTCAACCGATCGAGGGTGATGCCCTGGGCGAAGCGGCGGAACTTGTCGCCGTCGCTCGAACCGATCGCCTGATTGACCGCGGCGAGGACCTCGTGCCGGGTGCGCGCCGCCGTGATCTCGCGGTCCATTCCGGCGGCGACGACCCGTGCCGCGTCGTCGGCGGCGAGCATCTGATCGAGCGCGCCGATCTCGCGGTTGAGGCCTTCTCCTTCGGCGCGGGCCGTCGCCAGCGCGGCGCCGAGGGCGTCGACGTCCAGCGCCGGGCGGCCGTCGGCGAGCGCGGTGGTGAGATCGCGCCGTCGTTCGGCCTGTGCCGCATGGGCGCGGGTGGCCCGGCGATCGATCGCCGCGACCTCGATCTTCAGCGATTCGATCTCCTGCGCCGGGATCGCCAGCAACCGGGCCGCCTGGTCGAGCGACAGGTCGCTCGCGGCCAACGCGTGGTCGCGCAGATGAGCGCGGTGGCGTACCTCGTCCTGTGCTGCGATCAGGGCGGCGTGGCGTTCGCCGTGCAGGGCGAGGACCGTCTCGTGGGCGGTGCGGGCGAGGTCGAGCGCGCGTTGCGCCTCGTCGAGGGCGGCGGCGGCGGCGGTGCGATCGGCCGAGACCGCGTCGCGATGCGCCGTCGTCGCCACGCCGCCGAGCAGGCTCGCGCGTTCGCCCACCAGACGGTCGACGGTCTGGCGTCGCTCGGCGAGTTTCGCCTCGGCGGCGATCGCCGTCTCTTCCGCTCGGATCGACACCTCGCGGGCGACATGGCGCGCCCGCTCCAGATCGTTGCCTTCCTCGACCGCGCGGGCCACGGCCGCCGCCTTGTCGCGATGATCGGCGACGGCGCGGGCGAGATGGTCGACCAGAGCCCTTTCGTCGCGCGCGAGGTCGTCGGATCCGATCTCGAGCGCGCCGAGGAGCGGCGCCAGCCGCGCATCGAGATCGACCAGCCGACGCCGGGCGCCGTCTTCGATCTCGGCCGCCGTCGCCGCGTCGCTGCGCAGGTCGGCCGCGGCGATCTCGTCGTCGTGGCGGGCGGCCCGTCGCGTCTCACGGTCGGCAGCGAGCCGGTCGCGATCCCGCCGTAATCCGTCGATCTCCCGGCGCAGCCGTCCCGCCTGCTCGAGCGCTTCGCCGTGCCTCCGCCGCAGCCGCTTCACCGTGGCGGCGAAATCCGTCAGTCCGACGACCGGATCTTCGGTGGCCGCTTCGAAGTCGGCGGCGAGGCCGAGGCGATCGGCGGCGATCGCCAGCCGGGCGAGACAATCGGCGAGGGCCGCCTCGGCGGTGGTGTGCCGGTCGTCGGCGTCGCGGCGGCGATGTCCGGCCTCGGCGTGACGCGCCTCGGCGGCGGCCAGCGCCCCGTCGAGATCGGCGGCGCGGCGATCGAAATCGGCGATCTCCTCGTCGGTCCGCATCCGTTCGGTCCGCAGTTTCTCCAGCGCCGCGACGATCCGGGGATCGGCGGCGACCGGATGATCGCGCGAGCCGCACACCGGGCAGGGCTCGCCCTCGACCAGACGATCGCGCAACCGCCGTGCCTCGGCCGAGGTGACGGCATCGGCGAGGTCCGCCGCCGCCGACAGGCCGTCGCGACGCGCCCGGGCGGTGTCGCGGGCGCCTTCGATCGCCGCGCGACGTTCCGCGATCTCCCGAGCCCCTGCCGCCGCCGCTGCCGCATCCCGCTCCGCCGTGGCCATGTCGGCGCGTGCCGCCCGGCGCGCGGTGGCGGGGGGGATGGCCGCGGCGATGTCGCTCTCCACTTCGGCCGCGGCGCCGTCGCGCGTCCGAACACCGGCCTCGTCGAGGGCGGCGAGGGCGTCCACCCGTTCGATCAGTCGGGCTTCGACCTCGCCCCGTCGACCCGCGTCGGCCGCTTCCGCCTCGTCCGCCGCGGCGAGACGGCGGGCGAGCTCGGTGAGCCGACGTTCGGCCGCCCGGCGCCGCTCGGCAGCTACCCGGGCTTCGCCGGCGGTGTCGATCCGTTCGCCGAGCCGCGCCTCGACATCTTCCCAGCGGGCGGCGAGGGGAGCGAGATCGGCGAGGCGGGCGAGGTCGTGCCGGAGCCGCGCCACCTCGGCGGCGAGCCCCAGGCGCCGGGCATCGATCGCCTCGAGCCGCGCCGCTTCGGCGTCGCGCGCCTCGCGGGCGGCACGGCGCGGCGCCTCGGCTTCGTCCGCCTCGCGGCGCGCCTCGGCGAGGCGGGCGCCGAGCGCGGCGGCGGCGTCCCATTGCGGGGTGAGATCGACGATCCGGGCGTCGACGGCGGCGAGCGCGGCGAGCGCCGCGTCGCGGCGTTCACGGGCGCGTTCCAGGTTCGGCGTGGCGACGGCGAGGTCGCTCTCCGCCTGCGCCAGGGCCGCGATTGCCGCCGCCTCGTCGCTTTCGACATCGGCGAGGGCGGCGAAAGCGGGGCCGAGGCTCCGGGCGCGGGTGATGCGATCGAGCCGATCGCGCATTTCGCTCGCCGCCTCTCGGGCGGCGTCGGCGGCGGTGGCTTCGGCATCGGCCTCGGCGAGGCGCGCCACGGCGGCGGCGATGCGGTCGTGTCGGGCGAGATCGGTGCGGGCCGCATCGGCCCGTACCCGCGACGCGGCGAGCCGTTCGGCGAGGCCGGTGCGATGGGCCTGCCGTTCGGCCAGGACCTCGGGGGCGAGGAGGCCTATGTCCCGCCGTCGCGCCTCCAGCACCGCCACCGCGTCGCGGGCGGCGCGCGCCTTGTCGAAGGCGCGGGCGGAGAGCAGGGCGTAGATCTCGGTGCCGGTGATCTTCTCCAGGAGATCGGCGCGTTCCTTGTCGTCGGCGCGCAGGAACGCGTCGAAATCGCCCTGGGCCAGGACGACGGTGCGGCGGAACTGGCCGAAAGTCAGGTCGGTCAACTCGACGACGCGCTGGTCGACCGCCGTCGCCTTGTCGGCGACGGTTTCCACCGCTTCGCCGCTCGGCCCGAGTCGATCGATCTGGCGGGCCGCCGGTTGCAACCGGCCACCCGGCTTGTTGCGGGCGCGATAGGCCGACCAGCGGGCGCGGTAGGACCGGCCGTCGACGCCGAGGAAGTCGACCTCGGCCCAGGCACTGGCGGCGCCACGCCGCAGGATCGAGCGGGCGTCCCAGGGCTTCAGCGCGTCGCCCTCGGCGGCGTCGGGGATATCCTCGGCGGCGATGGAGCGCGGGCCGAGGCGTGGGAATTCGCCGTAGAGCGCCAGACAGATGGCGTCGAGCAGGGTCGATTTGCCCGCCCCGGTCTCGCCGGTGATGGCGAAGAGCCCGGCGCCCGCCAAGGGCTCGGCCCCGAGCTCGATGGCGAAGGGCTCGGCGAGGCTGGCGAGGTTCTGTCCGCGCACGGCGAGGATGCGCATTCACACCTCCTCTCGGATCTCGGCGAAGGCGTCGAGATGCGGCGGCTCGGGATCGACCCCGTGGCAGCGGGCGAAGGCGAGGCGGAAGAGGTCTTCCGGGTCGCGTTCGGCGAGGTCGACGAAGGCGCCGGTCTCGGCCGTCGCCGTGGCCGGGGAGGTCTCCGGCCGGTCGATGGTATGCCCGACGAGGCGAACCGGGAAGGCCTCGGCGACGCGATCCAGCTCTGCCTTGAGGCCGGGGGCCGGGCGGTCGAGGCGTAGCGCCAGTTGCACCCACGGGTGCTCGGCGATCGGCAGATCGGCGACGAGGCCGAGGTCGACGAGGGCGGCTTCGATCTCCTCCGGCGCGAGCGTTCCCTGGCGCGGCAGCCGGAGGAACGGCACCGGACGTGGCAGCGACACGTGCTCGACCGAGACCGTGTCCGCGTCGAGCGTCACCACCGAGACGCCGTGGTCGTAGTCCCGTTCGGTCGCCGACAACGGGAAGAGCGATCCGGCATAGCGCAGTGTCGGCCGCCCGGCCGCCTGCGGTCGGTGCAGATGGCCGAGCGCCACATAGGCGAGATCGGCGGGGAAGAGATCGCTCGGTACCGCGTGTTCGCCACCGATCAGGATGCGCCGCTCGGCGCCTTCCGACTCCGTCGCGCCGCCGACCGCGAGGTGGCCGGTGACCACCAGCGGCGCCGCGCCGATGCGCGCTCGGGCCGCCGTGAAGGCGGCCTCGTGGAAGGTTCGAACCGCCCGAACCACCGGCGAGCCGGGCTCTTCGGATCGCCGATCGATCGGCGGCAGCGACGCCGGCCCGAGATAGGGCAGCACCAGCACGTGGGCGCCGATCGCGCCGCTTCGTTCGGGGAGGGGGACGAGATGACGGTCGAGATCGATGTCGCCGGCGCCACTCCGCGTCACCGTGCCCACCGCATGGATGCCGAGGGCGGCGAGCACCGGTCGCGGTGCCTCCAGCCGGCCGGCCGGATCGTGATTGCCGGCGGTGACGATCATCGTCAGGTGGGGAATGCGTCGGCGCAGCGTGATCAGTGTGTCGTAGAAGAGCCGCTCTGCCCGCGCCGACGGGTTCTGGGTGTCGAAGACATCGCCGGCGACGATCAGCGCGTCGACTTCGCGGGCGACCGCGGTCTCGACCAGCGCGGCGAGCGCCCGCTCGTGCTCGAGGTCGCGGCTCCAACCCATCAGGGTCTGGCCGAGGTGCCAATCGGCGGTATGGAGGATGCGGATCAACGGCGTCTCCCCGGCGGCTCCGAATCGCCGTTCACCAACCTAACGCGGTCCACCCCTTCGCCGCGATCGATCGAATTGCGTCGATCCGCATGACCGTTCGTTCACATCGTTCCGGGCTTTCGCTTCGTCGAGGCGGCGACCGGGCATAGACTTCGTCCGACACTGGTCTCTTCGGAGAGGACGGACATGAACGAGCCCCTGACCGAACGTCGCCGCGAGACGCGCCTGCGCTCGTTGCTCGGCGGCCACGTGGTGATGAACAATCGCTGTTCGACGGTCGACTGCCTGGTGCGCAATCTGGCCGAACACGGGGCTCGCCTGAAGTTCGGCGGCACGCCCTGGCTGCCGGAGGAGTTCGAACTGAGGATCGACGGCCGCAACGACAAGCGCAAGGCCCGCAAGGTGTGGATGCGCGACGGCGAGATGGGTGTCGAACTCGCCTGATCATCCGGCTCGGGCGTCCGCGAGCAACGCGCTGATGCGCGCATGATGGCCGACGAGACCGGCGCACGATCGTGCCGCGTCGCGGAGCGGGCCGGGAAAACCGCCGTTCAACAGATTGTCGGTGAAGGCGTGGAGCGTCACGTCGATCGTCGTCGGGCGGTCCGCGACGAGGAAGTCGCGCGTCCCCAGCACCGCCGCCACCGCCGTGATGTCGGCGACGCCGCGGGCGGCGGCCTCGTCCTGCGTCATCCGACCCGTTCCCTGGCCCTTCAGATCGCGGAGGATCTTGCGCCGGATGAGCGCGGTGATCAGCGGGCGGATCGGCGCCGGGATCATGCCGAAGAAGCCGTCGCGCACCCGCGGCCAGTTGGCGTCGCGTCCCCAGCGATCGAAGAGCATGGCGAAGTAGAGGCTCTCCTCCAGGGTGCGGCGGACGAGGTGCGCCGTCGCCCGTGCCGCCTCGTCGAGGCCGGCGTCGAGCGGATCGGGGCGGCTCGCCTCGAGATGGGCGAGGATGGCGCCGCTGTCGGCGATGGTGCGAGTGCCGTCGACGATGAACGGCAACTTGCCCTTGGGTCCCTTGAACGGCGGATCGACGGTCGTTCGGTAGGGAATGCGGCGCAGGCGCAAGTAGATCTCCACCTTGGCGCAGAACGGACTGGCGTTGACGCCGTCGACTGGTGCGAACTGGTGCAGTTCGATCATCACGTCCCTCCCACCGTTCCGAGACCGACAGCCATGTTACAGCGAACCGGAGGGGCAGGGGAGCCGTGTCGGAGGGCCGCGATCGGTGTGGCCGCTCACGAGCGGCCGTGGGCGCGATCGTCACGGCGAGACCATCGGACGGATTAACCCTCCGTCGTTCTTTCGATGGTCGGCCACAACCAGAGTGATATCATTCGACCGAAAGTTGACGGAAAGGGGGAGGACATGTCCGTGGCCGTCATCGGACTCGAACGCCGCCGGCAGCCTCGATCGAGGACCGTGCTCGGGGCTCGTGCCGTGTTCAACGAGCGCTACTCGACCATGGACTGCCGAGTGCGCGACATCTCCTGCGACGGCGCGCGTCTGCGTTTCGGCGGTCCGCCGGTGGTGCCGCGGTGGTTCGAACTGCTGCTGATCGAGCGCGGCGAACGCCGCCGGGTCGAGCGGATCTGGACCGCGGGCCAGGACATGGGCGTCGCCTTCGTCGCCGAGGCGTGAGCGAAGGCCGGATCGAGGTCTGTCGAAACGAAGAAGGGCCCGTCGCCGGGCCCTTTGTCGTCTTCACCGGTCGCGGTGCCCTCAGAGGGCTCGTCCGCCGCCACAGCAGCCGCTGTCCGCCGGGGCGATGTGGGCGGTACCGCCGACGCGGAACTGCGCCGCGATCTTCTCGGCGTCGCCATGGCCCTTGGGTGCCTCGCGATAGGCGCCGCGATCGCCCTTGAAGAAGATGCCGGTGGCGAGGTCGGTGTCGGAGAGCACCGCCGCGGTCGCCCGGGCACGATCGGAGGTCGGCTGGATGACGCCGCGCGCCACGCTCTTCTTCCACTCCATCTCCTCGGGGCGGAAGGTGATGCAGGGCGACAGCACCTCGATGAAGGAGAAGCCGGGGTGGCGCACCGCCTCGACGATCATCGCCGCCAGCGGCTTGACGTCGAGGGCGAAGCCGCGGGCGACGAAGTTGGCGCCGGCGGCGAGCGCGATGGCGAGCGGCGAGAACGGCTTCACGCCGGTGCCGCCGGGGGCGGCGTCGCTGTCCCAATCGGCCTCGGTGGTCGGCGACGGCTGGCCCTTGGTCATGCCGTAGACCCGGTTGTCCATGACGATGTAGGTCAGGTCGACGTTGCGCCGCGCCGCGTGCAGGAAGTGGTTGCCGCCGATCGAGTAGCCGTCGCCGTCACCGCCGACGGTGATCACCTCGAGGTCGGGACGGGCGAGCTTGAGGCCGGTCGCCACCGGCAGCGCCCGGCCGTGGACGCCGTGGAAACCGTAGGCGGTGGTGTAGGCGGGCAGCCGCGACGAGCAACCGATACCGGAGACCACCACCACCTCGTGCGGTGGCCGGCCGAGTTCGGCGAGGGCGCGCTGCAACGACTGCAGCACACCGAAATCGCCGCAGCCGACGCACCAGATCGGCTCGACCGACGACTTGAAGTCCTTGAGCGTCAACGTCTGCGGGCAGGCGTGGGGCTGTTCGTGGATGGTCATGCGGCGACCTCGCGGAGGATGTGGGCGACGATCTCGGCGGCGCGGAAGGGGGCGGGGCCGGGGCGGGCGAAGCTCTCCGCCCCGTGCGGCAGGGCCTTCTCGCCGCGCAGGTGGCGGTAGAGCTGGCCCGAATGGTTCTGTTCGACGACGATGGTGCGCTTCGCGCCGGCGAGGGCGGCGGCGAGCTTCGCCTGCGGCACCGGCGCCAGCAGACGTAGCGCCACCACCTTCGTCGGCGTACCGGCGGCGGTGAGCCGCGCCGCGGCGACCTTGGCCGGGCCGACGGAAGAGCCGAAGGCGAGGAGGGCGAGCGGCGCGTCGGCCGGCCCGAAGACCTCGCCCCAGGTGTCGCCGAAGTCGAAACCCTCGAGCTTGCGCAGGCGCTTCTCCAACTGGGCGACGTGGATCGCCGCCGAGTTGGAGGGATGGCCGCTCTCGGCGTGGGAGAGGCCGTCGGCCACCCACTGGCAGTCCGGTGTACCCGGCGCCGGCATCGGCGACACGCCGTTGTCGGTCAGCTGATAGCGGCGGAAGTCGGGGCCGGTGGCGAAGGGCACCGTGGCGCGCTTCAGGGCCGCCGGCCGGGCGGTGGGCACGTCGATGATGGTCTGGGTCTGGCCGATCGACTGGTCGGAGAGCAGCATCACCGGCGTCTGCAACGCCTCGGCGATGTGCACGGCGCGCTCGGTGGCGGCCGGGCAGTCGGCGATCGAAATCGGTGCGACGACGACGCGCGGGGCGTCGCCGGGCGTGCCGTGGAGGGCGATGTCGAGGTCGCCCTGGTCCGACTTGGTCGGGATGCCGGTCGACGGGCCGACGCGCATGACGTCGACGATCACCATCGGGATCTCGGCGGCGATGGCGAGACCGATGGTCTCGACCTTGAGCGCCAGGCCGGGTCCGGCGGTGATGGTCATGGTCGGCACGCCGCCGAAGGAGGCGCCGCAGCACATGTTGATGGCGGCGATCTCGTCCTCGGCGAGGACGACGCGGCCGCCGTGCTCCTGCATCTGAACGGCGAGCCACTCGGTGATCTCGGTCGCCGGGGTGATCGGATAGGCGGCGACGAACTCGATGCCGCCACGCAGCGCCCCGAGGCCGACGGCCTCGTTGCCGGAGAGCATCCAGCGTTCGACCCGACGACCGGGAGGCAGGGCCATGCTGATCCCGGTCGCGGCGAAAGCGGCACGGCCGGCGGCGCTGGCGCCGATCGAGGCGGTGACCGCCTTCTCGCCCTTGGCCCCGATCATGGCACGGATCGCCTCGTCGACGGCGCCCGGCTCCAGCCCGGCGAGTTCGGCGGCGATGCCGAAGCCGACCATGTTGAGACGGCCACCCTCGACCGACGCCGCGATCTGGGCGATCGGCAGTTCGACGACGCGGGCGCCGGAGCGGGCGATCGCCTCGGGAACGACGCCGTTCTTCGGATCGCAGACGATCAGGCTCGAACCGTCGAGCGGGATCTCGGGGGCGAAGCGGTGGACGTCCTGCCAATCGAGGGCGATCAGGCAGTCGAAACGATCGGGCTGGGCTTCGATCGGCCCGCCATCCCGCGCCGCGCCGATCTCGAGCAGGGCCGCGGCTTCACCACCGCGCACCTGGGCGCCGGAGAGCTTGGTCATCAGGCCGTAGTGGCCGTCACGCGCCGCAGCGGCGATGAGGGCACTGCCGGCGGTGATGGCGCCGGTGCCGCCAGAGCCGGCGATGACGATCGCGACGGACTTGCGTACTTCGGACATCTCGTCTTCCTCGTTGGTACCGGATCCGGCGGATCGCGTCGCGATGCCGGATCCATCCCGTCGAAAACGCCCCGTTGCGGACCGGACGATTCCGACGGACGAACTTACGAAATCCGAACGGCCGGTCCGAACTTCGTACGAACGCCACGTTCGCCGGCACCGACGGATCGATGCACGGATGGTCGAGCCCCATCGCCGTCGCTCCGACGGCGGCCGACGCTCGGCGCGGCCGTTCAATGCCACGATCGCGGTGGACGACTCTTTGACTTGTGACAAATGAACCCACAAAATCTTCGACAGGCCGTCGAACTTTTGTGGGGTCTCTGCGTCGGTCCGCTCGTCGTCCGCGAACGCGTCCATTCGCCCGAGCCGATCGAGAGTCGTCAACCTCTCATGAACCAAATTCGAGAATAGAGGGACGTGTTTAACGACTTCTTGAACGGATCGGCGCAATCTCGCCGGGTTTTCTTTCGCGACCGCAAGGAGTTCCCGCTCTTGTCGAGCCCCATCGCGCTTCGCCGCCTCGTCGCCGCCGCCGCTGCCGTCACCCTCGCCGCCGGTCTCGCCGCCTGTTCCGGTGGTATCGACCGCTCCGAATACACGCCGCCCGTCGCCGTCACCTCGGCGCCGCCGCCGGCCCCGGTGGTGCCGGTCGCCACCTCGGCCCCGGCGCCGACCCAGTCGAATCGCCAGCCGCTGCTGCCCCCGGTGCCGGAGGAGCGCTCCGGCCTGCCGCCGGTCACGGTGGCGCAGCTCATGCCGCCGCCGGTGAAGTGACCCGCCCGCCGCTTTGATCGCCGCCGGCGCCCGTGATAGAGCGTCGCGACGAAGAACGTAGAGCGGCGGACGACGCGAACGACGAGGGTCGCCTCCGGTTCGGACGGCGGCCCTTTCGTTCGAGCCGGCACGGCGGGGCGAGGGGAGGCGAAGGTGGGGACGAGCGAGACCCTGATCGGGCTGCTGCGCGCCTTCATCCGACGGCTCGTCGACAGCGGTCGCCACGGTGTCGCGATCCTCGCCCATCGCCGCGCCCGCCGGGCCGCGATCGTCGCCGCGCGCGACGAGAACCCCTCGTTCGTCCTGGCGACGACCCTGGCCGCGGCGCTCGCCGCGATCGCCTTCGTCGACCCCCATGCCCGCGGGCTCGTCGGTGGTGCGACCGGCGCGTGGCGCGGCTTCCTGAAGACGCTCACCTCCTACGGCGAGGGCGTCGAGATCCTGATCGTTTCGTTCGCCATTCTCGTCCTCTGCCTCGCCGTCTCACCCGCCGGCCTCGCCCGCCGGGTGCGCGCCGGTCTGGTCGAGATCGGCTTCGCCGCGGCCTTCGCGGTGGTGTCGGTCGCCGGCAGCGGCCTCGCCGCCTCGGCGATCAAGAACGCCCTCGGCCGCGCCCGTCCCGAACACCTCGGCGGGACGGCGGTGTTCGAACTCCACCCGCTGTCCTTCACCGCGAAATTCGCCGCCTTCCCCTCCGGGCATTCGACCACGGCGGGAGCGAGCGCGATGGTGCTGGCGCTGCTCTTCCCGGCGCTGCGCCGGCCGATTCTGATGGCCGGCGCGGCGGTGGCGGTCTCCCGCATCCTGCTCGACGCCCATTTCCCGGCCGACGTGATCGCCGGTTTCGGCTTCGGTGCCGCGTTCACGCTGACCGCGGCGCACGCTCTCGCCCGCCGCAACCTGGTGTTCCGCCAGCGGCGCGACGGTCGGCTCGAGCCGAAGGCGGCGGACCGGCCGGCGAACTGGCCCGAGGTGCTCGCCGCTCTGATCGACCGGGCGAGCCCGCCGAAGGCCTGAGTCTCAGACGACGAGCGCCGCCCGCCAACGGGCGAGGCCGGCGTCGAGGTCGGCGATGAGGTCGCCGGTGTCCTCGAGCCCGATCTGGAAGCGCAGCAGTGCCCCTTCCTCGCGCCACGGCACCGCGGTGCGGACGGCGCGCGGATCGGCGTGGATGGCGAGGCTCTCGAAGCCGCCCCAGGAATAGCCGAGGCCGAAGAGCTCGAGGTGGTCGAGGAAGGCGGAGACCGCCGCCTCGGTGCCGCCCTTCATCACCACGCCGAAGAGGCCGGCGGCGCCCGAGAAGTCGCGCTTCCAGATGGCGTGGCCGGGATCGGAAGGCAGCGCCGGGTGGAGTACCCGCGCCACCTCCGGCCGGGCGGCGAACCATTCGGCGATGGCGAGCGCGCTTCTCTGATGATGGGCGAGACGCACCCCCATGGTGCGGAGGCCGCGCAGCGCCAGATACATGTCGTCCGGCCCGGTGAACAGGCCGAGGTCGCCGTGGGTCGATTTCACCCGTTTCCAGGCGCGCCGCCCGCAGGCGATGGTGCCGATCAGCGCATCGGAATGGCCGACGACGTATTTGGTCGCCGCCATGATCGACACGTCGACGCCGTGATCGAGCGGCCGGAAATGGAGCGGCGTCGCCCAGGTGTTGTCGATGACGGAGAGGAGGTCGCGGTCGCGCGCCACCTCGGCGATCGCCGGTACGTCCGGCATCTCGAAGGTGAGCGAACCCGGCGCCTCGAGGAAGATCACCTTGGTGTTCGGCCGGATCAGCTCGGCGATGGCGGCGCCGATCGCCGGATCGAAATAGGTGGTCTCGACGCCGAACCGCTTCAGGATGCCGTCACAGATGTTGCGGGTCGGGGCGTAGACGCTGTCGATCATCAAGAGATGGTCGCCGGCGCCGAGCAGCGACATGAGCGCCGTGCCGCAGGCGGAGGCGCCAGATGGCGTCAACACCGTGCCCTCGGCGCCTTCGAGCTCGGAGATCGCCCGCTCGAGCGCTTCCGATGTCGGGGTGCCGCGCCGACCATAGGTCCAACGCGCCGGGGTCGCCGCCTTGCCCTTCATCTGCGCGACGCTCTCGAACAGCACCGTCGAGGCATGGATCACCGGTGGATTGACGAAGGCGCCGCCCTGCGGATCACGCCCGGCATGGGCGAGACGGGTGGCGGGAGCGTGGGCACGGTGGGCGGTTTCGTCGGTCATCGGTCTTCGGATCCTCCACGTTTCGTCGTTCCCTACCAGATCCCTCGGTCGCGATCGACGTCACAGGCGACGATCGGGTGTCGAACGCTCCGTCGTGGGCATCTGCCCAACGAATGAACATCTCGCCACTGCGAAAGGCGGACCGCCGGTGCGAAACCCGCTTCGTTCCGCCGAAAGGGTCGTATCGGGAACGATCATTCCGAGTCGGTCGTACATGAGGAAGGCTTTTCTCGCTTGACCGGTAAGAATCTTTGTCCTGTGATGGGCTTCCGATCGAACGGTCGCGCCGGGGGGAGGCGTTCCGGGCGTCGTCGTCGTGTGGGTCCGTCGCGGATGGACCCACGGACGATGCGGCAGGGAGCGGAAGGACCAGGTGCGATCCCGACGGATCACACGAACAACGGCGCTCGGGCCTGGTGGCCGCGAGCACACGACAAAAGGCGCGAACATGAAAACCAAGTTCCTCGCGGCGGCCTTCGGCGTCCTCATGGGCTCCACGGCGACCGTCGCACTCGCCGGCACGCTCGACGACGTCAAGAACAAGGGCTTCGTCCAGTGCGGCGTCAGCCAGGGTCTCCCCGGGTTCTCGCAGCCCGACAGCAGCGGTGGTTGGGCCGGTCTCGACGTCGACTTCTGCCGGTCGCTCGCCGCGGCGATCTTCAACGACACGTCCAAGGTCAAGTTCACGCCGCTCTCCGCCAAGGAACGTTTCACCGCGCTGCAGTCGGGCGAGATCGACGTTCTGTCGCGCAACACCACCTGGACGATGTCGCGTGACACCAAGCAGGGCAAGTTCGCCGGCGTGATGTACTACGACGGCCAGGGCTTCATGGTGCGCAAGTCGCTCGGTATCACCTCGGCCAAGCAGCTCGGCGGCGCCTCGGTGTGCACCAACACCGGCACCACCACCGAACTCAACCTCGCCGACTGGTTCCGCTCGCAGAAGCTCGACTACAAGCTCGTCAGCTTCGAGAAGAACGAAGAGGTGGTGAAGTCCTACGACGCCGGCCGCTGCGACGTGCTGACCACCGACGCCTCCGGCCTCTATGCCGAGCGCCTGAAGCTCACGAAGCCGGACGAGCACATCGTTCTGCCCGAGATCATTTCCAAGGAGCCGCTCGGCCCGATGGTGCGCCAGGGCGACGATGCCTGGTTCAACGTCGTCAAGTGGACCTATTACGCGCTGCTGACCGCCGAGGAGATGGGCATCACCAAGGCGAACGTCGACGAGACGCTGGCCAAGTCCGAGAACCCGGACGTCAAGCGCTTCCTCGGCAAGGACGGCTCGTTCGGTGCCGACATCGGCCTGACCAACGCCTGGGCGCTGCAGATCACCAAGCACATGGGCAACTACGGCGAACTGTTCGAGAAGAACGTCGGCGCCGCGAGCCCGCTGAAGATCGCGCGTGGTGTCAACGCGCTGTGGACCAAGGGTGGTCTGCAATACGCGCCGCCGATCCGCTGATCGAAACGGGACCTCCGGCCGGGCTCGTCCCGGCCGGAGCGCCGCATGGCCGCCGGTGAGGTGGTGGCGAACGGCGTCGATCCGGCGGCGGTCGCCGGTCGCAGGACGACGAGGGAGACGTCGTCTCGTTCGGAATCGAAGTCCGCCGGGTCTCGGGGCCGTCGGACCATCGTGAGGGGCCGGCGTCGGATGCGCCGGCAGGGGGACGAGCATGACGAAACGACCCGGAAGCAGCGGGGCGGACGAACCGCCGCGCGTGGCGTGGTACAACGATCCGGTCAAACGCGGGTACATCTTCCAGGCCTTGACCCTGCTGGCGGTGATCGTCGGCGCGTGGACGATCATCCACAACACCGCGGTCAACCTCGAGAAGCGCAACATCGCTCAAGGGTTCGGCTTCCTGGCGACCACCGCCGGCTTCGACATCGCCCAGACGCCGATCGACTATCCCCACGACTCCTCCTACGGCCGCGCCATTCTGGTCGGCCTCGTCAACACCGCGATCGTCGCGATCATCGGCGTCGTCTTCGCCACCATGATCGGCTTCCTCATCGGTGTCGGCCGCCTGTCGCGCAACTTCGTCATCTCGCGGCTGTGCGGCGCCTATGTCGAGCTGATCCGCAATCTGCCGCTGCTGCTGCAGATCTTCTTCTGGTACTTCGCGGTGTTGTCGATCCTGCCGGCGCCGCGCAATTCGCTGCAGATCGTTCCGGACTGGGTGTTCCTCAACAACCGTGGCCTCTACCTGCCCGAGTTCCACTTCGGCGGTTTCGCCGGCGCCGGCATCACTTGGGGCTTCCTCGCCGGTCTGGTGATCTCGTGGTTCGTGCGCCGCTGGGCGCGTCGGCGCCAGGAGGAGACCGGGCAGCAGTTTCCCGCCGGTTGGGCCACGCTCGGGCTGATCTTCGGCCTGCCGCTCCTCGCTTTCATCGCCTCCGGCTTCGACCTGACGCTGGTCGCCGCGAAGAAATCGACCTTCAACCTGCAGGGCGGCATCCAGCTCATCCCCGAGCTGATGGCCCTCGTGGTGGCGCTGGCGATCTACACGGCGAGCTTCATCGCCGAGGTGGTACGCGCCGGCATCCTGGCGGTCAGCCATGGCCAGACCGAGGCGGCGCGGTCGCTCGGCCTCAGCCACGGCCAGAACCTGCGGCTGGTGGTGATCCCGCAGGCGATGCGGGTGATCATCCCGCCGCTGACCAACCAATATCTGAACCTGACCAAGAACTCGTCGCTCGCCGTCGCCATCGCCTATCCCGATCTGGTGTCGCTCGGCGGCATCGTGCTCAACCAGTCGGGTCAGGCGATCGAGGTGATCGCCATCTGGATGGCGATCTATCTCGGCATCTCGGTGACGACCGCCCTGGTCATGAACGCCTACAACCGCCGCGTCGCGATCGTCGAGAGGTGAGACCATGACCGACACGTCTCTCGCCTTCGTGCGCAAGGAACTCGCCGAACGGCGCGATCCGCCCAGCTCCTTCGTCGGCCCGGTCGCCTGGCTGCGCACCAACCTCTTCGGCTCGTTGTTCGACGCGCTGCTCACCGTGATGGGCGTGGCGATCGTCGTCTCGCTGGTGTGGTCGGTACTCGATTTCGCGGTGGTCCGCGCCGTGTGGTCGGCCGAGAGCGGTGAGGCCTGCCGGGCCGAGGGGGTCGGCGCCTGCTGGCCCTTCGTCGAGGCCTACTGGAAGCAGTTCGTCTACGGCCGCTATCCGGCCGAGGAACGCTGGCGTCCGACGCTGGTCTTCGTCCTCTTCGCCGCGACGCTGATCCCGTTGGCGATGCCGAAGGTGCCCTACAAGCGCCTCAACGTCATCGCCTTCCTGGTGGTGATGCCGATCGTCTCCTACTTCCTGCTGACCGGTGGCATCTTCGGGCTGGTGCCGGTGGAGACGACCCTGTGGGGCGGCCTGTTGGTGACGCTGATCGTCTCGGTGGTCGGCATCGTCTGCTCGCTGCCGCTCGGCATCCTTCTGGCGCTCGGCCGGCGCTCCAAGCTGCCGATCGTCAAGATGCTCTGCGTCGTGACCATCGAGTTCTGGCGTGGTGTGCCGCTGATCACCGTGCTGTTCATGGCGTCCAACATGCTGCCGCTGTTCATGCCGGCCGGCATGGACGTCGACAAGCTGCTGCGCGCCCTGATCGGTGTGGCGATCTTCACCTCGGCCTATCTCGCCGAGACGATCCGCGGCGGCCTGCAGGCGATCCCCAAGGGTCAGTACGAGGGCGCCATGGCGCTCGGCCTCGGCTACTGGCAGATGATGGGCCTGATCGTCATGCCACAGGCGCTGAAACTGGTGATCCCGGGCATCGTCAACAGCTTCATCTCGCTGTTCAAGGACACCACGCTGGTGCTGATCGTCTCGATCTTCGACCTGCTCGGCATGATCCAGGCGTCGCTCTCCGACCCGATCTGGATCTCGCCGGTGACCGGCAAGACCGGGTACCTGGTGGCGGCGATGCTGTTCTGGATCTTCTGCTTCGGCATGAGCCGCTATTCGCAATGGATGGAACGCCGGCTCGCCACCGGTCACAAGCGCTGACGAGCGAAGGATTTTCGACATGACCGACATCGCCACCGCCGCGACCGCCACGGCCAAGGCCTCCTCCGACCCGTCCGCCCCCGCCGTCCAGATGGTCGGCGTCAACAAGTGGTACGGGGATTTCCACGTCCTCAAGGACATCGATCTGACGGTGAAGAAGGGCGAGAAGATCGTCATCTGCGGCCCGTCGGGTTCGGGCAAATCGACGATGATCCGCTGCATCAACCGGCTCGAGGAACATCAGGCCGGCCGCATCATCGTCGCCGGCACCGAACTCACCGAGGACCTCAAACGCATCGACGAGATCCGCCGCGACGTCGGCATGGTGTTCCAGCACTTCAACCTCTTCCCCCACCTGACGATCCTCGAGAACTGCACGCTCGCGCCGATCTGGGTGAAGAAGATGGCGAAGAAGGACGCCGAAGAAATCGCCATGCACTATCTGAAGCGGGTGCGCATCCCCGAGCAGGCGCTGAAATACCCCGGCCAGCTCTCCGGCGGCCAGCAGCAGCGCGTCGCCATCGCCCGCTCACTGTGCATGAGCCCGAAGATCATGCTGTTCGACGAGCCGACCTCGGCGCTCGACCCGGAGATGGTCAAGGAGGTGCTCGACACCATGGTGAGCCTCGCCAACGAGGGCATGACCATGCTCTGCGTCACCCACGAGATGGGCTTCGCCCGTCAGGTCGCCGACCGGGTGATCTTCATGGACGCCGGCCAGATCATCGAGTCGAACGAGCCCAACGCCTTCTTCGCTGCGCCGCAGCACGAGCGCACCAAGCTGTTCCTGTCGCAGATCCTGCACTGAGGCGACGACTGCCGATGTTCCGAACGGCCGTTCCTCCAAGGGAGCGGCCGTTTGCGTCGGTGGTCGTGTGGACGTTCCGACATCTCCCGCGCGGGAACCCTCGCAAAATTCGCGAGAGCCCCGATCCGTCGGCTCCGGTGCCTCGAATTCATACTCGGCGCGTGAAAATCGGACTCGTCCGACTTTCATGAGCGTTGCGGCCGGATCGATGGACGCTCCTTCGAGCCTGCCTTCGCGTGCGAAGCTTCGAACGGGCCGAAACTTCGTTCGCTCGGCATCACGGGTCGCTTCTGAACTGCGGTCACGTCGGATCGAATTTCGCGAAGATTCCGCAATCACCCAGCGAAACGGCTGGGTTTCACGCAAGCCACCGTCGCGGACGACGCCCCTCCTAGGCCCCCGCGCGTCCCAACGCTTCGGCCTCCGCCAGCCATGCCGCGCGCTTCTCCGGGGTCGACTTGCGCACCACCCCGAGGGTGGTGAAGCGGACCGGCGTGACGCCGCAGAAGCCGAGCACCTGGGTCTTCAGACGCCTGAGGATCGGCCGCCCCCACAGCCAACGCAGCACGAAAGGCGGGGTGTCCATGGTCAGGATCACCCGCGCCGAACGGCCGGCGAGCAACCGATCCCACCCCATCCCCTCGCGGTGGTAGCGGAAGGCGAAGCCGGGCAGCAGCACCCGGTCGAAGATCGCCTCGAGCCCGGCCGGTAGCCCGCCCCACCACATCGGCGCGACGATCACCCAATGTTCGCACCAGGTGAGGTCGGCCTGCAGGTCGGTCACCCACGCGGGTAGGAGGCAGGCGGCACCCTGGTAGTCGGGGACGGCGAGATCGGCAGGGATCTCGGCGAGGCTGCGCAGCCGCACCTCGTGGCCGGCGGCGCGGGCCCCGGCGGCGTAACGCTCGGCGAGCCCGGCGCACAGGCTCGCGGCACGCGGATGGCCGGTGAGAAGGAGAATCCTGGTCATCGATTCACTCCATGTTACCACTGGTAACATCATAATCTTCGTTGTGACCAATGGCAACATGCGGGACAGTGCCGGGGCGGCGCACCCCGGGCCACCGGCCCGACGGCTCGACGGCTCGACGGTGTTCCGGTGCGCCGGCTCGAGAGGGGGGAGTACGAGGGATGACGACGACGCGGACGACGGTCGAAGGCAAACGCGGCTTCCATCATGGCGATCTCGCCGGCGCTCTGGTCGCGGCGGCGTCGGCGTTGATCGCGGCGCGCGGTGGTCCCGATTTCTCGCTGCGCGAGGTCGCCGAGAGCGTCGGTGTCAGCCACACCGCGGCCTATCGTCATTTCGCCGCCAAGGCCGATCTCCTCGCCGAGATCGCCGCGCGCGGTTTCGCCCGTCTGCACCGGGCGGTCGACGCGGCGATCGTCCGTTCCGCCGGAGGGATCGACGCGGCTGCCTCGTTGGAGAGGGCCGGGCTCGCCTATCTCGACTTCGCCGAGCGCCATCCCGGCGCCTACCGGGTGATGTTCC
>CALMFH010000047.1 GCA_937864925.1 uncultured Alphaproteobacteria bacterium | reverse complement strand
ACCGGGACTTACAAGTGCGTCAAACACTTGAGGAGAATTGGTGGAGCCAAGGGGAATCTCCGGGCGACGGGGGCGGTGGCCGGCCGTCGGCGCCGGGCGCGACGCGGCCGGATCCGACTGTAACGGCCTCGGCGGTCGCGTCCAGCCCCGCGGGGTGGAGAGCGAGAGCCTGCCTCCCCCTGCGATGTGCTCGTTCCGGCGGGCTCTTAACCGCTCGTTAGGGTTAACGAAGGATAACTGACGGGATCGCGCGAAGCTCTCGCGCTCGCGTTCGTCCGCTTCGGAGAGTTCCATGAACCGCCCCTCGGGCCGTGCCACCTCCGCCCTGCCCCTGATCGTCGCCGCGGTGGTCGCGGTCTCCGGCGTTCTCGGCGGCTGTGCTCGGCCGAATGCCCGGACCGACGGGCCGGCGGTGACCGGCTCGATCCCCCAGAACGCGACCGACCGTCAGGCGGTGGTGGCGGAATGGACGCGCCGCTACCAGTCGACGCCCGACGACCGCGACACCGCCCTCGGCTTCGCCCAGGCGCTGCGTGCCGACGGTCGTACCGCGCAGGCGGTGGAGGTGTTGCAGCGGGCGATGCTGCAGTACGCCAAGGACGTCGGTGTCGCTTCGGCCTACGGCAAGTCGCTGGCGGCGAACGGCGACTTCGACGAGGCGTTGAAGGTGGTGCGTGCCGCCAACAGCCCGCGCACGCCCGATTGGCGGCTGACCTCCGCGGAAGGTGCGATCCAGGATCAGCTCGGCAATTCGGCCGAGGCGCGCAGGCTCTACCAGGAGGCGCTGAAACTGGCGCCGGACGAACCCACCGTGCTCAACAACCTCGGCCTCTCCTACGTCTTCACCAACGAACTGGCCAAGGCCGAGACGACGCTGCGCCGCGCCGTCGCTTCGCCCCGGGCCGACAGCCGGGTGAGGCAGAACCTGGCGCTGGTGGTCGGCCTGCAGGGCCGTTTCGACGAGGCCGATCGCCTCGCCGCGGCGGAGTTGCCGCCGGAAGAGGCCAGGGCCAACGTCGCCTATCTGCGCGGTCTGCTGAGCCAGCCCAACACCTGGAAACAGCTGAAGCAGGCCGACGGCAAGCCCGTCGAGCGCAAGGGTACATCCGGCTGAGCCGGAGGAACCGATCGAAGCCCGAGGCGCCCCGCCCCCCGTCCGACGCGGATCTCGAATCGTGCGGAGGCCCCGCGAAGGGAGAAGGGAGGCGCGCTTCCGCGCCGGCGCTCGGCCGGACGGCAACGCCCCTCTCCCGGAGCCGTCCTGCGATCAGCCGGCGGGCTTGGCCTCGGCGGCCGCGGCCGCAGCGGCGGCGAACTGGTCATAGGCCTCGACCGCCTGCGCGGCGTACATGTAGGACGGGCCGGCACCCATGTAGATGGCGGTCGCCACCGTCTCCATGATCTCCTCACGGGTGGCACCGGCGGCGCGCGCCGCCTTGGTGTGGAAGGCGATGCAGGGATCGCACCGCACCGCCACCGAGATGCCGACGGCGATCAGCTCCTTGGTCCGGGTGTCGAGCGCCCCGGCCTTGAGTGCGCCGGCGGCGAGCGCGGAGAAGCCCTTCATCGCCTCGGGAGCACCGTTGCGGACTTCCTTGAGGAGGACCGACTGTTCGGCCGCGATGTTCTGCCAGTTCTTCATGGGATCTCGTCTCGGGTTCGGGGTGTACCACCCTCCCCCGATCGGCCGGAGGAAGACGGCGAGCGCACCGGCGGGCATCCCCACCGGCCGTGCCGGAGTGCAGATGGTCACGCCGGACACATCGTTCAATTCTCATATGACCGATTCCGCCATGCAGTGGACGCATGGCGCGGGGTCGGCTGCGGCGGAACCGGGTGGTCGGACGCGGATGCCTCGAGGTTCGTGGGAGGTCTCGGGACACGAGGTCGGGCGACCGGACGGCTGCGCGCGGAGCGGTGCCCGCCCGCACCTCACTTCCAGTGGAACAACTGGATCATCGCCGGCCCGATGATGACGGCGAAGAGCACCGGCAGGAAGAAGACGATCATCGGTACGGTGAGCTTGGGTGGCAGCGCCGCCGCCTTCTTCTCGGCCTCGGCCATGCGGGCGTCGCGGCTCTCCTGGGAAAGGACGCGGATCGCCTGACCGAGCGGCGTGCCGTAGCGTTCGGCCTGGATCAGCGCGGTGACCACGGCGCGGATGTTGTCGAGACCGGTGCGGGTGGCGAGGTTCTCGTAGGCCTTGCGGCGCTCCTGGAGATAGGAGAGCTCCGCGGCGGTGAGCGACATCTCCTCGGCGAGCGGCAGAGAGGTGGCGCCGATCTCGTCGGCGACCTTGCGGAAGGCCGGTTCCACCGACATGCCGGATTCGATGCAGATCAGCAGCAGATCGAGCGCATCCGGCCAGGCGCGCTTGATCGACTGCTGGCGCTTGGTGATGGCGTTCTTCAGATAGACGTTGGGCAGGTACATGCCGGCGGCGGCGGCGAGCAGCGAGAACGCGAACTTCATGCCCGGCGGCTTGTCGATGACGTCGAGCACGAAGAAGTAGAACAGCGCCAGTAGGAAGCAGGCGAATGGCAGGATGAAGCGGGCGAAGAGGTAGACGGTGAGCGGCGCTTGGCCGCGGAAGCCGGCCATGCGCAGCTGATCGGCGGTCTTGTCGTCGGAGAGCGCATTCTTCAGATTCAGCGTCTCGACCATCTGCTTCATGAAGGCCTTGGGCTCGGCCCTGAGGCTCTTGGTGCGTTCGGCACCGAGCCGCGCGCGCTCGCGGGTGCGGATCGCCTCGCGTTCTACCGCCACCGCCTTCATGCGCGAGGCCAGCTGATCCTTCTCGAGCAGCGGCAGCGCCACCGTCAGCACGGTGGCGGCGACGCCGATCGCCACGCAGGCGGCGAGCAGCATCTGCGGATCGGTCAGGAGGTCGAACAGTGCACCCATCCCCGCCCCCTCAGAAGTCGAAATCGATCATCTTCTTCATCACCATGATGCCGATCGCCATGTAGATCAGCCCGCCGACGACGATGACGTTGCCGGCCGTGGTTCGGAAGAGAAGCATGATGTAGGAGGGGCTCGTCAGGTAGACGAGACCGGCGACGACGATCGGTAGCGAACCGATGATGGCGGCGGAGGATTTCGCCTCCATCGACATGGCGGTGATCTTGGCTTTCATGCGCTTGCGGTCGCGCAGCACCTTGGACAGGTTGCCGAGCGCCTCGGACAGGTTGCCGCCGGCCTTCTGCTGAATGGCGATGACGATACCGAAGAAGTTGGCCTCCTGCACCGGCATGCGTTCGAAGAGCTTCATGCAGGCGTCGCCGACCGGCATGCCGAGATGCTGCGCTTCGATGATCTGGCGGAATTCGCCCTTCACCGGGTCCTTGGTCTCGGAAGCGACCATGCGGAGGCAGTCACCGAGCGGCAGACCGGAGCGGATACCGCGGACGATGAGATCGACCGCGGTCGGCAGTTCCTCGAGGAAGGCCTTCTGGCGACGCGCCCGCAACTTGTCGACGATCCAACTCGGCAGACCGAGAAAGCCGATGATGCCACCACCGACGGCGACCAGCGGATTGCCGGAGATCACGAAGACCAACAGGGCCGCCGCGAGCGCCAGACCGAGTGAGAACATCAGGTAGGTCCTGCGGTTCCAATCGAGCCCGGCCTGGGTGAGGCGCAGAGCGAGCGGCGGGGTCCTGGTGCGTTTGTCACGCGCCGCCTGTTTGGCCTCGAATTCCTTGAACGCGTCCTGAACCGAGCGCTTGCGACCGGCGGTGGCGCGTTCTTCGACCACCTTGCCGGGATCGAGGAGACGGGCGAGCCGCTTCTCGGTGTTCCTCTCGTCCTCGACGCGGTCGAACAGCAGGGCATAGGCCACGCCGCCGGCCGAGAGCATCGCCAGGCCGATCAGGGCGAGAGTGGTGAGGCCGAGACCGAACACGCGCCCCTCCTCAGTTCACCGCATCGGCGACATTGGCCGCGTCGAGGGCCTCGGCGAGGCGCTTCTCCTCGCCGAAGTAGCGGGCGCGATCCCACATCTTCGGCCGGCCGATGCCGGTCGAGCGATGACGTCCGACGATGCGGCCGAGTTCGTCTTCGCCGAGGATCTCGTAGACGAAGAGATCCTGGGTGGTGATGACGTCGCCTTCCATGCCGAGCACTTCGGTGATGTGGGTGATGCGGCGCGAGCCGTCACGCAGACGCGCCGCTTGGACGACGACGTCGACCGAGGTGCAGATCATCTCGCGGATGGTCTTCGCCGGCAGGGCGTAGCCACCCATGGTGATCATCGATTCCATGCGGTTGAGGGCTTCGCGCGGGCTGTTGGCGTGCAGCGTACCCATCGAACCGTCGTGACCGGTGTTCATCGCCTGAAGGAGGTCGAAGGCCTCCGGTCCGCGCACCTCGCCGACGATGATCCGCTCGGGACGCATACGCAGGCAGTTCTTGATCAGATCGCGCATGGTGATCTGACCCTCGCCTTCGATGTTCGGAGGGCGGGTTTCGAGACGCACCACGTGCGGCTGCTGCAGTTGGAGTTCGGCGGCGTCTTCGCAGGTGATGATGCGCTCGGTCGACTCGATGTAGCGGGTCAGGCAGTTCAGGAGCGTCGTCTTGCCCGAACCGGTACCGCCGGAGACGACGACGTTGCAGCGGCTCTTGCCGACGATCTGGAGGACCTGGGCGCCCTCCGGCGTGATCGAGCCGAACTTGACCAGCTGCTCGAGGGTCAGCTTGTCGCGTTTGAACTTACGGATGGTGAGGGCGGGTCCGTCGATGGCCAGCGGCGGTGCGATGACGTTGACGCGGGAGCCATCGGGCAGACGTGCGTCGCAGATCGGGCTCGCCTCGTCGACGCGACGGCCGACCTGGGAGACGATGCGCTGGCAGATGTTCATGAGCTGCTGATTGTCGCGGAAGCGGATCCCCGTCATCTGCACCTTGCCGGCGACTTCGATGTAGGTCCGTTCGGCACCATTGACCATGATGTCGGCGATGTCGTCGCGGGCGAGCAGCGGCTCCAACGGGCCGTAGCCGAGAACGTCGTTGACGATGTCGGCGAGCAGTTCCTCCTGCTCGGCGATCGACATCACCAGATTCTTGAGCTGGATGATCTCGTTGATGACGTCGGAGATCTCTTCGCGCGCCGATTCCGGATCGAGGCGGGCGAGCTGCGAGAGATCGATGGTGTCGATCAGAGCGGAGAAGATCGACGACTTGGTGTCGTAGTACTCCTCCGACTTCTGGCGCTCCTGGGGACGGCCCGGAGGGATCGGCATGTTGGGATCGGCGGAGGCGATCGGCGAAGGCGGCGGCGCGGCGACACGGGCAGTCGATGCGGCTGGACGCGCCGACGGCGCCACAGCCGGGCTCGGCGCCCTGAGGCCACTTCCTGGTCCGTCGCTCGATCCTCTACGCCCGAACATACCGTCTCACCTCGTCCAACCCGTCACGACGCCTTGCGCGCCCGGAGCTTCTCCAGGAGCGGCGCGAAAGGCGACTTCTTCGCCCGGCGGATCTCGGTTCGCCCGGTCACCACGCCGGAGAGCGCGCGGAACGCCTCGGCCACCGGATGCTTGGCATCGAGTTCGCCGATCATCAGACCCTTGTTGGCGGCATCCCCGAAGAGTTTGGCGTCGAAGGGGATGGAGGCGGCGATGGGCAGATCGAGCGCCTTGGCGAATTCCTCGAGCTTGATCTCCGGCCGCTTCGGCATCCCGACCTGATCGAACACCAACCGTGGCGGCGCATCGTTGGGACGGGCCGCGCGCAGAACGTCGGCGAGGTTCTTGGCGTTGCGCAGGTTGGCGAGATCGGGGCTGGCGACGATCACCACCTCGTCGGCCTCGCGCAACTGACGGCGCACCCAGCCGGTCCACTGATGCGGCAGATCGATCACCACCACCGGCACGTTGCCGCGCGCCACCTCGATCGTCGGATCGAAGGAGAGTTCGTCGAAGTCGTAGATCCGATCGAGCAGCGCCGGGGCGGCGAGCAGACTCAGGTGATCGGAGCACTTGGTGAGGAGACGATCGAGGAAGACCTCGTCGATGCGCTCGGGCGAGAGCAGCGCGTCGAGGGCGCCCTGGGTCGGATCCTGGTTGAAGTCGAGACCGGCGGTGCCCCAGGCGAGATCGAGATCGGCGATCAGGACATCGTTGTCGAAGGTCTTGGCGATCGACCAGGCGACGTTGTGGGCGACGGTGGAGGAGCCGCAGCCGCCCTTGGCGCCGATGAAGGCGATCGAACGGCCGAGAACCGCCGAATCGGGGCTGTGATAGAGGTCGCCGATGGTGCGCAGCACGTCGAAGAGATCGAGCGGTGCGACGACGTACTCGCTCACTCCGCGGCGGATGAGTTCGCGGTAGAGCAGCACGTCGTTGACGTGGCCGATCACCAGTACCTTGGTACCGGGGTCGCAGACCTCGGCGAGCCCGTCGAGATGGCCGAGGATCTCGTCCGACCGTCCCTTCGATTCGACCACCACCAGATTGGGGGTGGGGGCGGAGCCGTAGAACTCGACCGCTGCCGGCAGACCACCCATCAGCACCTTGACGTGGGTCCGCGACATGCGCCGATCCTGCGACGCCGCCTCGAGTGCGGCGGCGACTTCCGGCGTCTCGCAGAAAGCCTGGATGGCGATGCGAGGGATCGACTTCGGCTCGGTCGCATCGGCGTGGATCGGCCGCTCATTGACGTTACGCGTCATCACTCGCCTCCTCCGCCACCGACCTTGGAGGCGCTGGTGTCGGGCAGCTTGAAGTCGGAGCGGGTCTTCTCGCCCTTGCGATAGGCCTGAATGACCGTGGCGCGGCGGGTCGCGTCGGCCTTGCCGATCGGCGCCGGGGCGACGAGATCGGTCGGCTCGGCGACCATGGCGGCGATGTTGTGCTGGGTGGAACAGCCGAAGTTCCAGTAATCGGAATTGTCGAGGCCGCCGATCGCCTGATCCGGCCAGCGGCCGCAGCGATGCGTCACCCGCGCCACCACCCGTGGGTAGGCGAGACGGATCGGCGCGGCGTCCTCCGGTCCGACCGCCGCATAGGGCACCTTGTGGACGGCGCCGGCAGCGAAACCGGCGCGGCCGAGGACCTCGGTGATGCGGCGGGAGGCGTGATAGGCGGCGGCCTCGTTGCGCGAGGCACTCGGCACCATGACGGTGATGCTCGTCGCACCCTGTTCGCGCGCTTCACGGCCGAAGGCTTCGACCGCGGCCAGGAGGCGCGGCGGCAGCGACTCGCCGAGCGCGGCGACCGGCACGTCGAAGGTCGCTTCGCCCTCCTCCACCACGATCGGGTGGCGGGTGCGGTAGCCGTCGGTCGGCACCGAGCCGGTGACGCTCGGCTCGTACTTCGTGGTGTTGCAGCCGGCGGTCGTGAGCGCCACCACCATGGCTCCGGACAGAGCCAGGGCACGGCCGAGACGAAGGAACGGTCGGATCGTCGTCGTCATGTGGTCGTCACCCTCACTCGTAGATGTAACCGTACTGGCCGTGGTAGGCGCCCCGCTGACCGCGATCGACGGTGCGATACATGCGGTTGAGACGGCCGAGGAAATATCCCGCGGCATCTCCCGCGGGCTGGAGATTGCGATCCGGGCGCTCGAGTTGCCCGGCGGCGACCGGACGGACCACCAGCGGCTGGACGAAGATCACCAGTTCGGACTGCGATCGCTGGAAGTCGCGCGAGCGGAAGAGCGTGCCGAGGATCGGCAGTTTGAGCAGACCCGGCGTGCCGGCCAGCGCCTGCTTGACGTCGTCCTTGATCAAACCGCCGAGCACCATGGCACCGCCCGAGGGGATCTCGAGCGTGGTCGAGGCGCGACGCACCCGCAGGGCCGGGATGGTCAGAGACGAAAAGACCACCGCTCCTTCGGAGGTGAGTTCCGAGACCTCGGTCTTGACGGTGAGCGAGATACGGTTCTCGTCGAGCACCACCGGCTGGAAGTTTAGGCCGATACCGTAGGTCTTCCACTCGATCGAAACGGTCGTTCCCCCGCTACCGTTACCGTTGGCGACGGGGATCGGGTACTCGCCGCCGACCAGGAACTGCGCCTGTTCGCCCGAGAGGGCGGATAGGTTGGGTTCGGCCAATGTCTTGAGAAAGCCGTTCTGCTCCAGCGCCGAGAGCCTACCGGAAATAGAATTGCCACCCCCGAAGTTCAGTCTACCCGTAGCACTGGTCGACATCTCGTAACCGGGCGTGATCGGGAAGGGATTGGAGGTGGCGAGCGCCGTCGCCCAGTTGCCGTTGGTGATGGCACTGGTCAGATCGATGCCGAGCTTCTTGACGATGTCGCGCTGCACCTCGGCGATGGTGACCTTGAGCATCACCTGATCCTTACCGCGGATGGTGAGCGCGTTGACCACCTGTATCGACGAACCGGCGGTGGAGGTCCCGCCCATGCCGCCGGCGGTGGCACCGCTCGGGCCGGACGATCCGCCCGCCCCCGACTCGATCGGCGCGCCGACGAACTTGGATGCGACCTCGTAGGCCTGGATCGCTTCGCCGCCCGAACCGACGGTGCCGGAGAGCACCACCGTGCCGGCGACCGCCTCGACCCGGACATCGCTGCGCGGCAACAGCCGCTTGAGCAACCCCTCGAGCGCCTGCGTATCGACCTGGACCTGGAGTTCGAGGTTGGCGATCGGCCTGCCGGAGCCGCCGAAGACGACGATGTTGGTGGTGCCGAACTTGTTGCCGATCAGATAGAGGCGGCGCGACGAGCGCACGACCGCGTCCGCCACCTTGGGGTCGGAGACGAGAACGTCGCGGATGTCCTCCTCGAAGTCGATGATCTTCGACTTCGACAGCGGCAGCTGTACCACCCGGTCGCGGCCGTGTTCGACACCGGCGACGCGGTCGATACGCGGGGTCGCGCCGGTCTCGGCGGCCCGGGCATCGGAGCCGGTGAAGGCGAGCACCGCGGCCAACAGTGCCGCGGAGAGACCGGACCGGAGTGTGTGCGGACAGGAGAACATGCGACCACCTCAGAATTCGAGCGGCGACACGGTCATCGACGGATCGAGACCGTCGACTGCACGCCGAAACGCACCATCTTGACCGAGCCACCGGCCGCTTCGGTTTCCTCTTCGATCGGCCCGCCGTCGCGATCCTTCAAGGCGCGCAACGCCAGTGAGATCACCCCGAGTTGGGTCGATTGCGCCAGCACCTCGGTCTGGCGCGGCGACAGTTCGAGTGTCACCGTGTCCTTGGCGAGCATCGCCGGCTCACCCTTGCCGTCCGAAATCTGCTGATCGACGGCGAGGACGCGCACGTTGGTCAGGATCGTCTCACTGACGTAGGGATCGCTGCCGCCGCTGCCGGACTTCGGCGCGGCACGGGTCAGGATGACGTCGACGTGATCGCCCGGCAGGACGAAACCGCCGGCGGTGGAGGCCGCCTTGACCTCGACGGCACCGGCCCGCATCCCCGGCGACAGGATCACCGACATGAAGCCGTGATCGGCCTTGATCAGTCGCTGCTCGCGCACCGGCTCGCCGGAGAGGAACGGCGACCGCGCCACCGTGCCGACGAGCGCCTCGGCGGCGTTGGGCTTGGCGAGGCGGTTGACGTAGACCTCGGCGATGCCGGTCCTGGGGAAGGACTGCCAGACGAGATCGCCGGCGGCGATGCGATAGCCGAGAGGGATGTCCTTGGAGGCGACCAGCACGTCGATGGTGTCGAGACGCGGGGCCTCGACCGGAACCTCGGCGACCGGTGCCGGAAGCGGTTCACGGTTCGATATCTTCACCATGATCACCGCAGCGATGACACCGGCCCCCAGAGCGACCGCCAGGACGAGGAGACGCGTGACCTTCATGACCCGAACCCGAAAAGACGTGCGGACATCCACGATGTCCATCGAGCCTCAGTCTCGGGGGGAATTGGTTCAGGTATGGTTAACGTAACCTCTCCGGACGTCGTGAATTTTCCGTCAACGGCGGAAGTCGCACCACGCCACCCCGGAACGAGCACGCGCGGCGGGGCGCGACGACCCGCGGGGTGTCGGCGAGGCGCGATCGCGGGAGTTCAGACGAAGAGGCGCATCCACGGCGTCTCGGCGAAGATCTGCAGCGCCGCCGCCGACAGGGCGACGCCGTAGGGCACGCGGCGGTGCTCCTGAAAGCGGGCGAGGAAGCCCACCTTGAGGACCGGCAGCGGATCGAGGACGCGATCGGAGAAGAGGGCGAGCAGGGTGAGGAGCCCGCCGTAGATCGAGAAGGTCACGGCATAGTCGAGCAGATGCCCCCAGCCGAGCCAGAGGGCGACGGCGGCGGCGAACTTGACGTCGCCGCCTCCCATCCAGCCCATGGCGAAGCAGGCGAAGCCGACGGCGAAGACCAGCGCCGCGGCGCCGAGGTGGGCGCCGAGCCCGGCGAGCGGTACGCCGGTGAGCACGAGCGCCAGGAGCCCGGCGAGGAAGAGGCCGATCGAGACGCGATTGGCGATGGTCATGGTCATGAAGTCGGTGATCGCCGCCCAGGTCACCAGGACGGGGAACACCGCGACCACCATCATCGACAAGACCTGCGTCATCGTGTCCTCCTTCGGCGCGGACTTCGGCGTGGACGGGCGCGCGAGATCGCCATCCTGCCATGCGGCTCTGAAGGCGACGTAAATGCCGCGGTCGCCGGCGATGGACGGGCGGACGGTTGCGGCAAACGAAGAGGCGGGCGCCTCGCGGCACCCGCCTCTTCCAATTCCACCGTCTCGCGCAGGATCACTTCATCTTGCCGGCGAGGTTGGTGAAGGTGTTGTTCAGGTTGTTGCCGAGGGCGCCGGCACCGGTGATGATCGCGACGGCGACCAGCGAGGCGATCAGGCCATACTCGATGGCGGTGGCGCCGGACTCGTCCTTCAGGAAACGGGCGAACAGGGTCATCTTACAGCTCCTTAGGTGCTACACGGTACATCAGACCTTCGGACCGCTCGCTCCGTCGGTCTCTCGAAGTCTGGGACGACCATAGCGCCGCCCTTCTAAGACTGGGTAAATTCGGATGGTTATCGAAATCTCTCCTGCCGAATTCGTCACCATGCCTAACGAAGCATTGCGGACGGCGGGTCTCGGACGCACGGGGTGAGACCTTGTGCCGGCGGGCGGAGCGGCCGTGGCGGAACGACGCCGCCGTGGGATCGCATGCTGCGGCACGGTTCCCCATCCGCTCCCGCTCACGCGCGTTTCTCACCCGGGCGTTCGTCACGCGCGTTACTCGGCGGTACGCGCGCGAGGGGCCTCGACGTGGCCGGCGCTTAAGCCTTCGTTCACCAAGACCGGGCAGGATCGCGGGACGAGATCCCTCGAACGAGGTTCGCCACCGTGCGCGTCCTGACTTCCCTCGCGATCGCCCTCGTCTGCGCCAGCGGCCCGGCCGTGGCGAAGGATCCGATCCCCGTGACCGTCGACATCGCCAAGGTGATGCGCATCTCGGCGCCGGCGGCGACCGTCGTTCTCGGCAATCCGGGGATCGCCGATGCGGCGATGCAGGATCGTCAGACCCTGGTGATCACCGGCAAGGTCGCCGGCATCACCAATCTCGTCGTGCTCGATGCCAAGGGCCAACTGATCGCCGACGAGACGATCCACGTGGTCAAGCCGCAGACCGGCTACGTCACCGTCCAGCGCGGTGCCACCCGCTTCTCCTACGCCTGTACGCCGCACTGCAACGCGACGATGGAGCCCGGCGACGAGAAGGAATATTTCGACAATTCCGAGAAGCAGTTGTCCAAGCGCATCGATTTCGGGAAGCAGAACGCCTCGACGCCGTGACATGCCCGAGCGGCATGGGGCGAGGATCCGGACGACGAACGGTCGCGCCGGTGGTCTGAACCGAATCTTCAGCTTTGTGGCGCAGGATCGCGGCGAAATCCTTCCGCGCGCCCCGTCTCGTACGGGTGCGACGCGCCGGAGCAGAGCCGCATGACGATGCCGACCGACCCACCGATGCCTCTTTCGACGATCCCGCCGGCGCGTCCGGGTGCCTCACCGATCCGTCGCTTCCTCGCCTCCCGCATCGTGCGGGACCGCCAAGCGGCGACGGCGGTCGAATTCGGCATCCTCGCCCTTCCCTTCCTGGCGTTGGTCGGGGCGATCTTCGAGTCGGCACTGTGCTTCCTCGCCGGACAGATCCTCGACACCGCGGTCGCCGATGCCGGACGGTTGATCCGCACCGGTCAGGCGCAGGCCGGGAGCTACAGTTCGACCACCTTCAAGACCGAAGTCTGCAACCGGCTCTACGTTCTCTTCGATTGCACCGGCCTGACCATCGACTCGAAGGTCTACACCAACTTCACGTCGGCCAACACGTCGATGCCGATCGACGGGAGCAAGAACTTCGACTCGTCGGGCTTCACCTTCCAGATGGGTGGATCGACGCAGATCGTCGTGGTACGCGCGTTCTACCAGTTCCCGCTCTACTTCAACAAACTGGGTCTCGACCTGTCGAACCTGGCCAACGGGTCGCGGTTGTTGTCGGGCGTGTCGACCTTCCGTAACGAACCCTTCCCCTGGTGAGGAGAACCGGCATGATCCGTGGGCGCTTCTCTCTCGGCGCGGTGGTGCGGTCGTCGGTCCGGCTGGCGCGGGACCGGCGGGCGGTGTCGGCGGTCGAATTCGCGGTGTTGCTGCCGGTGATGCTGACGCTGTTCATCGCCGGCAACGAGCTGTCGCAGGCGCTCACCATCTATCGCAAGGTCAGCCACACCGGCAGCGCGCTCGGCGATCTGGTGTCGCAGGTGGCGACGATCTCGACCTCGGAGATGACCAACATCCTCGCCGCCGCGACGGCGATCATGACGCCCTACAGCGCCTCCGGCGTGCAGCTGGTGGTCTCGGCGGTCAACTACACCACCTCCAACGGCTTCAAGACCTCCTGGAGCGTCGGGCAGAACGCCACCGCCTGGACCACCAACGCCACGCCGCCGATCACCATTCCGAGCGGCCTGGTCAGCGACGGTCAGCAGTTGATCGTCGCGAAGGTGCAGTACACCTACACTTCGACCTTCTCCACCTTCATGCAGGACATCCTCGGCGGCACGTCGATCACGCTGTCCGACGTCGCCTATCTGCGTCCGCGCGTCTCCACCACCGTCGCCTATCCGAGCCCGAACTGAGCCGCCGCGCCAGGACGGTGCGGCGTCGTCAGCCCGGTGGGAGGGTCGATCCGGTGGTGCGCGGTTCGTCCACCGGTTCACGCGGGGTGACGAGATCGACGAAGGGCGCGTAGGCGGCATGGCCGATGCGCAGGAAGCCGCCGGCGTCGACCGGCTCGATGGCGTCGTAGGCGTCGGGATCGACCTCGTCGAGATCGACCAGCATGTCGCGCAGCCGCCGCTTCGCCCCCTCGGCGAGATCGGCCCGCACGGTGTGTGGGCCATGGGGCAACACGGGTGAGGCCCACAACACCCGCACGTCGGTCATCGTCAGCTCGCCGGCGGCCACCATGTCGCGCAGCGTGCCGCGGCCGTAGCCTTCGGCGACGTCGCCCTCGAGCGTCGACCAGGCGACGGCGGCGTCGACCCGGCCGTCGAGCAGCGCTCGCATCGCGTCGTGCGGCCCCTCGAAACTCTCGAGTTGTGGCGCGGATGCCCCCTTCGGTCCCTGTTGCTCGAGCAGGCGCAGGGCGAGGCGGCGACCGCCGATCGAGCTCTCGCCCGAAACCCCGAGCCGCTTGCCGACAAGATCGGCGGGCTTCTCCAGACGACCGCCGGTCACCACCATGACGACGATGCGCCAACCGGCGGACCCGTCGGCGGCACGTGCCGCCGCCAGCGGTTCGACACAGCCGCACAGGCGCCAGGCCATGGCATAACCGCTCGCGGTCAGGGGCGCATAGTCGACCCGGCCGGCGGCGAAGGCGTCGACCAGAGCGCGTTCGTCGGCGAAGCGGCGGGTGGTGACGTCGGTCCCGAGGGTCTCGGCGAGGCGCAGGCGGAACGGTTCGGCGCGGTCCACCGCATCGGTCGGCCGGCTTTCGGCGACGATGCCGAGGGTGAGCGGTTTCGCCCGGCGGGTTTTCGCCGAGGCGTGCTCCTCTGCTGCCGACGCGGCCCCGGCGAAACCGGGGATCGTCAGGGCGAGCACAGCCCCGAAGAGGACGCTCCGCCGGAGGCGGCCGGGGATACGGTCGAGAGCGGAGGTCACGATGGGCGTCTCGCGATGGCCGAAGATTCGGCCGCAGCATCGACCAGAGCCGGCCGGGATGCAATCGGCGACGGCGCGGGGCAGGCCGATCGCAGGTAACCGGTTCGATTTCATGGAGCCGCCGGAAGCCCGCCGCTTCCTTCTCCCGCAAGGAGAGAAGGGACGCCGGTGGCGGGACGGTGCGACCCGGGGGACGTCGAATGCGTTTCGAGCGATTGCCCAGCGGCGCGGTGGCTCCGGGAACGGCCGCGGTCTGGCGCGGCGGTCCGGGGTCACTCGACGAAGGTGAGGCGTCCGGCGGCGAGCTCGACGTTACGTAGGCGTTTGATGAAGCTCATGCCGAGGAGGTTGGTGCCGAGGGCGCGCTCCGGCATCACCAACGCCTCGACGTTCTTCACCCGGACCTCGCCGATGCGAACCTCGGCGAGCGTGACACGGGCGGCGCGGACGGCGCCATTGGCGGTGGCGATCGGCACGGTGTAGTCGGACGGCAGCGGCGGCCGGACCCCGAGCGCGCCGGCGTCCTCGTGGCGCAGCGCGACCGAGGTGGCGCCGGTGTCGACCATGACCGGAACGCCGCGACCGTTGATCGTCGCCTCGGTGAGGTAGTGACCGCGGGCGTCGGCCTTGAGGGTGACCTTGCGGCCGGCGCCGGGAAGGGTGCGCGCGGACGCCGTCGCGCCTTCTTCGACACGGTAGCCGACGGCACGCGCCTCCATGGCGACGGGCCGCTCGGTGACGAAGGCGACGACATGCAGCAGCCACGGCACCCAGGCCGGGGACACGAGCGCCGCCATCGCGCCGAGAAGGGTCAATCGCAAAGCATTGCGATACATGGCCTTCGCCTTTCCGATCGAAGGTCCATGCTAGACCCGCGGCGGCTAACGAGTTCTGAAGAGCGGCCGGAGAAATGTGCGGAAGCGTCGAATTTCAAGCCGATTCCGCCGTTTCCAGCGCGGCGGCGGCGGCGGAGCGGCGGATCTCGGCGAGATCGCGGAAACTCGTCTGTGCCCCGGTCTCGCGGCAGGCGAGCGCTCCGGCGGCGAGCCCTTGGCGCAGCGCCGTTTCGAATGTCTCGCCGCGGTCGAGGGCCGCGGCCAGGGCGCCGCACAGGGCATCGCCGGCGCCGGTGGAATCGACGCAGTCGACCGGCGGCGGCGTACCGACGAGCGTCGCGGCGCCCGGACGGGCGGCAACGAGCCCACGTGGCCCGAGGGTGACGACCACGACGGTGGCGAACCGCGTCGCGGCGGCCTCGGCGAAGGCGCGGAACTCGGACGGCAAGCCGAAGGCGACGGCATAGCCGCGCGCCTCGTGTTCGTTGACGATCACCACGTCGCAGGCCGTGAAGGTCGCGGCGGCGACGGGGGCGGCGGGGGCGGCGTTGTAGACGACGCGTGCTCCGGCGGCACGGGCACGCGCGACGGCACGCTCCACTTCGTGGGTGCCGAGCGAGTTCTGGGTGAGGAGGGTGACGCCGGGACCGAGCAGGCCGTCGAGTTGTTCGGCGGTCGCACTACGGTTGGCGGCGTCGGCGCCGATCATCAGGTTCTCGCCGGTCGGGTCGATGGCGATCATCTGGACGCCGGTCGGACTGTCGGAGCGGCGGACGCGGGAGAGATCGACGCCGAGCGCCTTCGCTCCGGCGAGAGCGACATCGGCGAAACCATCGCGACCGACGCAGCCGACGAAGGTGACGCGTGCGCCGGCGCGTGCCGCCGCCACCGCCTGATTGGCGCCCTTGCCGCCGGGAAACAGCTGGTAGTCGCGGCCCTTGACCGTCTCACCGGGGACCGGAAACCGCGGCACCACGGTGACCATGTCGACGTTGATGGTTCCGAAGGCGACGATCACCGGGCCGGCTCCCCCTGTCTCGCGGTCGGCTCATGGGAACCCGGACGGGCCCGAATCCCGTGAGCTCGGCATCACTTGGTCCCGTACATCCGGTCGCCGGCATCGCCGAGGCCGGGGACGATGTAGCCGTGGTCGTTGAGGTGGGAGTCGATCGCGGCGGTGTAGACCGGCACGTCGGGATGCTCGTCACGGAAGCGCCGGATGCCTTCCGGGGCGGCGAGCAGGCAGACGAAGAGGATGCGGCGGGCGCCGGCGCGCTTCAACCGCTCGACCGCGGCACAGGCGGAATTGGCGGTGGCGAGCATCGGATCGAGGACGATGACGGTGCGATCGGCGACGTCCTCCGGCGCCTTGAAGTAATATTCGACCGGTTGCAGCGTCGCAGGATCACGGTAGAGCCCGACATGGGCGACGCGGGCGGAGGGGACGAGATCGAGCATCCCCTCGAGCAGACCCATACCGGCGCGCAGAATCGGGGCGAAGACCAGTTTCTTGCCCTCGAGCTTGCGCGCCCGCATCGGGCCGAGCGGCGTTTCGATGTCGACGTCGGTCAGCTCGAGATCGCGGGTCGCCTCGTAGCAGAGCAGGTGAGAAATCTCGCGCAGGAGTTCGCGGAAGCTCTTGGTGGAGGTTCCCTTGTCACGCATCAGCGTCAGCTTGTGCGCCACCAGGGGGTGATCGACCACCGTCACACCACGCGCCGTCATCTTCGTCTCTCCTGCCGTGTCCCGTCGGGCGCAGACCTTAAACCACGAGACCGTGCCCGCAAGGGCGGGATGCGGTTGCTCCACCGTTCGATGACGCCGCTTCCTTGCAGCGGGCGGAGGTTGCGGCGAGACTCCGGATCGCGACCGTGTGGTGCGACCGGCGATTCGTCACCGCCGCGCCACGTCGAAGGAGGATGCCGTCGCCGATGACCGAGGACCGTACCCGGGTCGATCGACGCCTCGTGCAGGCGGCCCGTACCATGCTCAACGCGAGCGTGGTGCGCGAACGTGCCAATCTTCTGTTCGATCTCGCCCTGATGGATCGGCTCGAGCACTTCACCGTCGATCTCGGCCGTCTCGACGCCACCGCCCGCTTCGTCGCGGAACTGACGCGCAACGAGTACCCCGGCCTCGAGGTGCCGCCACACGCGCGCTGGCGCGATTTCGACGTCGGCGAATGCGATCGCTGGGGGATGCTGGTGGCGGCGCGCGACTGGGCGGACGCGCGCGAACTGGGGCGTGCGGCGATCGATCTGGCGACGGTGTCGGTGCTGACCGACGCCGGCGCCGGGGCACGTTGGGTCTATGCCGAGGCCGCCACCGGCGAGACCTTCTCGCGCTCCGAGGGACTGGCGGTGGCGGCGCTCGCCATGTTCGCCTCGGGCGTCTTCTCCAGCGAACCCTTCGATCCGCTCAGGGCCGACGCGCGGGCGCTCGCCGGACTGACGGCGGAGGAACTCGCCGACGGTTTCCAGGTCTCGACCTCCAATCCGCTGATCGGGCTCGACGGGCGGCTCGGGCTGATCAACCGCCTCGGCCAGGCGCTGGCGCTTCGGTCCGACATCTTCACCGCCGACGACGGGTCGCTCAGACCCGGCGGGCTCATCGACCATCTCCTGCGCCTCTTTCCCGACGGTCGGGTGCCGGCGCCGCGGGTGCTGGAGATACTGCTCGACGGGCTCGGCGGAGTATGGCCGGGGCCCTACGTCCTCGGCGGGGTGCCGCTCGGCGACACCTGGATCCACCGCAAGCTCGCAACCGACGACGCCACCTCCGGCCTGATGCCGCTGCACAAGGCGCCGCAGTGGCTCACCTATTCGCTGATCGAGCCGC
>CALMFH010000046.1 GCA_937864925.1 uncultured Alphaproteobacteria bacterium | reverse complement strand
ACGTTGGTCGGGCCGGGAATGGAGAGGAATTCGCGGCCACGGGCGAGCGACATGAAGGGCCTCGGCGGGAAAGAAGCAGGGCGGGGACCATGAGGATAGGCGGGGTTCCGCAGCCGAGGCAACGGGCGCCCGCGCGGAGCGGTCATGCGGCCGGCGACCTGCGGCTCCGGCCCACCGCCACGCTCACATCCCGCGCGCCTTCGGCCTTGCCAGGAACGGCTCGGGTTCCTTCATCGTCTCGCGATAGGGCGAGGCGCGGTAGACACCGAGAATCCGGTAGTCGGCGAAGAAGCCGAGTTCCTCCAGTGCCAGGGCGAGGCCGCGCTCGCTCGGATGGCCTTCGACGTCGGCGAGGAACTGGGTGGCGGTGAAGTGGCCCTCGACCATGTAGCTCTCGAGCTTGGTCATGTTGATGCCGTTCGTCGCGAAGCCGCCGAGCGCCTTGTAGAGGGCGGCCGGCACGTTGCGCACCTTGAAGACGAAGGTGGTCATGATCTGGCCGATGCCGGGGGCAGCGCGCAGATCCTCCTTCGACAGGATGACGAAGCGGGTGGTGTTGTGCTTCTCGTCCTCGACGTCCTCGCGCAGGATGTCGAGGCCGTAGATCTCAGCGGCGAGCCGCGAGGCGATGGCGCCTTTGGCGCGATCGCCGATCTGCGAGATCTCGCGGGCCGAGCCGGCGGTGTCGGCGCCGACCACCGCCTTCAGGCCGAGCGCCCGTAGGGTGCCGCGGCACTGGCCGAGCGCCTGGGGATGACTCTGCACCGTGTTCAGGTCGGCGAGGCTCGCCCCCTTCACCGCCATCAGCTGGTGGCGGATGGGGAGGAAATACTCGCCGATGATGTGCATGTCCGAACGTGGCAGCAGGTGATGGATGTCGGCGACGCGGCCGGCGATCGAGTTCTCGATCGGGATCATGCCGAGGTCGGCGGCACCGGCTTCGATCTCGGCGAAACAATCCTCGAAGGTGGCGCAGGGGATCGCTTCGAAGTCGGGATAGACCTCGCGGCAGGCGATGTGGGAGTTGGCTCCCGGTTCACCCTGGAAGACGATCTTCTTGCGGCCGGTCATGGCGGGTCCTTCGAGGTCGGTCGGCTGGGTCAGTTTCGGGAGAGGAGGGCGCGGGCGCGCTCGAGATCCTCGGGAGTGTCGACGCCGAGCGGCACGGTGTCGACGATTTCGACATCGATACGCATGCCGGCCTCGAGGGCGCGCAACTGTTCGAGCTTCTCGCGCTTCTCCAGTGTCGACGGCGGCAGCGAAACGAAGCGCTCGAGCGCGGCCCGGCGATAGGCGTAGAGGCCGATGTGGTGGTAGAGCGGTCCCTCGTTCGCCGGTGCGGTGGCGCGGGTGAAGTAGAGGGCGCGCAGCCGGGTCGGGCCGATCGGCGAACCGACCACCTTGACCACGCTCGGGTTGGTCTTCTCCTCGGCGCGGACGATCTCGGCGGTGAGGGTGGCGATGTCGACGGCATCGTCCTCGAGCGGGGCGACGGCGGCACGTACCGCCTGCGGCTCGATGGTCGGCAGGTCGCCCTGGACGTTGACGACCACATCGTGGCGGCGGTCCGGATCGAAGCGGCCGAGCGCCTCGAAGATGCGGTCGGAGCCCGACGGGTGGTTCGGATCGGTCATCACCGCCACGCCGCCGGCGGCGTGCACCGCGTCGATGATCGACGCGTCGTCGGCCGCCACCACCACCGGGCCGATGTCGGCCTCACGAGCGCGGCGCCACACCTGGACGATCATCGGCTCGCCACAGATGTCGGCGAGCGGTTTCATCGGCAGACGCGTCGCCGCGAGGCGGGCCGGTATCAGCACCAGAGGAGAGAAACGGTGGGGCATTCACGGGCTCGGCGAACTTGGCGGCTGCGGACCGAAACACATCTCGACCTGATTCCGTCGGTTCGAGGAGCGTTCCGGCGTTCTTCTCGGGGCGAGTTCTCGTCGATCCGATCGATCTGGTCGGGCGGGAACGTGCTCTTCGATCGTGGGACCTTATAGATATGGACAGGCCCAAGGGAAAGCACGTAGTCTTCCGCTCCTCGCTCGAAATCGCCGGATCGGCTCCCGAAGGGGCTCGGACCCGGAGCAGGTGCATCGGACGAGCCGCTTCCCACCCGTTACCGGACGGCGGGAGGGCGGCCTCGCGATCTTCGAGACGACGACGCGACAACGTCGACCGGCGTTCCACCCGCGCCGAGCGATCGAGACGAACCCGCCAGCCACCCGAGAGCGGAGCAGCACATCGATGAACTTCCAGGACGTGAACAAGGGCGTCGGCGCCCTCCTCGGTGCCGGTATCTGGGCGATGGTCACCGGCATGGTGGCTTCGGTCGTCTTCGCTCCGGAGATGCCGGCCAAGCCCGGCTACGCGGTCGCGATCGCCGGCGACACCAAGGCCGCCGCCAAGACGGCCGAACCGGCGGCGGCGCCGATCGAGGAGCGGATGAAGGCGGCCGACGCCGGCCGCGGCCAGAAGGGCTTCTCCAAGTGCTCGTCCTGCCACACGCCGGAGAAGGGTGGCGGCGCCAAGGTCGGCCCGAACCTGTGGGGTGTCGTCGCCGGCCCCAAGGCGCATGTCGCCGGCTTCAAGTATTCCGGCGATCTCGCCGATCGCGGCAAGGCGGGCGAGGCGTGGTCCTACACCGACCTCGACAAGTTCCTGACCGACCCGAAGGCCTTCATGAAGGGCACGGCGATGGGCTTCGCCGGCATCAAGGATCCGGCCGACCGCGCCGACGTCATCGCCTATCTGCGCAGCCTCGCCGACACTCCGGCTGCGCTGCCGTGAGGCATTCCGGACGACCGACCAGGTGACGACCGAGAAAGGCCGGGGTGACCCGGCCTTTTTCGCGTTTCGCGGGCTTCGCACCGCATCGCGCCCTCGTCGTGGCATCGCCGGGGCTGTAATCTCGCCCGAATCTTCCGTTCGGATGCGTCCGTCTCCGCCCCGCTCCCACCGTCGCGACCCGGAAAGCCCATGCGCCAGATCCCGACCGCCGTCCTCGCTCTCGGCCTCTCGCTCCTCGCCTTCGCTCCCGTCGTCGCGGCGGAGCCACAATGGCGACACGGTACGTCGCTGATGGGCACACCGAGATATCCGCCGGGCTTTCCCCATTTCGACTACGTGAACCCGAAGGCGCCGAAGGGTGGCCTGTTGCGCCTGTCGGAGACCGGCACCTTCGACAGCTTCAACCCGATCCTGCCCAAGGGCAACGTCGCCGGCGGCATCGGGACGATCTTCGAACAGCTGATGACTTCGGCCGTCGACGAGGTCTCCACGGAATACGGCGAGATCGCCGAGGCGCTGAAATACCCCGACGACTTCTCCTGGGTGACGTACCGGCTGAACCCCCGCGCGCGCTGGCACGACGGCCGGCCGATCACGCCGGAGGACGTGGTGTGGTCGTTCGAGGCGCTCAAGACCCACAGTCCGAGCCAGGCCTTCTACTATCAACACGTCGCCAAGGCCGAAGTGAGCGGCGAGCGCGAGGTCACCTTCACCTTCGATCAGGCGGGCAATCGTGAGCTGCCCCACATCGTCGGCCAGCTCACCGTGCTGCCGAAACACTGGTGGACCGGCAACGGACCGGACGGCAAGGCCCGTTCGATCGCCGAGACGACGCTGGAGCCGCCGCTCGGCTCCGGCCCCTATCGGGTGAAGAGCTTCGAGGCCGGCCGCACCGTCGTCTACGAGCGGGTGAAGGATCATTGGGGCGCGGACCTGGCGACCCGGGTCGGCACCGACAATTTCGACGAGATCCGCTACGAGTACTTCCGCGACGAGACGGTCGAGCTCGAAGCCTTCAAGGGCGACGTCTACGACGTGCGCCTGGAATCGACCGCCAAGAACTGGGCGACCGCCTACGAGTTCCCGGCGCGCAAGGAGGGCCGCGTCGTTCTCGCCAAGATCCCGGAGAAGGGCAAGGGCGTCATGGTCGGGTTCGTCCCCAACCTCAGGCGCGACAAGTTCAAAGATCCGAGGGTGAGGCTGGCGCTCTCCTTCGCGTTGCCCTTCGAGGACATGAACCGCACCATGTTCTTCGACCAGTACGAGCGGGTATCGAGCTACTTCTATCCGACGGAACTCTCCGCCTCCGGTCTGCCGGAGGGCGCGGAACTGGCCATCCTGAAAGACGCGGAGAAGGCCGGGCCGATCCCGCCGGAAGTCTACACCACGGTCTACGCCCCGCCCGTCACCGGCGACGCGCAGGCCGAGCGCGCCAATCTGAAGAAGGCCCTCGACCTCTTCACCGCGGCCGGTTGGACCAACAAGGGCGGCAAGCTCACCGATGCCAAAGGCGAGCCGTTCCGCATCGAATTCCTGATGAACGGACCGAACTTCGAACGGGTCGGCGTGCGCTATCGCGAGCAACTCGCCAAGATCGGCGTCGAACTCACCGTCCGCTCGGTCGACAGCTCGCAGTACGTCAACCGGGTGCGCAAGCGCGACTACGACATGATCTACAGCGGCTGGGCGGAAAGCCTGTCGCCGGGCAACGAGCAGTTCAACTACTTCGGCTCGGAGGCGGCGAAGCGCGAGGCCTCGCAGAACTACGCCGGAATCGAGAACCCGGCGGTCGACGCGCTGATCAAGCGGGTGGTCTTCGCCACCGATCGCGCCGACCTGATCGCCGCGACGCGGGCGCTCGACCGGGTGCTGCTGTGGAATCACTACATCGTGCCGGGCTGGACGCTCGCCGCCACCCGCATGGCGCGCTGGGACCGGTTCTCCCATCCCGAGCCGCTGCCGGCCTATTCGACCGGCTTTCCGACCATCTGGTGGTGGGACGCCGAGAAGGCGGCCAAGACCGGGGCGGCGAAGTGAACCGCGAGACGCGCCGACCGGCGCTCGCGTCCGAGGGATCCTCGCTCACCCGCCGCACCCTGCTCGCCGGTGGGGCGGTGGCGGTGACGCTGCCGGCGCTCTCGGGGTGGCATACGGCGGCGGCGGCGGAGCGCGGGCCGAGCCATGGCCTGTCGACCTTCGACGACCTCAAGTATCCGGCTGGATTCCGCCATTTCGACTGGGTCGACCCGGCGGCGCCGAAATCCGGGCGGCTCGTCACCGTGCCGTCGACCTGGGCGACCAACCAGAACCCGCAGACCTTCAACTCGTTCAACGACCTGATCCTCAAGGGCGATGCGGCGGTGGGGCTCGGCCTCACCCATGCCGGCCTGATGGTGCGCGCCTTCGACGAGCCCGATGCGGTCTACGGTCTGGTGGCGCGGACGGTCGAGTGGCGCGATCGCGACACGCTGGTCTTCGAGCTCCGTCCGGAAGCGCGCTTCTCCGACGGCTCCCCGCTCACCGCCGATGACGTCGCCTTTTCGCTGACGATCCTCAAGGACAAGGGCCATCCGCAGATCTCCGAGACGCTACGCGAGATGGCGAGCGCGACGGCGGAAACGGCGAGCCGCGTCGTGGTGCGCTTCTCCGGGAAGCAGGGCCGCGGCCTGGCGGCGTTGGTCGCCCAGCAGCCGATCCTGTCGAAGGCATGGTGGGCGAGCCGCGATTTCGAACAGTCGTCGCTCGAGCCGATCCTCGGTGCCGGGCCCTATCGGGTCGGCGCCTTCGAGGCGGGTCGTTTCGTCGAATACGAGCGCGTCGCGGCGTGGTGGGGCGCCGAGCTGCCCGTCTCGGTCGGCCGCTGGAACTTCGAGCGCATCCGCTACGAGATGTACCGCGAGCGCACCACCGCCTTCGAAGCGTTCAAGGCGGGGCAGTATCACCTGCGCGAGGAGTTCACCTCGCTCACCTGGGCGACGCAGTACGATTTCCCGGCGGTCGGCGACGGCCGGGTGAAGCGGATCGAGCTCGAGGATCGCTCGCCCTCCGGGGCGCAGGGCTGGTTCCTCAACACGCGCCGACCGCAACTCGCCGACCCGCGGGTGCGCGAGGCGCTCGGTCTCGCCTTCGACTTCGAGTGGTCGAACAAGAACCTGTTCTTCGGCAGTTACCGCCGCACCTCGTCGTTCTTCGTCAATTCCGACCTGGAGGCGGCGGGTCCGCCGTCGCGCCGGGAACTCGCCCTGCTCGAGCCGTGGCGCGGCCGGATCCCCGACGAGGTGTTCTCCGAGCCGTGGACGGCGCCGGTCGCCGACGGTTCGGGGCGGGATCGGGCGCTGCTCAAGCGCGCCTCCGACCTCCTCGCCGCCGCCGGTTGGACGCGGTCCGGAGGTCGGCTCGTCGACGCCCGCGGCAATCCCTTCGAACTCGAATTCCTCGAGTCCGATCCGAGCCTCTCCAGGGTCGTCGGTCCCTACGTCAAGAACCTGCAGGCGCTCGGGATCGAGGCGCGCGAACGCATCGTCGACCCGTCGCAGTTCGAGAAGCGGCTGCGCGACTTCGACTTCGACGTGGTGTCGCGCCGCTTCTCACTGTCGCCGACGCCGGACGAGACGGTGCGCCAGTTCTGGCACTCGTCGTCGGCGACGCGGACCGGCTCGCAGAACCTCGCCGGCATCGCCGACCCTTGTGTCGATGCACTGATCGAGACGATGCTCGCCGCGGAGACGCGCGAGGCACTCCTCGACACCGCCCATGCCCTCGACCGGGTGCTCCGGGCCGGGCGTTGGTGGGTGCCGCACTGGTTCAAGCCGAGCCACTGGATCGCCACCTGGGACGTCTTCGGGCGACCGACGGAAAAGCCGCGCTATGATCGCGCGATCGAATCGTCGTGGTGGATCGACCGCGACAAGGCCACCGCCCTCGGCAAGGGCCTGTGAACCCGAGGGAGACGGAGCGAACGATGGGCGCCTACATCCTCCGCCGCGTGGCTCTGATGATCCCGACCCTGATCGGCATCATGGCGATCAGTTTCGCCATCGTGCAGTTCGCCCCGGGCGGGCCGGTCGAACGGGTGATCGCCCAGCTGACCGGCACCGACGTCGGCGCGACGGCCCGCGTCTCGGGCGGCGGCGGCGACTTCGCCGGGGCGAAGCCGGGCGGAGCCGGTGGCTCGGACGTGTCGTCCAAGTACCGCGGTGCGCAGGGGCTCGATCCGGAATTCATCAAGAAACTGGAGAAGCAGTTCGGCTTCGACAAGCCGCCGCTCGAGCGCTTCCTCGGCATGATGCGGAACTACGCCGTCTTCGACCTCGGCGAGAGCTATTTCCGCTCGATCTCGGTGGGCCGACTGGTCGCGGAAAAGCTGCCGGTGTCGATGTCGCTGGGGCTGTGGATGCTGCTCATCTCCTACGGCGTGTCGATACCGCTGGGGGTCGCCAAGGCGGTCGCCGACGGCGAGCGTTTCGACGTGTGGACCTCCGCCGCGATCATCGTCGGCTACGCCATCCCCGGCTTCCTGTTCGGCATCCTGCTGATCGTGCTCTTCGCCGGTGGGTCGTTCTGGAACCTCTTCCCGTTGCGCGGCCTGACCTCGGAAGGGTGGACGCAGATGTCGTGGGGGGCGCGGATCCTCGACTATCTGTGGCACATGGTGCTGCCGATCACCGCCATGGCGCTGGCCGCCTTCGCCACCACGACGCTGCTCACCAAGAATTCGTTCCTCGACGAGATCCGCAAACAGTACGTCGTCACCGCGCGGATGAAGGGCCTGTCGGAAAATCGCGTGCTCTACGGCCACGTCTTCCGCAACGCCATGTTGCTGGTCATCGCCGGTTTCCCCGGCGCTTTCGTCCATGCCTTCTTCGGCGGGTCTCTGCTGATCGAGACGATCTTCTCCCTCGACGGTCTCGGTCTGCTCGGTTTCGAGTCGGTGGTCAATCGTGACTATCCGGTGGTGTTCGGCACGCTGTGGGTGTTCTCGCTGATGGGGCTGCTGCTCAATCTCGTCTCCGATCTCACCTACACCTGGGTCGATCCGCGCATCGACTTCGAAGCGCGGGAGACGTGACATGGCCCTCGCCGATCGCCTCAGCCAACTCAACGCCCGCCGCCTCGCCAACTTCCGCGCCAATCGGCGTGGGTCGTGGTCGCTGGTGATCTTCCTGGTCCTCTTCGGCGTGTCGCTGTTCTCCGAGCTGATCGCCAACGATCGGCCGATCCTGATCGTCTACAAGGGCGAGGTGCTGTCGCCGCTGGTGACGGACTATCCGGAGGAGAAGTTCGGCGGCTTCCTGCCGCAGACCCAGTATCGCGATCCGGTGATCCGCGACGAGATCGAGGCCAACGGCTTCATGATCTGGCCGCCGATCCGCTACGCCTACAACACCCCGAACAACGAGATCCCCGATCCGGCGCCGGCCAAGCCGTCGTGGATGTATTCGAAGGAGAAGCGCTGCGAGCGCTATCCGAAGGGCGTCGACGACCCCGGTTGCACGCTGGGCAACTGGAACTGGCTCGGCACCGACGACCAGGCCCGCGACGTCGCCGCCCGCATCCTCTACGGCTTCCGCATCTCGGTGCTGTTCGGTCTGGTGCTCGCCGTCTTCTCCTCCGCCATCGGCGTGGCGGCCGGCGCGGTACAGGGCTATTTCGGCGGGCGCGTCGATCTCGCGTTCCAACGCTTCATGGAGATCTGGGGCTCGCTGCCGAGCCTCTATCTGCTCTTGATCATCTCCTCGATGTTCGTGCCGACCTTCTGGATCCTGCTCGGCATCCTGCTGCTGTTCTCCTGGACCAGCCTCGTCGGGGTGGTGCGGGCCGAGTTCCTGCGCGCCCGCAACTTCGAATACGTCCGCGCCGCCCGGGCGCTGGGGGTCGGCAACGCCCGCATCATGTGGCGCCACCTGCTGCCCAACGCCATGGTGGCGACGCTGACCTTCATGCCCTTCATCCTCAACGGCTCGATCACCACGCTGACCTCGCTCGACTTCCTCGGCTTCGGCCTGCCGCCCGGCTCGCCGTCGCTCGGCGAGCTCTTGGCGCAGGGCAAGAACAATCTCCAGGCCCCGTGGCTCGGCCTCACCGGTTTCGTCATGATCTCGCTGATGTTGAGCCTGTTGATCTTCGTCGGCGAAGCCGTCCGCGACGCCTTCGATCCCAGAAAGACCTTCGGGTGAGGATCGTGGTAGGATGAGGCGAGGAGATGCGGCGATGACCAGGGTGATCCATCGAGAGCTGACGGCCGGCGACCTACCCGAGAGCCTACGCGGCGACATCGACCCGACGCATCGTGTGCGAGTGGTGGTGGAGGACATCGGCGCGGTCGATGCCGCTCGCAGCGCCGCCGCACGACGCATCAGAGCGCTGGCCGGGGTCGGCCGGGACATGAACGTCTCGATCGAAGAAGCCGTTCGCCGCGTTCGTGACCTGCGGGACGAATGACCTCATGCGGGTCTATCTCGACACCAACTTCTTCATCCGCTTCGTCGAAGGCTCCGAGCCGCTTCTGCTTCGTGTCGTCGAGAACGGCGAATTCGGTCGGCGGCGGTTGGTGACCAGCGAATTGACCCTTGCCGAAGTCCTGGTGGTTCCGACACGCCTGGATCGACAGGATCTGATTGCGGCCTACGAGACGCTGTTGGCTGGCGACGCATTGATCGAAGTGCTGCCGATCACACGGGAGATCCTCCGAACCAGCACCACGGTTCGTGCGACGGTCGGCAACAAGGGCATGGACGCCATCCATGTCGCCACCGCCGTCACATCCGGCTGCAAGGTCTTTCTGTCGTCCGATACCGGGATTCGTCTCCCGCCGAGCATGAGACTCGTCTCACTCGAGGCCATCGAAGCCGGAGATCCCATCGCTTGACCGCCCCCCTCCTCTCCGTCCGCGATCTCTCCGTCGCCTTCCGCCAGGGCGGCAGGGTCAATCTCGCCGTCGATCGCGTCTCCTTCGACATCCGCGCCGGCGAGACGTTGGCGCTGGTCGGCGAGTCGGGGTCCGGCAAGTCGGTCACCGCCCTGTCGATCCCACGGCTGCTGCCTTACCCGGCGGCGTCTCACCCCACCGGCGAGATCCTGTTCAAGGGCACCGATCTCCTGAAGGCGGACGAGGCGCGGCTGCGCTCGGTGCGCGGCGCCGACATCACCATGATCTTCCAGGAGCCGATGACCTCGCTCAATCCGCTGCATTCGGTGGAGCGGCAGGTGGCGGAGATCCTCGAGGTCCATGGCGGCCTCGTCGGCGCCTCGGCGCGGGTGAAGGTGTTGGAGCTGCTCGAAGCGGTCGGTATCCAGCGCGCGAGCGACCGCCTCGGCGCCTATCCGCATCAGCTCTCCGGCGGCCAACGGCAACGCGTCATGATCGCCATGGCGCTCGCCAACGAGCCGGATCTGCTGATCGCCGACGAGCCGACGACCGCCCTCGACGTCACCGTCCAGGCACAGATCCTGAAACTCCTCGCCGAGATCCGCGACCGCATGGGCATGGCGATCCTGTTCATCACCCACGATCTCGGCATCGTCCGCAAGTTCGCCGACGTGACCTGTGTCATGACCGGTGGCCGCATCGTCGAGGCGGGGGCGACGGCCGACCTCTTCGCGACCCCGCGGCACGACTACACCCGAAAACTCCTCGCCGCCGAACCCAAGGGCGAGCCACCGGCCTCCGACTCGTCCCGCCCGGTGGTCGCCGCGGTCGAGGACCTCAAGGTGTGGTTCCCGATCAAGCGCGGCTTCCTCAAGCGCACCGTCGACCACGTCAAGGCGGTCGACGGCGTCTCGGTACGGCTCCGCGCCGGGGAGACGGTCGGCATCGTCGGCGAGAGCGGCTCGGGCAAGACGACGCTCGGTCTGGCGCTGCTGCGGCTGTTGCCGTCGGAGGGCCGCATCGTCGTGCTCGGCCGCGACGTCCAGGGCCTCGGGCGCAAGGCGATCCGGCCGCTCAGGCGCGACATGCAGGTGGTGTTCCAGGACCCGTTCGGCTCGCTCAGCCCCCGCATGTCGGTCGCCGACATCGTCGCCGAGGGGCTCGAGGTACACCGGCCGGAGCTCACCCCCGCGGCGCGTGACGCCGAGGTGGTGCGGGTGTTGACCGAGGTCGGCCTCGACCCGGAGACGCGTCATCGCTATCCGCACGAATTCTCCGGTGGCCAGCGGCAGCGCATCTCGATCGCCCGTGCCATGATCCTGGAGCCGAAGTTCGTCATGCTCGACGAGCCGACCTCGGCCCTCGACATGTCGGTGCAGGCGCAGGTGGTCGACCTGTTGCGCGATCTGCAGGCGAAGCACGGGCTCGCCTATCTCTTCATCAGTCACGACCTCAAGGTGGTGAAGGCGCTCGCCAACGAGGTGGTGGTGATGAAGGACGGCAAGGTGGTCGAGCAGGGGCCGGCGGCCGAGATCTTCGAGCGGCCGACCACCGCCTACACCCGCGCTCTGATGGCCGCCGCCTTCCGGCTCGAGGCGGTCGAGGGGGTGGTGCGGCAGTAGGACGGTCGAGAGCTCCCTCTCCCTCACGGGGGAGGGTCGGGGAGGGGTCTGTGCTTCGAGCGCCCCCTCGCCCGCGAAGGCGCCCCCTCCGACCCGGTTGCCCGGGCCGCCTCCCCGGCACGGAGTTGAGGGGATCGCGCGCGATGAACCCGTGCGCCGCCTTTCACTCGCAGATCAGCTTCGGCGATTTTTCATTGTCACTGAAGTGTGCGTCGCCTAAAGTCGCGCCATGCGCCTCGACCAATGGCTCGCCCGGACCAAGGAATCGCGTAGCGCCTTCGCGCGGCGCGTCGGTCTGTCGCCGGCGATGGTCACCGCATTGTGCAACGACCCGACCGTGTGGATCTCGCGCGAGACGGCCGAGAAGGTCGCCCGCGCCACCCGCGGGGCGGTCACCCCCGACGATTTTCTGGGCCTCGCCCCCCGCTCCAAGGCCCTCGAGGAGACGATGATGAACCAGTCCCGTGTCGCCGCGGCGCTGCGTGCCTTCGAGCGCGGCGAAATCGTGGTGGTGACCGACGACGACGACCGCGAGAACGAGGGCGATCTGATCGTCGCCGCGGTCCATGCGACCCCGGAGAAGCTCGCCTTCATCGTCCGCCACACCTCGGGCATCGTCTGCACGCCGATCCCGCGCGATCTCGCCCGCAAACTCCATCTGGAGCCGATGATCGCCGCCAACGACGCGCCGCTGGGCACCGCCTTCACCGTCACCATCGACTATCGCCACGGCCTGACCACCGGCATCTCGGCCGAGGAGCGCTGCAACACCGCCCGGGCGCTCGCCAACCCGAACGTCGGGCCGATGGACTTCGTCCGCCCCGGCCACGTCTTCCCGTTGATCGCCAAGGACGGCGGCGTGCTGATGCGCTCCGGGCACACCGAGGCGGCGGTCGATCTCTGCCGGCTGGCCAAGCTGCCGCCGGTCGGGGTCATCTGCGAACTGGTCAACGACGACGGCACGGTGAAGCGCGGCCCCGACGTGGCGAAGTTCGCCGAGGAGCACGGCCTCGCCATCGTCTCGGTCGCCGATCTCATCGCCTATCGCCAGCGCAACGAGCGGCTGGTCGAGCGGGTCGAGGAGTTCGACGTCGACACCGCGGCGGGCCGGGCCCGCGCCGTCTCCTATTCTACGCCGTTCGATCCGATGCATCACCTCGCGATCGTCTTCGGCGACATCCGCGACGGTCGTTCCGTCCCGGTGCGCCTCCATCTCGAATCGGTCGCCGACGACGTCTTCGGTAGGGCTCGGTCGATCGATCGGTTGATGGAGCGGATGGCGAGGGAGGGCCGCGGAGTCATCGTCTATCTGCGCGAGGGATCGGTCGGCGTCGCCAAGCCGGCGCGGCCGGCGGAGAAGGGTGCCGATCCGCTGGCGGCGGCGGAGATCGAGGCCCACGCTTCGGCGTCGAGCCGGGCGGAGAACTGGCGCGAGATCGGCATCGGCGCGCAGATCCTGAAGGATCTCGGCGTCGCCTCGATCCGCCTGATCTCGTCGCGCACCCGCCGCTACGTCGGGCTCGAGGGTTTCGGTATCGCCATCGAAGGTACCGAAGCGTTGTGATGCCGGCCCGGCGGGGTCAGCGGGCGCCGCTCGCGTACATGTCGATCATCGACCGGCTCCAGTCGGCGATGAAGCGAGCCCGCCGCATCCGGTCCTGGGTGAGGAGCAGCGCCGGGCCGATGGCGATCGGCCGGCCGGCGCCGGACCCGAGCATCGAGGCGGGGCCTTCGACACCGGGCGGCAGGGCGCCGTCGGCGGAGAAGTGGAAGGCTTCGTCGCGGCCGACCGCCTGACCGCGCGGCGACAGGAGATGGTCGAGGAAGGCGGCGCCGTCGCCACCGGCGCCGTGTTTCGGCAGCATGGCGCCGCGCGCCAGCACCAGGGTGTAGTCGCGCGGCAGGACGATGCCGATCGGCGCCCCCGCCTTCATCCGGGCATAGGCGTAGGAGCCGAGCAGGTTGTAACCGATCAGCAATTCGCCGCGCGCCACCCCGTCGAGCACCTGATCGGTGCAGCAGCGCAGCACCGTGCCGACCCGACCCATGCTCTCCAGGAGCCGGCCGTAGGTGGTTCCGGTCTGCAGGAGGTCGAAGAAGGCGTAGAGATAGCCGATGCCGGACAGGCGAATGTCGTAGGTGCCGACCCGGCCGCGGAAGAGATCGGCGCGGGTGCGCAGGATCTCGGCCAGATGATGATGGCTCGCCGGCACCAGGTCGGGAGCGAGCAGGTCGCGGTTGTAGACGATCACCGCCGGCTCCAGGGTGAAGCCGAAGACCTCGTCGCGCCATTTCGCCCAAGCCGGCAGGGCGGCTCCCGCTCCGCCGCGATGGGCGGCGGCGCAGCCGCGATTGGCCAGTTCGACGAGATGGTCGACGGCCGAGGAGAGCAGCAGATCGGCATGCGGGGCACCGGTGCGACAGGCGGCGGCGGCCTCGTCGAAGAGGTCGTTGGTGACGTAGTCGTGGTAGTCGACCGTCACCTCGGGGCGCAGTGCCTGGAAGTCGCGGATCAGCGGCCGCATCACCGTGAGGTCGGCGGCGGCGCGCACGACGATACGGGCGCGCTCGCCCGCCGGCGCCGGGAACAACGTGTGCTCCGCTGCCCGCGCCCCGCCCGTCGCCGGAAGGATCGTCACCACGAGGAGAGCCGCCACGGCGGAAAGAATCGCGCGCCCTCTCATGCCGCCTCCTTCGCTTCGCCGCCGCCCCGTGCCAGCCGCAGGACGACGGTGAAGCCGCCCGGGCCGGGGGCGCGGAAGTCGAGGCCGCCACCGTGGGCGCGGCACACCTCGGCGGCGATGGCGAAGCCGAGGCCGGTGCCGTCGACCCCGGAAGTCGGCGCACCGAAGCGGGTGGTCACCCGTTCCCAGGCGCTCGGCGGGATGCCGGGGCCGTCGTCCTCCACCTCGACCACCACCGTCGCCGAGTCGGGTTCGAGGACCCGCACCGTCAGGCGGCCGGGTGCACCGTGACGGATGGCGTTGTCGACGACGTTGGCGAGCGCCTCGCGCAGGCTGACCGGTTCGCCGGAGACGACGACCTCGTGGTCCGGCGCCTCGAGCGCCACCACCACGTCGCGGGCGAGCGAGGCCGGTACCGCCTCGCGCAGGGCGCGCCGGGCCACCGCCACGACGTCGACGTCGACGAAGCCGATGGTGTCGGTGCGATGGATCACCATGGCATGGCTGAGGATCTGATTGGTGAGGCGGCCGAGTTCGTCGGCGCGGTCTCGGATACGTTGGACGCGATCGCGGTCGCGGCCCTCGAAGTCGCCGCGCGACAACAGGTCGATCTGGGCGGTCAGCGCGGTGAGCGGCGTACGAATCTGATGGGCGGCGTCGGCGATGAAGCGCTGCAGCAGGGCCATGCGTCCGGTGAGTCGGTCCATGAAGTGGTTGATGGCCCCGGCGAAGGGTCGCAGTTCCTTGGGCATGGCGACGTCGAAGGCGGTGAGATCGTTGGGGTCGCGGTCGTCGAGTGCCTGGGTCACCCGTTGCAGCGGTGCCAGGCCGACGCGGACGGCGACGACGGCACCGATCAGGCCGGCGAGCCCCAGCCCCGCCGCCAGTCCGACGACCTGCAACGCCAACCTGCGGGCGAGCGCGGCACGGGCCCCCTCGGTCTGCGCCACCAGCACGTGGACGCGGCCGGAGACCGCCGGATCGGCGACGGCACGCGAGACGACGGCGATGCGCACCGACTCGCCGAGATGGCGTCCGATCGCGACCAGTGGCCCGCGTCGAGCGCGGTCGAGGGCTCCACCGACGTCGAGATCGTCGGCGCCGGTGATGGTCGCCCCGTCGACGCCGATCACACGATAGAAGACGCGGTCCTGTTCGGCGAGCGCCAGCATCTCGAAGGCGGCGACCGGCAGATCGACCACCAGCCGCTCGTCCTCCACCGCCACCGCCTCGGCGATCTGCAGCGCCGCGCCGATCAGCACGCGGTCGTAGGCCTCGTCGGCGGCGGTGCGGCCCCAACTCCAGGCGGCGGCGACGAGCGCCACGGCGACGGCCGCCAGCACCGCGCCGATCGCCAGCACCAGACGGCGGAAGAGCGACGGTTCACGCCGGCGCATGGGCGACCAACCGATAGCCGAGGCCGCGCAGCGTCACCACTTCGGCCCGCGCCCCCTCGAGCTTGCGCCTCAGACGCGCCACGTAGAGTTCGACGGCATTGGCGCCGGGTGCCTCGTCGAAGCCGAAGAGCTGGTCGAGCAGTTCCTCCTTGGTGAAGACCTTGCCCGGTCGCGAGGCGAGGATCTCGAGCAGGGTCAGTTCGCGGCGTTTCAGGCTCACCTCGCGCGAGCCGATCCGCACGGTGCGCGACGAGCGATCGACGACGAGGTCGCCGACCCGGATCTCGTTCGATGCACCGCCGGCATGTCGGCGCAGCAGGGCGCGGGCGCGGGCCTCCAGCTCGCGGAAGTCGAAGGGCTTGACCAGATAGTCGTCGGCGCCGAGATCGAGGGCGCCGACCCGGTCGTCGACCTCGGAGCGGGCGGTGAGCACCAGCACCGGAACGGCGTTGCCGGCCGCCCGCAGCCCTTGCAGGATCTCGAAGCCGCTCTTGCGCGGCAGGTTCACGTCGAGAATGACGAGGTCGTAGGGCGTGTAGTCGAGGATCTCGCTCGCCGCCTCGCCGTCCGCCTCCCAGTCGACCGCATGGCCGTCGCGCTCGAAGCGATCGACGATCGCCTCGGCCACATCGCGCGTGTCCTCGATGAGGAAGATCCGCATGGCAGCCCTCGACGGCGACCGCGCCGTGGCGGGTCGGTGACGGTTCGGAAGGCTAACAACCGGCGGCGACCCCGTCCACCGCGACGGCGGTGGCGATCCGCCGCGGCCGCGCGGCACCGTCCGGGGCGGACGCTCGACGACACGGCGTCGCCGGCGGCCGCCTCAGGCGCTCTTCTCGATGAGCGCGATCAGCCCCTCGAGCAGGGCGCGCGGCGACGGCGGACAGCCCTTGATGTGGAGATCGACCGCGATCACCGCATCGACGCCGCCGCAGATCGCGTAGGAGCCGGCGAAGACGCCGCCGTCGAAGGCGCAGTCGCCGACCGCCACCACCCATTTCGGATCGGGGGTGGCGGCAAGGGTACGCTCCAGCGCCTCGCGCATGTTGCGGGTCGCCGGACCGGTGACCATCAGCACGTCGGCGTGACGCGGCGAGGCGACGAAGCGCAGGCCGAAGCGCTCGAGGTCGTAATAGGCGTTGTTCAGCGCATGGATCTCGAGTTCGCAGCCGTTGCACGAGCCGGCGTCGACCTCGCGGATGGCCAGCGACCGGCCGAGGCGGCGGTGGGCGACGGCATCGAGGCAGCGGCCGAGTTCGACGAGTGCCGCGTCGTCGGCGGCGGGGGGCTTCTCGGTCACAGGGCGGCGCATGAGGCTCTCGACGAGGAACTTCATCGGACGGCCCTCACAGATCGTGGCCCGAATAGGAGCAGTTGAACGACTTGTTGAGCAGCGGGAAGTCCGCGACGATGTTGTAGGCGATCGCCGCCTCGAGCAGCGGCCACTGGAACACCGAGGCGTCGCGGAGATGGGCGCGGGCGATGCGGCCGTCACCGTCGAGGCGCAGCCACAGGAAGGCGTCGCCGCGGAAGGCTTCGGTGAGGGCGGCACCCTCGCGGCCGTCGGCTCCGGTCGTCGGCGCCTCGACCCGGTGCGGGCCGCCGGGCATTCCCGCGAGGAGCTGGTCGATCATCTTCAGGCTCTCGCCGATCTCGTCGATGCGGATCCACACCCGGCCGTCGACGTCGCCGGTCTCGCGCACCGGCACGTCGAAGCGCAGCGCGTCGTAGGGCGGGTAGCCCGGCAGCCGGCGGCTGTCGAACCGCCGACCACAGGCGCGGCCGACATGGCCGCCGGGGCGCCAGACGCGGGCGAGGGCCGGATCGAGGCGCCCGGTGGTCACGGTGCGGTCGAGCAGCGACACCGTGTTGTCGTAGAGCTGGATCAGCGGCGCGAAACCGGCACGCACCGCCGCCACCATCTCGGCGATCGGCCGGGGATCGGCGAGGTCGACGGCGGTGCCGCCCGGCACCACCCGATCCATCATCAGGCGATGACCGAAGGCGGCTTCGGCGGTGCGCAACACGCGCTCGCGCAGCTGGCCACAGCGGCTCAGCATCTGCGAGAAGGCGGCGTCGTTGCAGATGGCGCCGAAATCACCGAGGTGGTTGGCCACTCGCTCCATCTCGGCCATCACGGCGCGCAGCCACTCGGCGCGTTTCGGAACGGTGATGTCGGCGGCGGCCTCGACGGCGCGGGCGAAGGCGAGCGACCAGGCGACGGTGGCGTCGCCGGAGACGCGGGCGGCGATCCTGGCGGCGCGCTCGACCTCGGCGCCGATCATCAGCCCCTCGATGCCCTTGTGGACCCAGCCGAGGCGCTCCTCCAGGCGGACCACGGTCTCGCCGTTGGCGGTGAAGCGGAAATGGCCCGGCTCGATGATGCCGGCATGCACCGGCCCGACCGGGATCTGGTGCATCGGCG
>CALMFH010000045.1 GCA_937864925.1 uncultured Alphaproteobacteria bacterium | reverse complement strand
CCGGAGGCCAGCGCCTCGACGACGACGTTGCCGAAGGTGTCGGTGAGCGAGGGGAAGACGAAGACGTCGGCGTCGGCGTAGGTGGCGGCGAGATCCTCGCCGGTCTTGGTGCCGAGGAAATGCACCGTCGGATATTTCCGTTTCAACTCGGCGAGCTGTGGGCCGTCGCCGACCACCAGCTTGGAGCCCGGCAGGTCGAGGGAGAGAAAGGCCTCGAGGTTCTTCTCCACCGCGACACGGCCGACGTTGAGGAAGATCGGCCGGGGTAGGTCGTGGACGCGGGTGGCGCGCGGGTGGAAGAGCGTCGTGTCGACGCCGCGCGACCAGCGCATCAGGTTCGAAAAGCCGCGCGCCGCGAGGTCCTTCTCCAGGCTCGCCGTCGCCACCATGCAGCCGAGGCCGGCGTTGTGGAAGCGGCGCAGTGCCGCGTAGGTCCAGCTCTGCGGAACGGGGAAGCGGGCGGCGAGGTATTCCGGAAAGCGGGTGTGGTAGCTGGTGGTGTAGCCGGGCGAACGGATGTCGAGGGCGGCGCGGCGCGCCATCAGGCCGAGGGGGCCCTCGGTGGCGATGTGGACGTAGTCGGGGGCGATGCGTTCGATCCGCCGCCGGATCTCCCGGCCGTGGGTGAGTGAGAGGCGGATCTCCGGATAGGTCGGCATCGGCAGGGTGCGGTAGAGCTGCGGGGTGAGGAACTCGACGCGGAGGTCGAGTTTCTCGAGCTCTTCCCCCAGCCGTTCCAGCGAGCGGACGACGCCGTTGATCTGCGGATGCCAGGCATCGGTGACGACGAGCAGCTTCTTCATGCGGCGACGAGCACCTTCGGTTCGGCCACCGGCGGGTGCGCTCGCGTCTCCGGCTGTTGCCAGACCACGACCTCGAAGGTGCCGTCGAGGTGTTCGACGATGGCGGTACAGCTCTCCACCCAGTCACCGGTGTTCATGTAGGTGACGCCGTCGATGTCGCGGATCGATGCATGATGGATGTGGCCGCAGATCACGCCGTCGACGCCGAGCCGAACGGCTTCCGCGACCAGGGTCTGCTCGAAGTCGCCGATGAAGTTGACGGCGTTCTTCACCTTGAGCTTGGCCCAGGCGGACAGTGACCAATAGGGGAAGCCGAGGCGACGGCGGATCGCGTTGAACACCGTGTTGACGCCCAGCGCGGCGGTGTAGGCCCAGTCGCCGAGATGGGCGATCCACTTGGCGTTGCGCACCACCACGTCGAAGCGGTCGCCGTGGAGGACGAGCAGGCGGCGGCCGTCGGCGGTGTCGTGGAAGCACTCCTCGACCACCTCGACGACGCCGAAGTGGATGCCGCCGTAGTCGCGCAGGAACTCGTCGTGGTTGCCGGGCACGTAGACGATGCGGGCGCCCTTGCGACCCTTGCGCAGGAGCTTCTGCACCACGTCGTTGTGGGCCTGCGGCCAATGCCAGGAGCGGCGCAGGCGCCAACCGTCGACGATGTCGCCGACGAGGTAGATCGTCTCCGCCTCATGGTACTTGAGGAAGTCGATCAAGAGGTCCGCCTGACATCCCCTCGTTCCGAGGTGGATATCGGAGAGGAAGATGGCGCGGAAATCCTTCGTCTCGGCTCGGGCCGTCATCGGTCATGTCCCGGTCGTCGATCTCGATCCCCAGGAACACGAGTCCGATCACGGTTTCATGACATCGGTGACGAAGCGCCTCGATCAGCCGCTGCGCGACGGCAGGAAATGGGCGAGATTGGCGGCCGACCAGCCGGCGCTCTTGCTCCGCGCCCGGCGGTAGCCCTCGACGATGCGGGCGGAGAGCGGGTCCTTGGCGGCGATCTCGGCGTAGAGTTCCTCGGCGACCGAGCGGGCGCGGGCGAGGACGTCCGCCGGCATCTGTCGCAGTTCGACGCCGTGGGTGCCGGTGAGGGTCTCGAGCGCCAGGGCGTTCATCCACTCGGCCTGCCCCAATGCGGTCGCGTGCTCGTCGCGGCAGGCGGCGGCGACGATCGCTCTCAGATCGTCCGGCAGCGCCTCGTAGGCCTTCTTGGCGACCAGCGCCTCGCCGGTGCCGTTGGGTTTGTCGAAGCCGGGGCCGTAATAGAGCCTGGTCACCCGGTGGAGGCCGACGGCGAGGTCGGAGTGGGGGGCGAGGAGTTCGGCAGCATCGACGACGCCGGACTGGAAGGCCGGGAAGACCTCGCCGGGGGGGAGCGCCACCGGGGTCGCGCCCATGCGCCGCCAGACCTCGCCGCCGAGGCCGACGATGCGGATCTTCAGCCCCTTGACGTCGTCGAGATGCTCGACCGGACGGCGGAACCAGCCGGCCATCGAGATGCCGGTGTTGCCGGCCATGAAGGGTTTGACGCCGAAGGGGGCGTAGAGTTCGTCCCACAGCGCCTGTCCGCCGCCGTGATCGACCCAGGAGAGGTGTTCGAGCGGGGTGAGGCCGAAGGGCGCCGAGGTATAGAGCGGCGCGGCGGGCATCTTGCCGGCCCAGTAGAGCGAGGCGGTGTGGGCCATCTCGGCGGTGCCGCCGCCGACCGCATCGAAACACTCGAGCGGCGGGACCAACTCACCGGCGGCGAAGACCCTCACCGTCAGCCGGCCGTCGGAGAGACGGCCGATCGCCTGGGCGAGGCGTTCGGCGGAGACGCCGGGGCCGGGCAGGTTCTTCGGCCAGGAGGTGACCATCTTCCACTCGATGCGGCCGGAGGCGATGGCCGGGGTGGCGAGCGTCGCGGCGCCGAGAGCGGCGAGGGAGGCCTTCAGAGCGGAGCGGCGGGAGGCGGTCATCGGTTCTTCCGTGGTTTCGGCGCAGGTGCCGGGGCGTTCGGGGTCGGTCGAAGCGAAGCGTGGTCCGGTCGCGAGGCTAAGCCCCCCTCTCCCTGTCCCTCCCCCTCCAGGGGGGAGGGGACGGTGTGGTGAGAGCGAGGACCTCACGAGCGCCGATGCGGCTGGTCGGTCGGAGCTCACCGCGAATACGGTGTGGCGATCACCTCGATCCTTCCCCCCTCCCTGTCCCTCCCCCTCGAGGGGGAGGGACAGGGAGGGGGGCGCGGCGCTGCCGAAGTCCTCTCCCGTCTCAGCTCGGCCACCAGGCGTGAAAATGGTCGACCGGGCCGTGGCCTCGGCCGATCTTCAGGCGGTCGGCGGAGCGGATGGCGGCGGTGAGATAGGCCTTGGCGGCGCGGACCGCCTGGACGAGGTCGAGCCCGAGTGCCAGGCCGGCGGCGATCGCCGAGGACAGGGTGCAGCCGGTGCCGTGGGTGTTGGTCGTCGGGTGGCGACGCGCCGTGAACCACTGCGGACCGTCGGCGGTCAGCAGCAGATCTTCGGCGTCGACCCCCGAGCCGTGACCGCCCTTGATCAGCACGGCGCGGGCACCGAGGTCGCGCAGAATCTCGGCCTGATCCTGCATCGCGGCGCGATTCTCGGCGAGCGGCCGGCCGGTGAGGCGGGCGGCCTCGTGCAGGTTGGGGGTGATGATCGTGGCGCGCGGCAGCAACAGCTCGCGCAGCGTCGCCACCGCCTCGGGTACCAGCAACAGGTCGCCGGAGGTCGCCACCATCACCGGATCGAGCACCACCTTCTCGACCTTCCAGCGATCGAGCCCGTCGCGCACCGTGCGGATCACCGGGGCCTGCGACAGCATCCCGATCTTCACCGCGTCGACGGGGATGTCGGAGAAGACCGCATCGATCTGGGCGGCGATGAAGGCGGGCGGCACGTCGTGGACGGCGGTCACGCCGCGGGTGTTCTGGGCGGTCAGTGCGGTGATCACGCTGGCACCGTAGACGCCGAGGGCGGAGAAGGTCTTGAGGTCGGCCTGGATGCCGGCACCGCCACCCGAGTCGGAGCCGGCGATGGTCAGCGCGATCGCGGTCATCGGCGGGCCTCCTGTCGTCGCGTCGCGAGCGCGGTGTCGACGGCGGTGCGCAGGGCGCGGGCCGCGGCGGCCGGGTCGTCGGCCATGAAGATCTCGGAGATGACGGCGATACCGTCGGCTTGCGCCGCGATCACGTCGGGGGTGTTCGCCAGCGTGATGCCGGCGATGGCGCCGACCGGTAGATCGGCGCGGCGCGCCTTCATCGCGGCGACGAGACGGGCGAGGCCGTCGAGGCCGACCGGCGGGTCGGGGTTGTCCTTGGAGGCGGTGGCGAAGACGCCGCCGATGCAGACGTAGTCGACGGCGTCGAGCGGCATCGCCGCGACGTGGTCGAGCGACTTCACGGTGCGGCCGACGATGGCGGTGGGGCCGAGCAGGCGGCGGGCGTCGTCGGGGTGCATGTCGTCCTGGCCGACGTGGACGCCGTGAGCGGCCGCGGCGAGGGCGACGTCGACGCGGTCGTTGACGATCACCGGTACGCCGCAGCCGTCCGCCGCGGCGAGGATCTCGCGGGCGCGGGCCATCATCGTCCAGGTCGGCGCGTCCTTGTCGCGGTACTGGAGCAGGGTGGCACCGCCGGCGATCGCGGCGCGCGTCATCTCGGTGAGCGAGCGGCCGCGGGTCCGGGTCGGATCGAGGATGGCGTGGAGGCGGATGTCGGCTCTCATCGGATGCGGGCTCGCTCCGTCAGGGTTTCGGCATCGAGGGCGTAGAGCGCATCGACGATCTCGACCGCGAAGGTGCCCGGACCGGCGGCCGAGGCGGCGGCCATCTCGCCGGCGACACCGACGGCGACGAGCGCGGCGGTGGCGGCGAGGATCGGATCGGGTTCGACCGCGCGGAAGGCGGTGGCGATCGCCGTGGCGGCGCAGCCCATGGCGGTGACGCGATCCATCAGCGGATGGCCGTTGTCGACGCGGACGAGATGGGAGCCGTCGGTGACGATGTCGACCTCGCCGGTCACCACCAGGGTGGAGAGGGTGTGGACGGCATAGTCGCGCACCGCGCTCTCCGCCGCCTCGATCCCGGAAAGGCCGAGGAACTCGGCGCGGTTGGCGTGGACGAGGGCCGGTTCGAGTTCGATCAGGCGGCGAGCGAAATCGAGCCGCGGCGGCGACACTTCGATCTTCACCGGATCGAGTACCCAGGGCACGCCGGCGTCCTTGGCCACTTCGATGGCGGTGAGCGAGGCGTCGCGGCGCACCCGATCGAGCATGCCGAGGTTGATCAGCAGGCCGTCGGCGGCGGCGACGAAGGCCGGGACCTCCTCGGGCGAGGTGGTCATCGACGGCTCGGCGCCGATCGCCAGCAGCATGTTGGCGGTGAAGGTCTGGGCGACCGGCGACGTCAGCACGTGGATGCGCGGGCGGCGGGTACGCAGACGCTCGGCGATCTCGGCGATGCGCAGAGCCGTCGGAAGCGCTCCGCGTGAGGCGGTCGGATGCGCTCCGCGCGAGGCGGCCGGGGCGGGAGAGGGGGAAGTGTCTTCGCGCGTCATCTCAATCCCTCCGCCGGTACGACCCGGATCAGGTTCGAGGGGTTGGCGTCGCCTCTCAGCCCGGTCCGCGCCGGGCACCCCCATGAGATGGACGACAGTTAAGACGGCGAACCCGGCTTGGCAAGAGGCGAGCGGCGTCGGCCGAAGGGTGCGGCCGCGACAACGTCGTCCACCGCGGTGCGGGGTCGCCCCACTTGCCCTTCCGCGCCGCTTCTGATCGACTGCCGGGGCGAGCCGAGCCGAGACGGAACCGATGAAACCCTTCTTCGTCCTCATCAAGTGCCAGTTGGGCAAGTCCTATCAGGTGGCGACCGCACTGGCGGACGCCGAGATCGCCTCGGAGATCTATTCGATCGCCGGCGACCACGACCTGATCGTCAAGTTCTACGTCGACGACACGACCGACATCGGCCATTTCGTCAACGAGAAGGTGCATCCGATCCCCGGCATCGTCGACACCAAGACGTTGATCACCTTCAAGGCGTTCTGAGGCGAACGCCGGCTTCGGCGCCGGCCGAGGGGCGCCTCACTCCCTCTTCGCGCGCGCCCGGCGCGAGCCGAGGGGCACGGAAAGATCCGAGCCATGACCGCCACTCGCGACACCGCCTATCAGGCTCTCAGGGCCCATCTGCGCACGGTGGAATCGGTCCACATGCGCGATCTCTTCGCCGCCGACCCGAATCGCTTCGCGCGGTTCTCGCTCACCCTCGACGATCTCCTGCTCGACTATTCGAAGAACCGGATCACCGCCGAGACGATGGAGCTCCTCGTCGGCCTGGCCAAGGCCGCCGACGTCGAAGGCTGGCGGGCGCGGATGTTCGCCGGCGAGGCGATCAACGCCACCGAGGGGCGCGCCGTGTTGCACGTGGCGCTGCGCAATCCGGGGCGTAGACGCGCCTATGCCACCGACGGCCGGGACGTCACCGCCGAGGTCGAGGACGTGTTGGTGAAGATGGGCATCTTCGCCGAGAAGGTGCGATCGGGGGCGATCGTCGGGGCGACGGGCAAGCGCTTCACCGACGTCGTCAACATCGGCATCGGCGGCTCCGACCTCGGGCCGGTGATGGTGACGACGGCACTGCGGCCCCATCACGACGGGCCGCGGGTCCACTTCGTCTCCAACGTCGACGGGGCCCACATCCACGACACCGTGACGACACTCGATCCGGCGACGACGCTGTTCCTCGTCGCCTCCAAGACCTTCACCACGCTGGAGACGATGACCAACGCCGGCTCGGCGCGGGCCTGGATCGCCGGGACGCTCGGCGAGGCGGCGGTCGGGGCGCATTTCGCCGCGATTTCGACCGCCATCCCCAAGGTCACCGCCTTCGGCATCGCCGAGGATCGCACCTTCGGCTTCTGGGACTGGGTCGGCGGGCGCTATTCGGTGTGGTCGGCGATCGGCCTGCCGGTGATGATCGCCGTCGGCGAGAAGGGCTTCCGCGACTTCCTCGCCGGCGGGGCGGCGATGGACGACCATTTCCTCGAGGCACCGCTCGGCCGCAACCTGCCGGTGATCCTGGCGCTGATCGGGATCTGGTATCGCAACGTCATGGGATTCCCGACCCATGCGGTGCTGCCCTACGATCAGCGGCTGTCGCGTTTCGCGGCGCATCTGCAGCAGCTCGACATGGAATCGAACGGCAAGCGGGTGAAGAAGAGCGGCAAGGCGGTGGCGGGGCCGACCGGACCGATCGTCTGGGGTGAACCGGGCACCAACGGCCAACACGCCTTCTTCCAGCTCATCCACCAGGGCACCGACATCGTCCCGGCCGACTTCCTCGTCGCCGCCGAGCCACACGAGGCGCTGGGGGATCATCACGTCAAACTCGTCGCCAACTGTCTCGCCCAGACCGAGGCGCTGATGGTGGGCAAGAACGAGCGGGCGGTGCGGGCCGAGCTCGAGAAGGCGGGTATGGCGAAGGCGGCGATCGACGCGCTCACGCCGCACAAGGTCTTCCCCGGCAACCGGCCGACCAACATGCTGATGTATCGCCGCCTCGATCCCTTCACTCTCGGGCGGCTCCTTGCCCTCTACGAGCACAAGGTGTTCGTCCAAGGTGTGATCTTCGACGTCAATTCCTTCGATCAATGGGGCGTCGAACTCGGCAAGCAGTTGGCCAACGAGCTGTTGCCGATGGTCGAGGGCAAGACACCGGCGACCGGCCGCGACGGCTCGACGCTCGGACTGCTCGGCCACTTCCATGCGCTCAGGGCGCGGTGACGACGGCAGGCCGGCGACGGAGAGAGACGACATGACGGTTGGGCTCGATCGACGGCGCCTCGTCGCGCTCCTGGCGTTCGCGGCTCTCGGGGGGTGCGTCGCCGAGGCCGGTAAGCCGGCAATTCGGGCGGTACGGTTCCGCGATGTGCGGGTCGACACCGGCCCCTTCGCCGCCAAGGGGGTGTCGAACTACGCCGCCAAGGTCGCCGATCGGTTGCGGATCGCGGTCGCCGAGGCCTTCGCCGGACGGATCACCCCGGGAGACGGCGCGGCGCCGGCGCTGGTGATCGAGGTCTCGGAAGTGCGGCTGGCGTCCTATGTCGGCGGCGCGTCGCACGGGGTGTTCGACCGTTCCGGTGGCGAGAACGACGACACCATGGTCGGGGCGCTGGTGCTGCGGTCGGCCAAGGGAGCGACGATCGAGCGGCGGCGCCATTTCGCTTCGACCGACGCGGCGAGTTCCGGCGACTGGCGCCTGCCCGACAACGAGGATCGCCGCCTCGACGCACTGTGCCGGCTCTATGCCGCCTGGGCGGTGCGTGAATTCGACTGAGTGTCGTGTGTGCGGAGCGGCTGCGTGCCGGCCCTTGCCGGTCGGCGGGTCGCGGGCTACCCCTGTCGGGAAACGGAAGGGGATCCTGCGATGCCGCCACTGCCGATCCATGCCGATGTCGTCGCTGCCGCCGAGCGCCTGCGGGGCGTGGCGGTGCGCACGCCGCTTCTTTCTTCGCCGCTCCTCGACGCCCTCACCGGGGCGCGGGTGTTCCTCAAGCCGGAATGCCTGCAGCGCACCGGCTCGTTCAAGTTCCGCGGCGCCTGGAACGCGATCTCGCAGATTCCGGAAGAAGCGCGGCCGAAGGGTGTCGTCGCCTGTTCCTCCGGCAACCATGCCCAGGGTGTGGCCGAAGCGGCGCGGCTCCTCGGGGTCGACGCCACCATCCTGATGCCGGCCGATGCGCCGGCGCTGAAGATCGCCCGGACGAAGCGGTCGGGGGCGACCGTCGTCACCTACGACCGGGCGAGTGAGGACCGCGAGGCGCTGACGGTGGATCTGGCGGCGAAGACTGGCGGCGATCTCGTCCATCCTTTCGACGATGCTCGCGTCATCGCCGGGCAGGGCACCATCGGTATCGAGATCGTCGAGGATCTCGCTGCCGTCGGTCTCGTGCCCGATCTGGTGCTCACCCCGGCGAGCGGCGGCGGCCTCGCCTCGGGCATCGCGCTCGGGTTGGAGCGCGGCGCGCCGAACGCCCGCGTGGTGATGGTCGAGCCGGCCGGTTTCGAGGATCAGGCCCGCTCGCTTTCCGAAGGCCGCCGCGTCGCCAATGCCAAGACGTCCGGGTCGATCTGTGACGCGTTGCTGTCGCCGACGCCGGGCGAGATCACCTTCGCCGTCAACCGGGCGCGCGGCTCGATCGCCGTCGCCGTTTCCGACGACGAGGCACTGGAGGCGATGGGTTTCGCCGCGATCGAGCACAAGCTGACGCTCGAGCCGGGCGGCGCGGTGGCGCTGGCGGCACTGCTGAAGGGCCGCGTCGACGTCGCCGGCAAGACGGTGGTGGTGGTGCTGTCGGGCGGCAACGCCGATCCGGCACTGCTGGCGGGGGCGCTCACGTCCTACGGGTGACCGGCCTCGCCGCATCACGCTGACGCCGAAGCCCGCGTCCGGGTCGGGCGCCGATGATCGCGCGGTCGCTCAGCCGAACGTGACGAGCCGAGACTGCGGCGTGAGGGCTGCGATCGGGTCCTCGACCTCGATCACGGCGAGAGCCGGCGCCGCCTCGGTCGCCGAATGGGCGGCGGCTTCGATGGCGACGTTGCGCAGGGTGTTGCCGACGGCGACGGTGACGGTCGCGGTGTGATCCTGCGGATCGAAGAGGTCGTCGTCGTCCGCGTCGGTGCGACGCTCGCGTACCGCCGTGGCGAGCCGGTCGGTGGCCTCGCTCGAGAAGACGTCGGCCTGCGAGAGGTCGATGCCCGCGTCCACGACGGTGGCGGCCGGCATCGTCGGCGCGAAGACGTCGGCGTCCTGCTCGCCTTCGAAACCCGTCGGGGCCCGGGCCTCGGCCATCAGAACCGGCGGCTCTTCGGTGGCTGCGAAAACCTCGGGTTCGGCGTGATCGAAGTCGGGCGCGGTGACGGGTGCCGGCTCGCCGACCGCGGGCTCTTCGACCACCACCTGCTCGGCGGCGGCGACGTCGTACCACATGAGGTCGTCGACGACGCCCTGGTCGATGCCGCGACCTTGGAGCTGTGGGCCGTTGAGGAGATGGGCGTCGGGGCGGGCGTCGGTCGGATCGGCCGGGAGGTCGGTAGCGGCGGCGGCCAGGTCTTCGACGTCGTCGAGCCCCCAGATCGCCATCATCGCACTGATGCGGCTCTCGAGATAACGCAGCACCGTCACCACCTTGCGGGTGCGCTGGCCGGTCAGGTCCTGGAACGAGCAGGCGGTGTAGATCTCGGTCGCCTCGGTGTCGAGCTTGTCGCAGCGCTCGGCGGGGCTGCCCGCCTCGCGCAGGGTCCAGGCGGCGTCCTGG
>CALMFH010000044.1 GCA_937864925.1 uncultured Alphaproteobacteria bacterium | reverse complement strand
GCTGCAGACCCAGATGCAGGCGAGCTATCAGGCGACCTCGATCCTCTACAAGATGTCGCTCACCAACTACCTCTGACCCCGAGGGTCGACGGAGACGACGCGATCGGGGGCGCCGCCGTCGGGTGCGACGTTCGGACACGGATGCCGATCGTTCCGCGCCGCGTTGCGACGCCGGCCCATCATCGGTGGAGAAATGGCGGGACATCCGGCCGTCGAGGCGGCGATCCGGTCATGCCGTGGCGTTGCGGCATCCGCGTTCCGACCGGCTCGGATCGCCGCTCGGGCGTCCGCATCGCCGCGCGGCAGCGAGTGTTCGATGTGCGGTGAAAGGTCCCCGGTTCGCGCTGCGTCGGAGAGTCGCGCCGGCAGGAACGGTGAGGTCGTCGCGGTGTCCCGAGGGCCATGGCCCGGCGGTCGGGTGAGAACGGGCCGGTTCACCGGGGTCGGCGCGATTCATACCGGGCTCATGAAATTGGGACTCGTCCGAATTTCATGAGCGTTACGGCCCGACCGGCCGACGCCCGTTCGGGCTCGCCTTCGTTCACGACGTTTCGAACAGGCCGAAACTTCGTGAACTCGGTATCATACCCCGGCGATCGATCCGACGTGCGCGGTGGCCCGGAGGAGCGAACGGTCAGTTGCGCAGGCCGGCTGCGATGGCGCGGTTGATGTTGATCAGTACCGTGAGCTTCTCCGGTGCCGGCTCGATCATCGTGTCCATCGTACGCTTGAAGATGAAGGTCGCCAGATTGGCGATGTTCTCCTGCAGGTCGCGCGGCAGTTCGCTGGTCTCGCCGGTGGCGAAGGAGACCAGGATGGTCCAGAGCTTGCGGTTGAAGGTCAGAGCCTGATCGAGATCCTTCTCGCTTCTCGCCCAATCGTCGGCGATCGCCTGGAACCGGGCGGCGGCGCGCAGAAGAAGACCGGACTCGAGATCGCGCGGATTGGCGATCGTCCTATTGGCCTGACGATAGGCCTGTGCCGCTTGCTGATGCATGATCGATCAGACGCCTTTCGTGTTCGATCAACAACTTCGCATCCTTGAGCGCCTTGTAGAGATTGCCACTCAAGATATTCTTACTGACGTCGGTAATATATCCTATAGAACTCGGCGATGCAAGAATGAACTCATTGATAGATGCGAAATATTCGTCTTGAAGTTTCTCGACGTTACGAGCGAGATACATAAGTTGTACGATGAGATAGATGCGCTTCGCAGGGGTGTCGGCGGTCGCCGGCGAGAGGATGTCCTTCTCGCGCAGGATCGGAGCGCTGCCCTCGATGAACAGGCGGGTGCGCTGATGGTCGTTGGTGATCAACGACTCGCCGATGATGATCTTCTCGCCGGGCTTCAGTTCGACCTTGAGCGACATGAGACCTCGTGGCGCATCGCGAACGGGGAGGGCGCTTCGCCGTCGTGCCATCATCGCGCCGCCGCGGTTAAAGCGGCGTTGACGGGCACGAAACGACGAGACGGGCGGGGTGGCCCCGCCCGTCTCGTCGCGTTCGGAACGGTCGCGCGCCTTCAGCCGAGGAGCTGGAGGACCTGCTGGCCGGCCTGCGCCGAGAGCGACAGGGCCTTGGAGGAGAGCGACTGCTGGGTCTGCAGAGCCAACAGGTTGGCGCCTTCCTCGTTGGTGTCGGCGAGCGTCAGCTTGTCGGCGCCGGTCGACAGGGTGTTGATGATGTTCTTGGTCCAGTCCTGGCGGATCTGCACCGTCGACAGGTTGGTGCCGAAGGTCGAGGACTGGGACCGCAGTTCCATCTGGGCGGCGGCGAGCGCCTTGAGGATGGCGTTGATCTGGGCGTCGCTGGCGAAGCTCACCGAGGCGGCCGCGGCGGTGACGGTCAGCTTGGAGCCGGCGACGATCGCCGGGGTCGAGTCGTAGTGGGCGACGGTGAAGTCGTTGGCCGAGGCGTAGCTGATCTGGCCGGAGGACTCGTCGTAGCTGGCCTGGATGTCGCCGTTGGTGGCGTTGTTCACCTTGTCGACGACGTCCTTGATGGTGTCGGAGCCGGCGAGGTCGACCTTGTAGGTGGTCGAACCGGACGAGGTGGTCACGGCGAACTGGAGATAATCGCCGTCGCCAGAGCCCGCGTCGAAGGTCTCGGCCGTGTCGGCACCGAAGGTCGTGCCGGAGCCGGAATAGATCGTCGAGTCGAGGCCGATCGCGGTGGCATCGGTGTAGTCGACGGCGGTGATCTTGAGCTTGTTGGTCGAATCTTCGTTGAAGATGACCGACAGGTCGTTGCCGGTGCCGGCGAGCAGGTTCTTGCCGTTGTAGCCGCTGTCCTTGGCCACCGCTTCGATCTGCTTGAGGATCTCACCGTACTCGGCGGCGTATTTGGCGCGGGTGGAGGCATCGGTCGACGCGGTGGAAAGCGCCTGGTTGGCCTTGCCCTTGGCGCTGTCGACCAGCTTGGAGATCGAGGTGATGCCCTGGTCTGCCGCCTTCAACACCTGGATCGACTGACCCATGTCGTCGAGCAGGTTCGACAGGTCGGAAGCGCGATTCGACAGGCCCGAGGCGGTGAAGAACGACTTCGGATTGTCGAGTGCCGAATTGACCTTGCGACCGGTCGCAAGGCGGTTCTGAACCGTGCCGAGCATTTCAGCAGTCGACTGCAGCGACAGCAGGTTCTGCCGGACGGAGGCGGAAAGAACGATATCGGACACCGATCTCACTCCCGTTTCTGTAGGGTCCCTGCCGATTCGGAAGGGAGTGTTGTTTCACTTCATGGGAGGATCATGCTTCGTTAACCTTAATGGAGGGTAAATTCGCTCGGCCCCCTGGTAAGAAGGCGTGACATTTCTTCGTTGTCGTAAGGGAAGGGGCGCGGGCGAGCGGGCGGTCGTTCGGCGGGCGGCGGTCCTGTCGAAATCTTTCGGCCGATGCCGAGGACAGCCGGAACCGGGCACGGCGCCGTGCGGCCGGTCTTTCGTGTGGCGCGGCGAGACGCGGTGCGAACGAAAACGGGCGGGGAAGCCCGCCCGTTTCGTGGAGTGATGTCGGCGCCGGTGATCAGGCGAGGAGCTGGAGGACCTGCTGGCCGGCCTGGGCGGAGAGCGACAGGGCCTTGGAGGAGAGCGCCTGCTGGGTCTGCAGGGCGAGGAGGTTGGCGCCTTCCTCGTTGGTGTCGGCGAGCGTCAGCTTGTCGGCGCCGGTCGACAGGGTGTTGATGATGTTCTTGGTCCAGTCCTGGCGGATCTGCACCGTCGACAGGTTGGTGCCGAAGGTCGAGGACTGGGCGCGCAGTTCGTTCTGGGCGCCGGAGAGCGCCTTCAGCACGGCATTGATCTGAGCGTCGCTGCCGAAGCTCACCGTCGCCGAAGCCGCGGTGACGGTCAGCTTGGAGCCGGCGACGTTCGCCGGGGTCGAGTCCTTGTGGGCGACGGTGAAGTTGTTGGCCGAGGCGTAGCTGATCTGGCCGGAGGCTTCGTCGTAGCTGGCCTGGATGTCGCCGTTGGTGGCGTTGTTCACCTTGTCGACGACGTCCTTGATGGTGTCGGAGCCGGCGAGGTCGACCTTGTAGGTGGTCGAACCGGACGAGGTGGTCACGGCGAACTGGAGATAATCGCCGTCGCCAGAGCCCGCGTCGAAGGTCTCGGCCGTGTCGGCACCGAAGGTCGTGCCGGAGCCGGAATAGATCGTCGAGTCGAGGCCGATCGCGGTGGCATCGGTGTAGTCGACGGCGGTGATCTTGAGCTTGTTGGTCGAATCTTCGTTGAAGATGACCGACAGGTCGTTGCCGGTGCCGGCGAGCAGGTTCTTGCCGTTGTAGCCGCTGTCCTTGGCCACCGCTTCGATCTGCTTGAGGATCTCACCGTATTCGGCGGCGTATTTGGCGCGGGTGGAGGCATCGGTCGACGCGGTGGAGAGCGCCTGGTTGGCCTTGCCCTTGGCGCTGTCGATCAGCTTGGAGATCGAGGTGATGCCCTGGTCGGCCGCCTTCAACACCTGGATCGACTGGCCCATGTCGTCGAGCAGGTTGCCGAGGTCGGAGGCGCGGTTCGACAGGGCCGAAGCGGTGAAATACGACTTCGGATTGTCGAGCGCCGAATTGACCTTGCGACCGGTCGCAAGACGGTTCTGAACCGTGCCGAGCATGTCGGCGGTCGACTGCAGCGACAGCAGGTTCTGCCGGACGGAGGCGGAAAGAACGATACCAGACATGTGTACTCACTCCCGATTCTGGGTGCTTCCCCTCCATCCTGGAAGGGCGAGCGCTACTCTGCTCGTCGGGGTGATCTTGCCGAGGTAACCCTAATGGAGCGTAAACATTCGGGGTCCGCATTCCTCCCGACTTCGAATTTTCCCGATGTGCAAGAATCGGCGCCGAAAAATTTTACGATTTCTTACGCAGAGGTTCCTTTGTGAAAGTCGTCGATACACGCCGAAGTTTCGAAGACGTATCGTGAATGTCCCAGCGGTAATCGTTGTCTGTCTCGACGTGACCCGCTGTTCACGGGACATGACGAAGACGGGCGGGGAAATCCCCGCCCGTCCCGTTTCTCGACGATGTCGCAGAAGATCAACCGAGCAGCTGGAGAACCTGCTGGCCGGCCTGCGCGGAAAGCGACAGGGCCTTGGTCGACAGGGCCTGCTGGGTCTGCAGGGCGAGGAGGTTGGCGCCTTCCTCGTTGGTGTCGGCGAGCGTCAGCTTGTCGGCGCCGGCCTGCAGGGTGTTGATGATGTTCTTGGCGAAGTCCTGGCGGGTCTGGACGGTCGACAGGCTGGTGCCGAAGGTCGAGGACTGGGCGCGCAGGGTGCTCTGAGCCGAGGTCAGCGCCTTGAGGACGGCGTTGATCTGGGCGTCGCTGCCGAAGTTCACCGTCGCCGAAGCGGCGGTGACGGTCAGCTTGGAGCCGGCGACGTTCGCCGGGGTCGAGTCCTTGTGGGCGACGGTGAAGTTGTTGGCCGAGGCGTAGCTGATCTGGCCGGAGGCTTCGTCGTAGCTGGCCTGGACGGCGCCGTTGGTGGCGTTGTTCACCTTGTCGACGACGTCTTTGATGGTGTCGGAGCCGGCGAGGTCGACGTGGTAGGTGGTCGACCCGGACGAGGTGGTCACGGCGAATTCGAGGTAGTCGCCGTCGGCGGAGCCGGCGTCGGTGGTTTCGACGGTGTTGGCGCCGAAGGTCGTGCCGGCGCCCGAGTAGATGGTCGAGTCGAGGCCGATGTTCGAGGCATCGGTGTAGTCGATGGCCGTCACCTTCAGTTTGCTGGTCGAGGTCTCGTTGAAGATGACCGAGAGATCGTTGCCGGTGCCGCCGAGCAGGTTCTTGCCGTTGTAGCTGGCATCCTTGGCGGTGGATTCGATCTGCCTCAGCAACTCGCCGTATTCGGAGGCGTACTTGGTGCGCGCCGCGCTGTCCGAAGTCTGCAGAGCCTGGTTGGCCTTGGCCTTGGCGGCATCGACGAGCTTGGAGATCGAGGTGATGCCCTGATCGGCCGACTTCAGCACCTGCACCGCCTGGCCCATGTCGTCCAGAAGGTTGGAGATGTCGGAAGCGCGGTTGTTCAGGCTCTGGGCGGTGAAGAACGCATTGGCGTTGTCCGATGCCGAGTTCACCTTGCGGCCGGTGGCCAGACGCTGGTTGGTGATGCCCATCATCTCTGCGGTGGACTGCAGCGACGAGAGAGCATTACGGACGCCGGCGGTGATCGCGATAGACATTATGTTCGATCCTTCTTGATCGAGATACGTCGGTCCATTCTGAACCGCGTTCGTCTCCCATAGACGACGGGACCGAACCTGCCGGCCAAAATTGAATCATTGCATAAGAAATGTAGTTAATACCGGCGATGGTTAAGCAGAATTGAAGTATTCGTGGAGCATAAAGCTTCCGTTATGCTTACTCTGCTGTTTACCATGTCGGCAATAAAGACGAAAACGCCCTCGCGCGGAGCCGCGAGGGCGGGAAAGTCGCCGAAAGAGGTGGCCGGGAGGGACGGCCGGGCCGCTCAGACCGATCGATCGACGGACGAGCCGTCGGCGGTCTGGGTCTGTCCCTCGTAGGCGGTGCGTGAGCGGATCCGGTCGGAACGGGGGATCTCGAGGATCACGCGGTCGATCGTCTGGTCGGTCCAGCGATAGACGATCGAGCCACTGGCGAGATCGCGCTCGAAGCCGGTCTTGATCGTCGGGTGATCGCCGGCGCCGTTCCCGGTCGATCGCGAGGGATCGCTCGGTTGTGCAGCGCGTACCGTCTTCTCGGTCGGTAGATCCGTCGTGGTCGCCGATCCGGTGACGTCGTCACGGCGGTGGGGCGGATCGTGGACGATCGACGCGTAGGGTCTGATGGCTGCGGTGTCCATGGACGGCTCCTCGGGCTCTCCCTGCCCTGGATGTGGTGTCCTGCCATGCTCCACGCCCGGTTTGAATCAACCGTAAAGAAAGTCGACTGAAGGCCTCGCGCGGGTCAGTAGCACGGAAATATTCGGAAACATGGTGAATCGACGGCGGGAGTCGTCGTTAAAACGGTGGCTCGACGAACAAGACTCGCGCAGGGGAAGACTTGGCCACGCACGAGTCGAGCGATCGTCGGGCCGAAAACGACGATGGTTCCCTTTGCGTGAGGAGGGGGGACGGATGGCCGAGCAGCGGGCGCGGGTCGCCGGGCGGATCGGTCGTAATCTCGCCATGTCGGCTCGAGAAGGTGGCGCCCTCGTCGCCGAGGAAGAGCCATGTCGCTACCGATCGATCATCCGCGCCTGGTCAAGCGTCCGTTCACGCGAGGTGAGCTGATCGCCGACGGCGTGATCCACGGGGTCGCCATCCTGGCGGCGATCATCGGTCTGGTGGTGCTGATCGGACTGGTGGTGGCCCGACACGGCGGGCTCGAGGTCACGGCGACCGCGGTCTACGGCTTCGCTCTCCTGGCGATGCTCGGCTTCTCCTGCGCCTACAACATGGTGCCGGCCTCGGATCTCAAATGGATCCTGCGCCGCTTCGATCACTCGGCGATCTATCTGATGATCGCGGGGACCTACACGCCGTTGGTCACGCGCTTCGACGACGGCTTCTGGGCCTGCACGCTGGCGATCGTGGTCTGGGCCGGAGCGATCCTCGGCATCGTGGTGAAACTGGTGCTGCCCGGCCGTTTCGATCGGTTGTCGATCGTCGCCTATGTGGCGCTCGGGCTGGTGGTGTTGGTGGCGATCGAGCCGATGCGGCGTTCGTTGCCGCCGACCTCGGTGTCGCTGGTGGCGATCGGCGGCGGGCTCTACATCTCCGGCATCGCCTTCTATCTGTGGAAGAGCCTCAAG
>CALMFH010000043.1 GCA_937864925.1 uncultured Alphaproteobacteria bacterium | reverse complement strand
GCCGTTCGATGGGCATGAGCTATCGCCGCGCCTGGGTGTTGATCGACGAGGCCAACCACATGTTCACCGAGCCGCTGGTGGTGACCGCCGCCGGCGGCAGCGGTGGCGGCGGTGCGCATCTGACCGACCTCGGCCGCGACGTCGTCGCCGCCTTCCGCCGCATCGAGGCCGCCACCCGCGCCGCGATCGCCGCCGAACTCGGACCGCTCGAGCCACGCTTCGCGGACCTCGATGCGCCGCTGCCGGAACGTTGACGGTCAACCCGCGACGACGCCGAGACCCTGTACGCCGCGCTCGTCGATCGACACCGCCTTGATCAGCGCCTGCACCCCGTCTCCGACGTCGAGGCCGAGATCGTCGACGGCGAGCCGCGTCGCATAGGCGTGGAGGCGGTCGCCGCTGGCGAGTTCCATCGTCACCAGCGCGAAGGGCCCGTGGTCGGTGGCGACCTTCGCCACTCGGCCGGCGAGGGCGGTGCGCACACTGACCTGAGGGGTGCGCCCGAGCGCCAGAGTGACGTCGGTCGCCCGGATCGCGATGTGCACCTCCGCGCCCTCCCGCTCCAGCAGTCCGGGCACGACGATGCGCCCGGCCGGATGCTCGACGAAGGACACACCGTAGGCGGGATCGATCCGCGTCACCCGGCCGGTCAGCACCGAGATCGCCTCGAACCGCCCGGTCGACGGCGCCAACGCCGTCGGCGCCAGAACTTCGCCCGGCGTGCCGATCCGCGCCACCCGCCCGTGCTCCAGCCGCACCACGGTCGAGGCCAGTCGCGCCACCTCCTCGACCGAATGGCTGACGTAGAGGATGGGAATGGCGAACTCGTCGCGCAGCCGCTCGATGAACGGCAGGATCTCAAGCTTGCGCCGGTCGTCGAGGGCGGCGAGCGGCTCGTCCATCAACAGCAGTTCGGGCGAGGTGAGCAGCGCCCGGCCGATCGCCACCCGCTGCTTCTCGCCCCCCGACAGGGTCTCCGGCCGGCGTTTCATCAGATGGCCGATGCCGAGCACCTCGATGACCGCCGCGGTCTCGACCCGGCGCGCCGGCTTCGGCGTGAAGAAGCGGCCGTAGGCGAGATTGGTCGCCACGTCGAGATGGGGAAAGAGCTGCGCATCCTGGAAGACGAGGCCGATACGGCGGCGATGCGGCGCCACCCGTGCCCCCGTCGCCGTGTCGATCAACACCCGCTCGCCGAGGGTGATGCGCCCGGCGTCGGGGCGGTCGAGCCCAGCGACCAGCCGGATCACGGTCGTCTTGCCGCAGCCCGACGGGCCGAAGAGTCCGGTCACCCCGGCGCCACCCTCGAAGGCGACGTCGAGCGAGAAGTCGCCGCGTGCCAGCGTCACCGCGACCGAGATCATGCCGCCGCCCCCCGCCGCGCCCGCCGCACCGACACTTCGGAGACGATCAGCGCCGCCAATGCGATGCCCGCCGCGACGATCGACAGCTTGAGCGCCCCCGCTTCGCCACCCGGCGTCTGGGTCAGGGCGTAGATGGCGGAAGGGATGGTCTGCGTCTGACCGGGGATGTTGGAGACGAAGGTGATGGTGGCGCCGAATTCGCCGAGCGCCTTGGCGAAGGCGAGCACCGCGCCGGCGACGATGCCGCGCGACGCCAACGGCAGCGTCACCGTGGCGAAGACCCAGAGCGGCGGCGCGCCGAGTGTCGCCGCAGCCTGTTCGACCCGCACGTCGATCGCCTCGAGCGACAGGCGGATCGCCCGGACCATCAACGGGAAGCCCATGACCCCGGCGGCGAGCGCCGCGCCGGTCCAGCGGAACGAGAAGACGAGACCGAGGTGGTCGGCGAGGAAGGCGCCGAACACCCCGCGCCGGCCGAAGAGCAGCAGCAGCGCGTAGCCGGTCACCACCGGCGGCAGCACCAGCGGCAGATGGACGACACCGTCGACCAGCGACTTGCCGCGGAAGTCGCGCCGCGCCAGCACCCAGGCGACGGCGATCGCCACCGGCAGCGACGCCGCCGTGGCGATCGACCCGACCTTCAACGACAGCAGGATCGCCGTCCATTCCTCACTGGTGAACACGGTCCGCGATCTCTCCTCGCCGTCACTGCGGCCGGGTGAAGCCCTGTGCCGCGAAGATCTTGGCAGCCTCGGGGCCCTTCAGGAAGTCGAGAAACGCCGCCGCGTCCGGCGCCGTCGCATCGCGGGTGATCGCCGCCGGATAGACGATCGGCGGATGGCTCGACGCGGGGAAGGTCCCGACCACCGTCACCTTCGGCTCCGATCCGGCGTCGGTGGCGTAGACGATGCCGAACTTCGCCTCGCCGCGAGCCACCAGCGCCAGGGCGACGCGGACGTTCTCGGTCCCGGCGATCTTCGGCTCGACCTCGGCCCACACCCCGAGCGAGGTCAGCGCCGCCTTGGCGTACTTGCCGACCGGCACCGAGCGAATGTCGCCGGTGGCGAGCTTGCCGTCGCCGATCGCCGTGGCCAGTGGGAAGCCCGGCACGATGTCGATGGCACTCGCCGTACCCGCCGGTGCGATCAGCACCAGGGCGTTGGCGACGAGGTTCGTCCGCGTCTCGGGGCGAATCAGCTTCCGCGTCTCCAGGAAATCCATCCATTCGAGATCGGCGGAGATGAAGAGGTCCGCCGGCGCGCCCTGTTCGATCTGCTTGGCGAGCGCTCCGGCGGAGGCGTAGGAGACGGTCACCGCCCTGCCGGACCGCGCTCGCCACGCCGCCACGACCTCGTCGAGCGCCGTCTTCATCGACGCCGCGGCGAACACCGTCGGGCCGGACGACTGTGCGGCCACGGGATGGCCGACCGCCGCGGCGACGAGAAGGACGGCACCGAGACCGGTCGCGGCGATCAGACGGCGAATGGTGGTGAAGCAGGACATCGCGGGCACATCCTCGTTCCGGTGGCGGAGCGACGAACGGGCGGCGGGAGGGACCGCCGCCCGCCCGCGGCTCACTCGACGCCGATCATGACGTCGGAAGCCTTGATGATCGCCTTGGCCGGTCGGCCGGCGACGAGGCCGAGATCGTCGACCACCTGGTTGGTGATCGACGCGGTGACGATCGGACCGGGCGCCAGGTCGAGGACCACATGCGCCGTGGTCGTCCCCTTGGTGACGGACAAGATGGTGCCGGGGAGAATGTTGCGCGCGGAGAGCTTCATGGCCGGGACCTCGGTCGATACGATGCGCTATATCTGATCAGATATAGCGCATCCTGTCCACCGACCGCACCGCACAAATTTCGGCCGAAGCGCCCATCCCCGCGCCATACCCGGCAGCGGGGAGGAGGCGGCCGTTCGCCCCGCCGACGCGCCGGCGGGACGCCGTCGTCTCAACTCTCGCTGCGCCGTCGCATCGCGAGCCCGTCGAGCATCGCCCGCGCCTCGGGCGCGGCGAAGAGTTCCGCCACCGTCGCGCCGAGCCGACGGCGCCAGTTCGGCCGCTCGCGGTCCGTGCCGGGTAGATTGAGCCGCTCGACTTCGCCGGCGAGGTCGTCGGCCTGGACCAGGGCGAGCGCCGAGGCTGCGCGCGCCAGCCAGGCGTGGATCGCCACCGCCACCTCTTTCGGCAGGTGTTCCGGCAACGGCTCTTCGCTCCAGCGATCGTCGAGCAGCCCGGCGCGTACCAGTGTGCCGAGCAGGATACGGCGCTCCTTGACCCGCGCCGCGCTCTGGCGCAGCCCCTCGTCGGCCGGCAGCAGGCCGAGTGCCTCGCGTTCGGCGATGTCGCTCGCCTCCCACCAGCCGGCGAGTGTCGGCAGGTCGTGAGTCGAGACGCAGGCGGCACCGAGTGGCGGGTAGTGCTCGGGCGGTCGGAAGTTCTGCCCCTCGTGTTCGAACCACAGCACCTGGTAGGACAGCACCTTCGCCTCGGCCATGCGCTCGCGGAAGCCGTGCGGCACGGTACCGAGATCCTCGCCGACGACGAGGCAGCCCGCCCGTCGGCTCTCCAACGTCAACTGCCCGAGCAGGTCCTCGAACGGCATGTCGACATAGGCACCCTGCGCTCCGCGCATCCCATCCGGCACGACGAACAATCGTCTCAGGCCGAGCACGTGGTCGATCCTGAGCGCCCCGGCATGGGCCATGTTGGCCCGGACCAGTTCGGCGAACGGGGCATGGCCCGAGCGCGCCCATTCGATCGGGTTGGGCGGCGGCAGCGACCAGACCTGCCCGTCGAGGGCGAAGGGATCGGGCGGCGCGCCGACCGAGACGAAGCGCATCAGGCTCCGCCCCGCGCCCCAGGCCTCGGCGCCGTCGGGGGCACAGCCGACGGCGAGATCGCGGTAGAAGCCGAGGTCGAGCCCGGCCTCGCGCGTCCGCCGCGCCGCCTCCGCCATCTGCCGGGCGGCGAGCCACTGCAGGAACATCGACCAGTGGACGGCCCGTTCGTGCTTCTCGCGGAAGGCCGCGACGCCGCCGGCCTCGGCCGTGGCGAGATCCGCCGGAAAGCCGCTCGCCGAGGTCGCGCCGGTCACCGCGGCGATCGCCTCGAAGGAGGCGAAGCGGGCGAGCCCTTCGCCCCCGGCGGCGCGGAACGCGGCGAAGTCGGTCACCAACGGATCGCTCGGCCGGTCGGCCACGAGTTGCCGGAAGGTCGCGAAGGCGGCGCGCAGCACCGCCGCTTTCGCCGACCACACCGCGACGTGGTCGATGTGGTCGAGCCGTGCCAATCGTGGGAACTCGAGCGCGGTGCGCACCGCTTCCGCCCCGAGCCCGGCCTGGAGGGCGGCCGGCAGGGTCGTCACGTCGATGTAGATCGGGTCGAGGAAACGGCGGTCGGACGGTGAATAGGGGCTCGCCCGTTCTCGATCCTCCGGGAAGAGCGCGTGGATCGGATTGATGCCGAGCGTCGCCGCCCCGACCTCGGCCGCAGCCACACCCATCTGCCGCAAGGTGGTGAAGTCGCCGATGCCCTGATCGCCGTCGTGACGCCAGGAATAGAGATGACCTGCGAGGCCGAAGCGGCGATGCCCCCCCGCCAGCGCCTCCGGCAGATGGCAGGTCGCCGGCGCCACGGTGAGGGCGGTGGAGATCTCCGGCCGATCGAGATGGATGCGATGACGGCCGACCGGCAACTCCGGCAGTCGCACGAAGCGACGGGTGACGATCCGTCCGTCGCGGGTGGTGTGGCGCTCGGTCCGCCCGTCCCCCGGCTGGACCGTGAGGGCGAGCGCCTCGCCCGCCTCCGTCTCGATCGCCAACGTGAACGACCTGAGACCTCGCGACAGATCCGGCCCGAGCGGCAGTTCGAAAGGTCTGCCCTCGAAGATCGTATGGGCGAGCGGCAACGGCCGGTCGCTGGTCTCCGACAACAGCAGATCGAGGCTGTCCCGCGCCTCGCCGACCGTCTCGGCCGGCAAGCCCATCGCCGTCAGGATCGCCCGCTTGGTGTCGTCGCCGACGTGGGTGGCGTTGCCCGACAGATCCCACCAGTCCGGGGAGATGCCGGCGGCACGCGCCAGTTTGTCGAGACTGCGCTCGTCGACCGGCTTCGACCGAGCCTCCTCCGGGACGGGCTCCTCGACGACGATGGTGACCGTGCGACCATCGACGGCGAACTTCGCACCCGTGGTCGCCACCCGGTAGGGATGGGCACTGTCGAGCACCAGCCGCCAACGATGGCCCGGTCGTGCCGGCGGTGGAACGAAGATCGCCACCCGCGGATCCGGCGACAGCACCACCGCCACCCGGTCGACGACCCCGTCGTCCCCCTGTGCCGCGAAGACCGCGACGAGGCGGAAATTTTCCTGATCCTGCCAATCGGTGTCGGTGAAGCGGGTGCCGGCGACGGTCGTCCATTCGACGTCGGGCAGGCCGCTGTCGCCGACCGGTTCGCCGGTCAGCGGTCGGTCTTCGGTCAGCGCCGGATGGGCACGCCGGAGCGCGATCACCCGCGCCGTGAACACCGCCAGATCGGTGTCACCGCGCGCCCAGTCGAGCCAGGAGATCTCGTTGTCCTGGGCATAGGCGTTGTTGTTGCCGCGCTGGGTGCGACCGAGTTCGTCACCCATGGAGAGCATCGGCGTACCGCGCGAGGTGATCAGCGTGGTGAGAAGCGCCCGGACGTCGCGGGCCCGCGCCGCCAGGATCGCCGGATCGTCGGTCGGCCCCTCCGCACCGTGGTTCCAGGAATGGTTGGCGTCGGTGCCGTCACGGTCGTCCTCGCCGTTCGCCCGGTTGTGCTTGCGCGAGTAGGAGACGAGGTCGGCGAGGGTGAAGCCGTCGTGGGCGGTGATGAAGTTGACGCTGTCGGAGAGCCGCCGCCGCCGTCCACCGCCGAAGACGTCGCCGGAGCCGGCGAAGCGGGTGGCGACCTCGCCGATCTTCCCCTCGTCGCCGCGCCAGAATCGGCGCATGCAGTCGCGCCACAGGTCGTTCCACTCGCCCCAGTTGGCCGGGAAGGCGCCGAGCCGGTAGCCTCCCGGTCCGATGTCCCAGGGTTCGGCGACGTGGATCAGGCCGCGCAGCACCGGATCCTGTTCGAGCGCCGCGAGGAACGGCGCGTTCGCATCGAAGCCGCGGCGCTTGCGCCCGAGCGTGGTGGCGAGATCGTAGCGGAAACCATCGAAGCCGCCGCGCTGCGCCGCGGTCCGCAGCGCATCGAGGCCGAGCCGCATCACCGCCTGCCGGTCGAGCGCCGGTACGTTGCCGCACCCGGCATCGTCGACGTAACGCGACGGATCGTCGGCGCCGAGGCGGTAGTAGAGGGCGTTGTCGAGGCCGCGGAACGACAGGGTCGGGCCGAGGTGATCGCTTTCGCCGGTGTGGTTCAGCACCACGTCGAGGATCACCGAGATGCCGGCGTCGTGCAGCGCGTCGACCGCCTCGCGCACCTCCTCCCAGCCCCCCGGCGCCAGCCGCGGATCCGGCGCGTTGAGGGCGATCGGATTGTAGCCCCAGTAGTTGGAGAGGCCGAGCGGCGCCAGGTGGCGTTCGTCGATACCGGCCCAGATCGGCATGATCTCGACCACGTCGACGCCGAGGCGGTAGAGGTGATCGACCACCGCCGGGTGACCGAGCCCGGCGAAAGTGCCCTTGAGATCCGGCGGCAGATCGGGATGGAGGCGGGTGAAGCCCTTGACGTGCAGCTCGTAGATCACCCGGTCGCGCGGTCGTGACGTCGGGCGGATCACCGGCCGCAGTGGCGTCGGCGCCTCGATGATCGCCTTCGGAACCGCCGCCGCGCTGTCGCGATCGTCCTGCGCCGCCCCGCTCGCCCGCCGGTCGAAGATCGACGGATCGAGCCGGAACGGCCGGTCGAGCTTCACCGCATAGGGATCGACCAGCAGCTTCGCCGGATTGAAGCGATGCCCCTTCTCCGGCGCCCAGGGGCCGTGCACCCGCAACCCGTAGCGTGTGTCGGGCGCCAGACCCTCGATGCGGCCGTGCCAGAGGTCGCCGGTCCGCTCCGGCAGGCGGATGCGTTCGATCTCGTGGCTGCCGGTCTCGTCGAAGATGCAGAAGTCGACCGCCGTCCCGGCGGCCGAAACCACGGCGACATTGACCCCCTCGCCGTCGTGGACGACGCCGAGCGGTTCCGGCGAACCGGGGCCGATCGAGCCATGGATCATCGCGTCTCCGCCCCCTCGCCGGCCGTCCCTCAGCCGCCCCGCTCCGCCACCAGATCCCGGTAGAGCGCCGCGTACCGCGACGCCGAGCGAGCCCAGGATACGTCGGTGCGCATGGCGTTCTTCATCAGACGCCGCCAGATGCTCTGGTCCTCGTGCAGCGCCGCCGCCCGCTGCACGGCGGCACGGAACATGTCGACATGAGGCGGCGTGAACACGACGCCCGTCCCGGTTCCGGCATCGAGTGCCATCTCGTTGGCGTCGATGATCGTGTCGGCGAGTCCGCCGACCCTGGTCACCAACGGGATCGCGCCATAACGCAGCGCACAGAGCTGGGTGAGCCCGCAGGGCTCGAACCGCGACGGCACCATCAGCACGTCCGCCCCCGCCTGGACCAGATGGGCGAGGCTCTCGTCGTAACCGATGACGCAGGCGACGCGCCCCGGATGGGCGGCGGCGGCACGCCGAAAGCCGTCGACGAGATCGCGGTCGCCGGACCCGAGCAGCGCCAGTTGCCCGCCCGAAGCGAGGATGGTCTCGATACCCTCGAGCACCATGTCGAGGCCCTTCTGCCACGACAGGCGACTGACGACCCCGAAGACCATCGCCTTCGAATCGATCCGGAGCCCCATCCGCCGTTGCAACGCCGTCTTGTTCGGCCGCCGCGACGACGGCGAGGCGGCGTCGAAGTGTGCCGCGATCAATGGGTCGATCGCCGGATTCCACACGTCGATGTCGATGCCGTTGAGGATGCCCGATACCACGCCGGCCCGCCCGGAGAGCAGCCCCGACAGGCCCATTCCCCCCTCGCCCGAGCGAATCTCGGCCGCATAGGTCGGCGACACCGTGGTGACCCGATCCGACATCCGGAGCCCCGCTTTGAGGAAGCCGATGGTGTCGTAGTACTCGACCCCGTCGACCCCCCAGGCGTGATCGGGCAGATGCAGGGCCGGCAGCAGGTCCTTCGGATACTGTCCCTGGAACGCGAGATTGTGGATGGTCGCGACCGTTCCCGGCCGCTTGCGCCCGTCGTATTCGAGATAGGCGGCGGTGAGCCCGGTCTGCCAATCGTGAGTGTGGACCACCTGCGGCCGGAACCCCGCCGCCCCTTCGATGCCGATCTGCGCCGCCACCTTGGCGAGCGCGGCGAAGCGGAAGGGATTGTCGGGCCAGTCGACACCGTCGCCGTCGTGATAGGGATTGCCCGGCCGATCGTAGAGATGGGCGGCGTCGATGACGAACAGATCGAGCCCCGCTGCGCGCCCGGCGAGCACCTTCGCCGGTCCGCCGAAGAGATCCCCGATCTTCGTCACCACCTTCGGTTTCTCGAGCGCCGCCTTCACCGCCGGATAGCCCGGCACCAACGTGCGCACCGTCACCCCTTCCTGCGCCAACGCCCCCGGCAGAGCGCCGGCGACGTCGGCGAGGCCGCCGGTCTTGACCAGCGGATAGACCTCCGAGACGACCGAGAGAACCTCGAGTGCCGACATGGGGGAAATCCTCGTTCGGTCGGTCATCTGCCCAGGAGATCGAGCATCGGCTGGGTGATCAGGCAGACGCCCTTCTCCGTCCGCCGGAAGCGTTTGGCGTCGAATTCCGGGTCCTCGCCCACCACCAGTCCGTCGGGAATCGACACGCGCGCGTCGACGACGACGTTGCGCAGCCGACATCCTCGCCCCACCGACGACTGCGGCAGGATGATGGTGTTCTCCACCATCGAATAGGAGTTGACCCGAACCCCGGTGAACAGCAGCGAGCGCTTCAGGAAGGCGCCGGAGACGATGCAGCCGCCCGACACCAGCGACGACACCGCCGAACCACGCCTTCCGTCGATGTCGTGGACGAACTTCGCCGGCGGAGTGATCTCGCCATAGGTCCAGATCGGCCATTCGCTGTCGTAGAGGTCGAGTTCCGGCACCACGTCGGTGAGGTCGATGTTGGCTTCCCAATAGGCGTCGACCGTCCCGACGTCACGCCAATAGGGTTCCGATTCCTGGCGCGACCGCACACACGACTTGGAAAAGTGGTGGGCGACCGCTTTGCCGTGTTTGACGATGTAGGGGATGATGTCCTTGCCGAAGTCGCGCGACGAATTCGGGTCGGCGGCGTCACGCTCCAGCTGATCCCACAGGAACTGCGCCTCGAAGACGTAGATACCCATCGAAGCGAGGCAGCGGTCCGGATTGCCCGGCATGGTCGGCGGATCCTTCGGCTTCTCGACGAAGGAGATGATGCGATCGTGGTCGTCGACGTGCATGACGCCGAATCCGGTCGCCTCTTCCTTGGACACCTCGAGACAGCCGATGGTCACGTCGGCGCCCTGCTCGACGTGCTGCTGCAGCATCTTCTCGTAGTCCATCTTGTAGATGTGATCACCGGCCAGGATGATCATGTACTTCGGATCGGAGTCCTTGATGATGTCGAGGTTCTGATAGACCGCGTCGGCCGTGCCGGCGTACCACGCTTCCTCCGACACGCGCTGCGACGCCGGCAGGATGTCGAAGGTCTCGTTGCGTTCGGGGCGCAGGAAGTTCCAGCCGCGTTGCAGATGGCGGATCAGCGAATGCGCCTTGTACTGCGTCGCCACGCCGAAACGGCGGATGCCGGAATTGAGCGCGTTGGACAGAGCGAAGTCGATGATCCGCGACTTGCCGCCGAAGTAGACCGCCGGTTTGGCCCGCCGGTCGGTCAGCTCCATCAGACGAGACCCGCGGCCGCCGGCCAGCACATAGGCCATGGCATGACGCGACAGCGGGCCGCTCGCACCCACTTTCTTGGAAGCCTTGTCGGGTTTGGCGATCATCGCACCCTCCTCTCCGTACGCGGAGCTTCTCTCTTCATTCCCCGTCGAATTCGAAGATCACCGTGGCGAGCGGCGGAACCAGGATCTCGGCCACCGCCGGCAACCCGTGGCTCTCCTCCGCCCAGGCACGGATCTCCCCACCGTTGCCGAGATTGGAGCCGCCGTAGCAGGCCGCATCGGTGTTGACGATCTCGCGCCAGCGTCCCGCGGTCGGGAATCCCAGCCGATAGGGTGCACGCGGCATCGCCGTGAAATTGGACACCACCACCACCGGCTTGTCGCCCCATTCGCCGAACCGGCAGAAGGCGTAGACCGACTGGTCACGATCCTCCACCACGATCCAACGGAAACCTTCCGCCTCGCAATCGCGCGCCGACAGCGCCGGCGAGCCACGGTAGACGCGGTTGAGGTCGCGGATCAGCGCCTGCAGCCCCTCGTGCTCGGCATGAGCGGTCAGGTGCCAGTCGAGGCCCTTGTCGTGGTTCCACTCCGCCCATTGGCCGAACTCCTGGCCCATGAACAGGAGCTTCTTGCCCGGGTGTCCCCACATGAAGCCGTAATAGGCCCGCAAGCCGGCGAACTTCTGCCAGTGGTCACCGGACATCTTGCCGATCAGCGAACTCTTGCCGTGCACCACCTCGTCGTGGGAAAGCGGCAGGACGAAATTCTCGGCGAACGCATAGAGCAGGCCGAAGGTCAGCTGGTCGTGGTGCCAGCGCCGATGCACGCCCTCGCGCGACATGTAGTCGAGCGTGTCGTGCATCCAGCCCATGTTCCATTTGAAGCCGAATCCGAGACCGCCGGCGGAGGTGGGATGCGACACGCCCGGCCAGGCGGTCGATTCCTCGGCGATGGTGATCGCCCCATCCTCGCGGCCGTAGACCAGTTCGTTGACCCGCTTGAGGAACGCCACCGCCTCACGGTTGTCGCGCCCGCCGTCCTCGTTGGGCAGCCACTCGCCTTCCTTGCGCGAGTAGTCGAGGTAGAGCATCGAGGCGACCGCATCGACCCGAAGGCCGTCGACATGGTAGCGGTCGAGCCAGAACAGCGCGTTGGCGGCGAGCATCGACACCACCTCGGCGCGGCCGAAATCGTAGATCGCCGTGTTCCAGTCGGGATGGAAGCCGCGCCGCGGATCGGCGTGTTCGTAGAGCGGCTCGCCGTCGAACTCACGGAGCCCGTGTTCGTCGGTCGGAAAATGCGCCGGCACCCAGTCCAGGATGATGCCGAGACCGGCCGTGTGCGCCTTGTCGACGAAGCGGGCGAACCCGTCCGGATCGCCGAAGCGCCGGGTCGGAGCGAAGAGTCCGATCGGCTGATAGCCCCACGACGCATCGAGCGGATGTTCGGAGACCGGCAGCAACTCGAGATGGGTGAAGCCGAGATCGACCGCATAGGCGACGAGACGCTCGGCCAGTTCGTCCCAACTCAGGAAGCGTCCGCCCTCGCCGCGCGCCCACGACCCGAGGTGGACCTCGTAGATCGACATCGGTCGACGGCGATGATCACCGATACGACCCGCCATCCAGGCGTCGTCGGTCCACACGAAATCGTCGATCTTCGCCACCACCGACGCCGTCGACGGCCGCATCTCGCCGGCGAAGCCGAAAGGATCGGCCTTGAGCGGCAACAGCCGGCCGTCGGCTGCGACGATCTCGAACTTGTAGGCGGTGCCCACACCGACACCGGGTGCGAAGATCTCCCAGATGCCGCTGTCGACGCGTTTGCGCATCTGATGACGCCGGCCGTCCCAGGCGTTGAAGTCGCCGACCACGGAGACCCGTGCGGCGTTGGGCGCCCAGACCGCGAAATTGGTGCCCTCGACGCCCTCGTGGGTCATGACCTGGGCGCCGAGTCGCTCGTAGAGCGTCCGATGCGTACCCTCGACCAGCAGATGATCGTCGACCGGTCCCAGCACCGGCCCGAAGGAATAGGGGTCGTGGAGTTCCCACGAGGCGGCGCGATTGGTGGCGCGCAGCCGATAGGTCGGCCGGTCGGCGAGACCGGCCCACGGTTCGATCACCCCTTCGAAGAAACCGGCATCGTGCCGGCGTTCCAACTGGGCGAGGACTTCGCCGTCACCGTCGATCACGTCGAGGAATTCGGCATGTGGCACGAAGGCCCTGATCACCGGTGCCGCCGCGCCGCCGTGGCGCCCGAGCACCGCGAAAGGATCGCCGTGTCTGCCCGCGACGATCGCCTCGACGTCCGGTCGTGCCGCCTTCCACACTCGGTCGCCCATCGCGCCCCCCGTTCGGTGGTTCGGGGCCGACGGATGTCGCCCCTTCCACTCTGTTCAGGAACCGGGAACCTCGCCGGTCCTCGGCCGCCATGTCGCCGTCCGATCGTGCGTCATCCACCCGTGACCGGGTAGACCGGGACATTCCAGATGTCCTCGGCGTATTCGGAAATCGTCCGATCCGACGAGAACCACCCCATTCGGGCGGTGTTGAGTGCCGCCGAACGTCGCCACGCCGCCTTGTCCCGCCATTTGCGGAACACCGCACGCTGGGTGGCATAGTAACTCTCGAAGTCCGCCGTCACCATGAAGTAGTCGTGATAGGTGAGCGCGTCGACCAGAGGCTTGTAGCGATCCGGCTCGCCCGGAGAGAACACCCCGGTGCCGATGGCGTCGAGCACCTCGGCGAGGATCGCCGACTTGGCGATGGTCTCGCGGCTGTCGATGCCCTGGGCGCGGCGCGCCTCCACCTCGGCGGCCGTCAGGCCGAAGATGAAGATGTTGTCGTCGCCGACGTGTTCCTTCATCTCGACGTTGGCGCCGTCGAGCGTACCGATGGTGAGCGCCCCGTTGAGCCCGAACTTCATGTTGCCGGTGCCGGAGGCTTCCATCCCCGCCGTCGAGATCTGCTCGGAGAGATCGGCGGCCGGGATGATCTGTTCGGCGAGGCTGACGTTGTAGTTGGGCAGGAACACCACCTTGAGCAGGCCGCGCAGCGTCGGGTCGGAGTTGACCACCTTGGCGACGTCGTTGGCGAGCTTGATGATCAGCTTGGCCTGGGTGTAGGAGGCCGCCGCCTTGCCGGCGAAGATCTTCACCCGCGGGATCCAGTCGCGCGTCGGCTGCGCCCGCATGGCGTCGTAGACCGCGATCGTCTCGAGGATGTTGAGCAGCTGGCGCTTGTACTCGTGGATCCGCTTGATCTGCACGTCGAACAGTGCCTGCGGATCGACCTTGATCTCCAGCCGATCACGGATGACCCGCGCCAGTCGCTCCTTGTTGAGGAGTTTCACCGCCGCGAACCGGTCCTGGAACCCGGCGTCGTCGGCGAAGGCCGCGAGCTTCGGCAGTTCCTTCTCGTCGTCGAGGACCTTCGGCCCGATCGTCTCGACCAACAGCCCCTTCAGTCCCGGGTTCGACTGGTGCAGCCAGCGCCGGAAGGTGATGCCGTTGGTCTTGTTGACGATGCGGTTCGGATAGGCGGTGTTCAGGTCGCGGAACACCGTGACCTTCATCAGATCCGAGTGCAGCGCCGAAACGCCGTTGACCTTGTGACTGCCGAGATAGGCGAGATGGCCCATGCGGACCCGCCGCCCACCCTGTTCGTCGATGATCGACAGGGCGGAGAGCAGGCCACCGTCGATGCCTTCGCGGGTCTTCTTCAGTTCGTCGAGATGCAACGCGTTGATCAGATAGATGATCTGCATGTGGCGCGGCAACAACCGCTCCAGGAGCGGCACCGGCCAGGTCTCGAGCGCTTCGGGAAGCAGCGTGTGGTTGGTGTAGGAGAAGGTTCCCACCGTCATCTTCCACGCCGTCGCCCACTCCACCTCGTGGATGTCGACGAGGATGCGCATCAGCTCCGCCACCGCGATCGCCGGATGGGTGTCGTTGAGCTGGATCGCCACCTTGTCCGGCAGGGTGGTGATGTCGGCGTGCTGGTTGAGATGGCGGCGGATGAGGTCCTGGAGCGAGGCGGAGGCGAAGAAGAACTCCTGCCTGAGCCGCAGCTCCTGACCCGCCGGCGTCGCGTCCGACGGATAGAGCACCTTGGAGATCGCCTCGGCCTTGACCCGCGCCGCCGCCGCGCCGACGTGGTCACCGCGGTTGAAGGCATCGAGCCGCATCGGATCCTGCGCCTTGGCCGACCACAGTCGCAGCGTGTTGACGTGCCGTCCGCGCCAACCGGTGATCGGCGTGTCGTAGGCGACCGCCATCACCGTCTCCGCCGGCCGCCATTCGTGATGCATGGTGCCGTCACGGTCGGACATCGCCTCGACCCAACCGCCGAAGCCGATCGGATAGGCGACTTCCGGACGGGCGAACTCCCACGGATTGCCGTTGGCCAGCCAGTCTTCCGGATATTCGAACTGCCAGCCGTCCTTGATGCGTTGGCGGAACAGGCCGTGATCGTAACGGATGCCGTAGCCGTAGGCGGCGATCGACAGCGTCGCCATCGATTCCATGAAACAGGCGGCGAGGCGTCCGAGACCACCGTTGCCGAGCGCCGCGTCGGGCTCGACCTCCTTGATGTGATCGAGATCGACCCCGAGCTCGGCGAGCGCGGCGCGCACCGTCTCGGTCATCTCCATGTTGCCCATGGCGTCGAACAGCAACCGCCCGATCAGGAACTCGAGGCTGAGGTAGTAGACCCGCTTCTCGTCCTCTCGGTAGGTCTTGGTCGTCGAGTCGATCCAGCGGTCGACGATCTCGTCGCGCACCGCCAGCGTCGTGGCGACGAGCCAGTCGTGGCCCGAGGCCACGATCGGGTTCTTGCCGACGGCATATTTCAACTTTTCGACGATCGCCTCGCGCACGTGGTTCACATCGTGCGTGAAGGGGGAGACATGCCCCGCCTGCGCCATATCCGGTCGCTCCATCGTCCCCGCTCCTCTTCCGACGCCGTCTCGACGGGCGAGGTCGGTTCCCCGACTCCCTCACCCCTCCGGCATCGATGCCATGGTTCAGGAGTCGATGGCAATTCCGATGCCACGCGACCGGTTGGCGCTACCGGGCGCCGAGGCCGCCGGCGATCGCCGAACGGAGGCCTCAGACCGGCTCGTCGCCGCTCACGCGGCGGGCACCGGCCGCCTTCCATTTCGGCAGGAAGCCGAACGCCTCCTCCATCAGATGCGGCGTGTGCCGCCCCGGCGACAGCCGCATGGCGAGGTCGAAGTACTCGTTGAGCGCCGGCTGCCAGTCGGGATGGGCACAGTTGTCGATGATCACCCGCGCCCGTGCCTTGGGACTGAGCCCCCGCAGGTCGGCCATGCCCTGCTCGGTGACGATCACCTGCACGTCGTGTTCGGTGTGGTCGACGTGGGAGACCATCGGCACGATGCAGGAGATCGCGCCGTTCTTGCGGGTCGACGGCGTCATGAAGATCGACGTGTAGGCGTTGCGGGCGAAATCGCCCGAGCCGCCGATTCCGTTCATGATCGAGGTCCCGGCGATGTGGGTCGAATTGACGTTACCGTAGATGTCGGCCTCGATCATGCCGTTCATGGCGATGACACCGAGGCGGCGGATCACCTCCGGATGGTTCGAGATGTCCTGTGGCCTGAGCACGATGCGCTCGCGATAGAAGTCGACGTCGGCGAGGAATTCCTTCATCGCGTGGTCGGAAAGCGACAGCGCCGTGGCCGAGGCCATGGTGAGTTTGCCGGACCGCAGGAGGTGCAGCATCCCGTCCTGGAGCACCTCGGTGTAGGCGGTCAGCCCCTCGTAGGACCCCTTCTCCAGACCCGCCATCACCGCGTTGGCGATGTTGCCGACACCCGACTGCAACGGCAGCAGGTTCCGCGGCATACGACCGTGACGCACCTCGCAGTCGAAGAAGTCGAGGATGTGCTCGGCGATCGCCTGTGACACCGCGTCGGGAGCGGTGAATTCGGTGTTGCGATCGGCGTCGTGGGTCTCGACGATCGCCACGATCTTCTTGGGATCGCACCGGAAATAGGGTTCGCCGATGCGCTCGCCGGGGCTCGTCAGCGGGATCGGCCGGCGGTTCGGCGGCCGGTCGGTGTAGGCGTAGATGTCGTGCATCCCTTCGAGCGCGGCGGACTGCCACGAATTGACCTCGAGGATGATGCGGTCCGCCATGTCGAGCCAGGTCTCGTTGTTACCGACCGACGACGACGGGATCAGCGCCCCGTCCTCACGGATACCGGCGACTTCGATCACCGCGAAATCGAGATGGCCGAGGAAGCCGAACCAGGCGTACTGCGCCACGTGGGAGAGATGGATGTCGGTGTAGTCCATCTCACCGGCGTTGATGCGCCGCCGGCACACCGGATCGGACTGGTAGGGCAGCCGCATCTCCATGGCGTTGGCCTTGGCCAGCGCCCCGTCGAGTTCCGGCGCGGTCGACGCACCGGTCCACACCGAGATCTTGAACGGCTCGCCGAGGGCGTGGCTGGCCTCGATGCGGCGCGCCAGTTCGATCGGCACCTCCTTGGGGTGCCCCGAGCCGGTAAAACCGCTCATGCCGACCCGTGCCCCGGAAGGGATCAGAGCCGCGGCCTCCTTCGCCGTCATGATCTTCGAGCGCAGCGACGGCGCCCGGACGCGGGAGAAACTGTGGGAGGAAACGGCGTTCATGACGCGAATGGCCTCTTCGATCTCGTCCATCACGGACCGGTCCCGGTAGAGCCGGCGACGATGCGCCCGGCGCCTCCACCGACGCGCCTCGCCATACGGCGCGGCATCGTGGACCGGTGTCGCGATACTCCTTTGTGCATCGCAGCGAAAGTCCGAAAAAACCGCTGGGGATTTCCCCGCGCCACCCGGACCGTCATCCTGGCGGTGACCCTAAACCACTGAGATGAATAAAGGATGAGGATCGCGTCGATTCACTTTTCCGAAATCATGAATCACACTGCGCTGCATGATACGCCGGTCTGCCATGCGAAATTTCTGTGGCCGCGACGTCGCCTCCGGCCGGTGGCATCACATCGCGAAGCTCGTGCCGCAGCCGCAGGTGGCGGTGGCGTTGGGATTTTTCATCTTGAACGCCTGACCCATCAGATCGTCGACGAAATCGAGTTCGGAGCCGCGCAGATACTCGGCCGAGATGCCGTCGACGACGACGATCGCGCCGTCCTTCTCGATGACGCAGTCGTCGTCGCCGCGTGTCGTCGTCAGTTCGAAGCCGTAGGAGAAGCCCGAACAGCCACCGCCCGACACCGAGATTCGCAACACCGTACCCTCGGGCTCGTCGGAGGTGACGAAGCGGATGCGTGCCGCCGCGGCGGCGGTGACGGAGATCGGGGCGTCGGGGGTCGTCGCTTCGTTCATCGTGATCGGTTCCTCGAATGCGGCTGCTGCCCCGTCGTCACGCGCTTGAAACGGGGGCGGCGTGAGGATCAAGTACGCCGCGACGGCGCGGATTCAAGCCCGTGAGTCGGGCGAACCGCCGAAAGAGGGAGCAGCACGTCGTGTCGGATCTCACCCGACGCATCGGATTGGGCGGCGAAGCCCGCGCCCCCTGGGCGGTGCAACCCGCCGCTTCACGCGGCCGCCTGTATCCCGAGCCGGCGAGCCCGACCCGCACCCCGTTCCAGCGCGATCGCGACCGCATCGTCCATTCCACCGCCTTCCGCCGCCTCGCCCACAAGACGCAGGTCTTCCTCCATCACGAGGGTGATCACTTCCGCACCCGCCTCACCCACACGCTGGAGGTGGCGCAGATCGCCCGCGGGCTCGCCCGCGCCTTCCGGCTCGACGAAGACCTCGCCGAGGCGCTCGCCCTCGGCCACGACCTCGGCCACACCCCGTTCGGCCACGCCGGCGAGCGGGCGATGGAACGGGCGATGGCCGACTTCGGCGGCTTCGACCACAACGCCCAGACCCTGCGGCTGGTGACCAGGCTCGAACGCCGCTACGCCGACTTCGACGGACTGAACCTCACCTGGGAGACGCTCGAGGGTGTGGTCAAGCACAACGGCCCGCTCGTCGACGCCGTCGGCCGTCCCCTCGCCGCGGCGCACGGCACGCGGGCCGCGCCCGCCGAACTGCCCTATGCGATCCGCGAATACGCCACACACCAGGATCTCTGGCTGTGGAGCTGGCCCGGTCTCGAGGCCCAGTGTGCCGCCATCGCCGACGACATCGCCTACGACGCGCACGACATCGACGACGGTATGCGCGCCGGCCTGCTCGATCTCGAACGCCTCGCCGACCTGCCGCTGGTCGGCGCCGTCGTTCGCGAGGTGGCCGACCGCCATCCCGGTCTCGAGCGCCCGCGCTTCCAGCAGGAGGTCGTCCGCCGTCTCATCACCCGCATGGTCGAAGACGTCATCGTCACCAGCCTCTCCCGGCTCGAGGACCACCTGCCCGGCTCCGCCGACGACGTCCGCAACGCCGGTCGCGCCCTCGTCGCCTTCTCCGCCGAGATGCAGGCCGCCGACCGGGCGATCAAGACCTTCCTCTTCCGCACCGTCTACCGGGCGGAGGCGGTGATGGTGAAGATGCGGGCGGCGGAAACCGTGGTCGAAGCGCTCTTCGCCGCCTATCTCGCCGAACCGCGGGATCTGCCGGAGGAATGGCGCCGCGACCTCGACCCCGCCGACCGCCCGCGCCTCGCCCGCCGCGTCTGCGACTACATCGCCGGCATGACCGACCGCTTCGCGCTGGTCGAACACCGCCGCCTGACCGGCGACGCTCCGGATCTCGGCTGAGGCGAGCGGACTCCCCCCCCTTTGACGCCTCCTCCGATCTGGTATAGCTCGCGGACACGTTTTTCCGGCGCGTCCGGCCGATCCGGCCGTCGATCCGCCCCCCTTCCCGGCCGAGGCGAGCACCCATGGACATCTTCGCGGACTTCGAACAGCGGGTCGCCCGGGCGATCGAACGGCTCGGCTGGACCGCCGCCGACGGCTCGGCCCTCGATCTCTCCCGCGTCGTCGTCGAACCGCCGCGCGACGCCGCCAACGGCGACCTCGCCGTCAACGCCGCCATGGTGCTCGCCAAGCAGGTGGGCAAACCGCCGCGCGCGCTCGCCATCGAGCTGATGGGCATCCTCGCCGCCGACGACGACGTCGCCGAGACCGAGGTCGCCGGCCCCGGCTTCCTCAACCTGCGCCTCGCGCCCGCCTACCGCGCCGGCTTTCTCGCCCGCGTCGTCACCGCCGGCAAGGATTACGGCCGCGCCACTCTCGCCAAGGACCGGGTCAACGTCGAATACGTCTCGGCCAACCCGACCGGCCCCATGCACGTCGGCCATTGCCGCGGCGCCGTCGTCGGCGATGCACTGGCCAATCTGCTCGCCTTCGCCGGTCATCCGGTGACCAAGGAGTACTACATCAACGACGCCGGCGCGCAGGTCGACGTGCTCGCCCGCTCCGCCTATCTGCGCTACCTCGAGGCGCTCGGCGAGACGATCGAGATCCCCGAGGGTCTCTACCCCGGCGACTACTTGAAGCCCGTCGGCGAAGCCCTTGCGAACACTCACGGAACCGCCCTGAAGGGCAGACCCGAGAGCGACTGGCTGGCGACCGTCCGGCAGACCGCGATCGACGCCATGATGGCGATGATCCGCGAGGATCTCGCCGCCCTCAACGTCACCCACGACGTCTTCTTCTCCGAGAAGAGCCTGCAGACCGGCCCGGCCGGCGACCGGGTGCGCCATGCCATCGACACCCTCGTCGCCCAGGGCCTGATGTACCAGGGCCGGCTCGAGCCGCCCAAGGGCCAGTTGCCCGAGGACTGGGAAGATCGCGAACAGACCCTCTTCCGCTCGACCGAGTTCGGCGACGACGTCGACAGGCCGCTGATGAAGTCGGACGGCTCCTACACCTATTTCGCCTCCGACATCGCCTACCACCTCGACAAGTTCGAGCGCGGCTTCACCTCCCAGATCGACATCTGGGGTGCCGACCACGGCGGCTACGTCAAGCGGATGCAGGCGGCGGTGAAGGCGATCTCGGGCGGCGAGGCGGCGCTGGACGTCAAGCTCTGCCAGTTGGTCAAGCTCTTCCGTGCCGGCGAGCCGGTGAAGATGTCGAAGCGTTCCGGCTCCTTCGTCACGCTCCGCGACGTGGTCGAGGAGGTCGGCGTCGACGCGGTCCGCTTCATGATGTTGTTCCGCAAGTCCGACGCGCCGCTCGACTTCGACTTCCAGAAGGTCACCGAGCAGTCGAAGGACAACCCGGTCTTCTACGTCCAGTACGCCCACGCCCGCACCGCTTCGGTCTTCGCCCAGGCGCGCGAGCAGCTCCCCGCCCTCGATCTGACGACCGAAGGGCTGGCGGGGGCGCCACTGGAATGTCTGAGCGACGAAGGTGAAATCGGTCTGATCCGCCGCATCGCCCAATGGCCGCGCGTCGTCGATGCTGCGGCAGAAAGTCACGAACCGCACCGGATCGCGTTCTTTTTGCACGATCTCGCCTCCGATCTGCACGCCCATTGGAACCGCGGCAAGGACCTGCCACAATTACGCTTTGTTAACGTTGACGATTCATTGTCGTCACATGCCCGACTGGCGATGGTGCGCGCCGTCGCTTCCGTACTCGCGTCCGGGCTCGCGATCCTCGGGGTCAAGGCGCCCGACGAAATGCGCTGAGGACGCGGGAGTTCGGGCGGAAGTCGAGCGCGATGGGGGACGCCTTCCCCGCCGCGCCCACGAGAGGTGGTCCGTCCGATGCCCGAACCCGTGTCCCGCCGTCAGTTGCCGCTGGATCTCGACGACCCGCGGCCCGTCGAGACCGCCGAGCCGTCACACCGCGCCGCACGCCCGGCGATGGAGGACCCGCTCGAGGAGCTCGCCCGCATTCTCGGCGAATCCACCGCCCATCCGGCTCGCCCCGAGCCCCCGGCGGAGACCGGCCGTCGCGGCGAGACCGCAGCGCGCCCCGGCCCCCAGCAGCTTTCGGCGCTCGAGGCCGAACTCTTCGACGAACTGCGCGCCTCGGTGACCCCGGAGACGCGAGTGCGCGGCGACTTCCCGCGCGAAGTCACCGCTCCGATCCCGCAGCATCCGGCCGACGACCACGACATCGCGGCGCTGCGCATCGGCTCCGGCCGCGTCGAACCCGAACCGCCGCGTTCGGCGGAAGGTGCCGAGGCCCAGTGGTCCGACTTCTACGCCTATGACGACGGTGTCGCCGCCGGCTCCTACGATCCGGCCTTCGCGCCGACGACGAACCTCCCCGGGGCGCCCGAGCCGGTCGAGGTGACGGTTTCCGATCGCGGCACGACGGCGCGCTCGCCCCGCGTCGAACCGACCTACCCCCACGCCACCTTCGACGAATTCGGTCGCGACGAGATCGCCGAGGCGGCCCGCGAGGCGGCCCCGCTCGTCGCTGCCGAACCGCGTATCATGCCGCATTCGCGCGAGGAGGAGCTCGCCGCCGCGCGCCTGCCCCACGACAACGGCGGCCGCGGCCTGAAGATCGCGATCGCCGCCGTCGCTCTGGTGCTGGTCGGCGGGGGAGCGTTGGCCGCCTGGAAGTTCACCGGCGGCGCCGGCCCCGGCGAACCCGTGTTGGTACGGGCCGACGGCAAGCCGCTGAAGACCATCCCGGCCGAGAAGACGTCGAGCGCCGACGCCGGCCCGTCGCTGACCCCCGACGATCCCAAGAACGGGACGCGCATCGTCTCCAAGCAGGAGGACCCGGTCGACCAGGTCTCCGGTCGTACCCCCGAAGGCAAGGAGGTTCGGCTGATCAATCCGGGTGCCCAGCGGCCGAGCGCCGATGTGCCCCACACCGTGAAGACGGTGGTGGTGCGCCCCGACGGCTCGATCGTCTCCGATGGTGTCGCCGTGCGCGCCGCCAAGCCGGCGGCACAGACGGAGACGCCCGTCCCGGCCCCCGCGGCGCAGGCGCCGGCCCCGCAACCGCAGGCCACCACTCCGCCGCCGCCGGCCACCGTCCCGGCGCAGCAGGCCACGACCCCACCGCCGGCCCCGGCGATGGCCGGAACCCCGGTCCAGCCCACGACGCCACCCGCCGCCGTGCCGATGCCGAAACCGGCTCCGGCCGCCCCCATGGCGCAGGCACCTCAGGAACCCGCGCCCCCGGCCGCCGCGCCTCCGAAGGTCAAGACCGTGGCGGTCTCCCCGGTCACGGTGCCG
>CALMFH010000042.1 GCA_937864925.1 uncultured Alphaproteobacteria bacterium | reverse complement strand
CGGCGGCGGGCTCTACATCTCCGGCATCGCCTTCTATCTGTGGAAGAGCCTCAAGTTCCACAACGCCATCTGGCACGGCTTCGTCGTCACCGCGGTGTTCTGCCACTTCGCGGCGATCACCCACGCCATGGTCGCCACCGCCTGACGGTGCCGCCGTCGACCGGTACCGGTCAGAGGCGACGGTCGACGGCGATACCACGGGCGGAGGTCGCCGCGGCGGTTCCGGTGGCCGCGTCGCGACCGTAGGTGCGCGGTGCGGTGCGTTTGCCGACCGCCTCCGAGACCGTACGGACCAGATCCTCCGAGACCTCGCGGGCGATGGCGAGGACCGCGAGGTTCTCGCGCAGCAGAGCGTTGATTCCCTCGTGGCGACGGCGCAGTTCGTCGACCCGCGGCGCGCACAGTCGGCCGAGGACGACGGAATTGGGCTTCAGACGGGCGCGCAGGCGCAGATAGGTGGCCGAGGCGGCCGACTTGCGCGGTTCGAGATCGGCAGCGGCGAAGAGCAGGCCCTCGCGCACCAGACGGGTCTCCTCGAGGATGACGCTCTCCAGTTCGTCGAGGGCGGCGACGACCTCGTCGGCCAGAGCGTCGCCGGCAGCGGCGGTCCCGATCAGCGGTTCGGTTTCGGGCAGCGGACGCGGCGTGCGGTCGGCGAACATCATTTCGCGGAGCCTTCCTGGACCTGCAGCAATTGGCGATAGACGGAATCGGCGAGGCCGATGCCGCCGGACCGGGCGATCTCGCCGGCGTAACGATCGACCAGAATGCCGCGCCAGGTCTCCTCCGCCTGCCCACCGTGGAAGGGGCCGGAGGTGGAGAGGCCGGCGAACATCTGGTTGAGCATCGTCGAGAGGAAGACCTGCTCGAACTCGGTCGCCTTGGCGCGGGCCCTGGTCTCGGGCGACGCCTTTGCGGAGGTGGCGGCGTCGCCGACGACGTGGAGCGCCGGGTTCGAAGCGGTGAGCGACAGGGTGGCGCCGAGGCTCATCACAGCACCTCGATCTCGGCCTGGAGCGCACCGGCCGCCTTGATCGCCTGGAGGATGGTGATCATGTCGCGGGGGCCGATGCCGAGCGCGTTGAGGCCATCCACCAGTTCGCGCAACGAGACGGTCTGATTGACGATCGCCATACGCTTCTTCGAGGAGTCGTCGACGGTGACCTGGGTGCGCGGCACGACCCGGGTCTCGCCGCCGGCGAGCGGATTGGGTTGGCTCACCTCCGGGTTCTCGGTCACGGTCACGGTCAGGCTGCCCTGGGCGACCGCGACGGTGGAGACGCGGACGTCCTGACCCATGACGATGATACCGGTCGCCTCGTCGATAACCACCTTGGCCGGCAGATCGGGTTCGACCGCCAACTGTTCGATGTCGGTGATCAGATCGACGATATTGCCGTTGAACTTCGGCGGCAGGGTGAGGCGGACGGTGGAGGGATCTATCGGCTCGGCCGAGGGCACGCCGATCAGATCGTTGATGGCGAGCGCGATGCGGCGGGCGGTGGTGAAGTCGGGGTTGCGCAGGGCGAGGCGCACCGCGCTCATCGAGCCGAGCTTGAACTCGACCTCGCGTTCGACCAGCGCGCCGTTGGCGATACGGGCCGAGGTCGGCACACCGCGGGTCACCGAGGCGGCCTCGCCCTTGGCGGAGAAGCCGGCGACGGCGAGTGCGCCTTGTGCGATGGCGTAGACCTCGCCGTCGGCGCCCATCAGCGGCGTCACCAGCAGGGTGCCGCCCTGCAGGCTCTTGGCGTCGCCGAGGGCCGAGATCGCCACGTCGATACGGGTGCCCTGGGCGGCGAAGGGGGGCAGGCTCGCGGTCACCATCACGGCGGCGACGTTGGCGGTGCGCATGTTGGCGCCGCGGGTGTTGACGCCCATGCGCTCGAGCATCGCCTGCAGCGACTGGCGGGTGAAGGGGGCGTTGGTGAGGCTGTCGCCGGTGCCGGCGAGGCCGACGACGATGCCGTACCCGACGAGTTGGTTCTCGCGCACGCCTTCGATGGCGGCGAGATCCTTGATGCGCGACGTCGCGGCCTCGGCCGTCGGCAAGGCGGCGAAGACGACGGCGGCGAGCGCCAGAGCACGGACGAAGACGGTGGACCACATGGACATCGCGTGAGATCTCCCCAAATCTCGGTCCGTCCCTTGCGAGCACCGTGCCAGGTTCCGCCGCCGCCGCCGCACCGACGAACGGTGGCGGGAAACCGCGGATCCACCGGCCATCGGCGCGATGTCGGACCCATTCGCGCCGCTTCGGCAAAGGAAAAACCTGCCGGTTCGTGCTAGAGAGGAAGCGTGACGCGGCAGAAGTTGCCGGGCGGAGCCGGAGGCGTGGCGTGGCGATCAGGATCGACGGACCCGGCCGGAGCGGCACGGTGCAGAGCAACGCGCCGACGCGGGCGAAGGAGACGAGCGGCGCCGGCTTCACTCTGCCCGGTGCCGAACCCGCGGCCCGGCCGACTGCCCCGGCGCTCGCCGGTGCGACGCCGCTCGGCGACATCGCCTCGCTCCTCGCGCTGCAGAGCATCCCCGTTTCCGAAGATCCGCGCGAGAAGCGGCGCAAGGCGGTCAAACGAGGCCTCGATCTGCTCGACGTGCTCGAGGCGGTGCGGCTGGACCTGCTCTCCGGCCGGGTGGAGAACGATCGGCTGGAACGGCTGGTCCAACTCCTCGGCCGGCGGGTGCCCTGCGGTGACGATCGGCTCGACGCGCTCGTCGCCGACATCGAGTTGAGGGCGCGGGTCGAACTGGCGAAATTCGGCCGGTTTCCCGATTGATCGGAGAAATTTCACCGCGCTTTCGATGCTGATCGCGGAGTGAACCGGTCGAAGACAACCATCTGCCGAGAAATTCTCCACAGCGACGTCGCTTTCATCGTGACGTCATCTCGCCGGCGTTGTAAGAGGCCGGCGCGATGGCTATATTCCGCGCGCCTTCGC
>CALMFH010000041.1 GCA_937864925.1 uncultured Alphaproteobacteria bacterium | reverse complement strand
TCAAGGATGCGCTGTTCTCGCCGATCGACTGGCGCGGCGCCCTCTACATGCTGCCGTCGACCGGCCGCCTGGCGATGCGCTCGGCGGCGACCCTGGAGCGCCTCGGCAGCCGTACCTGGCCGGGCTTCGCCGGCCTGCTGGTGGTCGAGGCGACCAAACAGCTCTACCAGGGCATCCCGCAGCGGGTCGGCGGTCGCCTGCGCATGGCGCCGGTGTTCCGTCCAGCGCTCGCCCTCGGCGAAGCTCCGCGCGAGACCGCCGAGACGACGTGAGACCGCAGGCCGAAGGTACCGACGCACCCGGCCTTCGCAGGCACGCGAATTTCTCACAGGTGTCATGGGCATGAGACATGCGCGTCAGGAATACCATCGGCCATCTTCGATGCCCGCTGGTGTGACCCGCACGCACCGATCGCCGAAGCGGCATCCGGAAAAGCGAAGAGGCCGGGATCGCTCCCGGCCTCTCGGAATGCTTCGAAGATCTCGCGCCCGATCACTCGGCGGCGACGGCCTTCTTGTCCTGCTTCTTCTCGACGATACGAGCGGCCTTACCGGTGAGGCCACGCAGGTAGTAGAGCTTGGCGCGACGCACCTTGCCGCGACGGACCACGTCGACACCCTCGATCAGCGGGGTGTAGCACGGGAACACGCGCTCGACGCCCTCGCCGTAGGAGATCTTGCGGACGGTGAAGCTCTCGTTGAGGCCGGAGCCCGAACGGGCGATGCAGACGCCCTCGTAGGCCTGGACGCGGGTGCGGTTGCCTTCGACGACGCGCACGTTGACGCGCACCGTGTCGCCGGGGGCGAAGTCCGGGAGCTGGCGCTTCTCGGCGATCGCCGCGGCCTGCTCCGTCTCGAGCTGCTCGATGATGTTCATGGGTCACCTGTTCCGAAAGTTGGCGTTGCCTATACTCGATGTCTCGCCGCTTGTCATGCCCTCGTCGTCGACTTCCGGGCCGCGCACGGCGGATGATTCGTCATTTCCCACTTCCCCCGGCGGGCCGGAGGCGGTTCCAGAGATCGGGGCGCCGTTCGCGGGTGATCCGTTCGGCTTCTCCCCGCTTCCAGCGGGCGATCGCCGCGTGATCTCCCGAGGTCAGCACCTCCGGGATGGTTCGCCCCTCCCAGACCTGCGGCCGGGTGTAGTGCGGGTATTCCAGGAGCCCGGTCTCGAAGCTCTCCTCCGAACCGGATTCCACTTTGCCCATCACCCCGTCGATCAGCCGCACGGCGGCATCGAGGAGCACCATGGCGGCGATCTCGCCGCCGGAGAGCACGTAGTCGCCGATCGACACCTCGATCAGCCCGCGGCCCTCGATCACCCGTTCGTCGACGCCTTCGAAGCGTCCGCACAGGATCACCACGCCGGGACCGGCCACGAGCTCGCGGACGAACTCCTGCGTGAGCGGCCGACCCCGCGGGCTCATCAGGAGCCTCGGCCGGTCGTCGCCGGCGACCGAGTCGATCGCCCTGGCGACGATGTCGGCCCTGAGCACCATTCCCGGACCACCGCCGGCTGGCGTGTCGTCGACCGAGCGGTGCCGGTTCTCCGCGAAGTCGCGGATCTGCACCGTGTCGAGCGACCACAAGCCACGATCGAGCGCCTTGCCCGAGAGCGAGACCCCGAGGGGCCCCGGAAACATCTCGGGGTAGAGGGTCAGCACCGTGGCGGCGAAGCCGGTCACGGCTCGTCCCCTTCCGCGCCGTCCTCGCCCTCCTCCGGCTTCTCCTCGCGGAAGAAGCCCTCGGGGGGATCGATCACCACCCGTCCGGCCTTCACGTCGACCACGGGCACCAGCGCCCGGGTGAAGGGAAGGTAGAAGGTGGCGCCGTCGACGGGGCGGATCTCCAGGAGATCGCCGGCGCCGAAGTTCGGCACCGCGATCACGTGGCCCCAGAGATCTCCGGCGGTATCCACCGCGTCGAGCCCGATCAGGTCGGCGTGATAGTAGGTCTCCTCGTCCTCCGGCTCCGGCAGAGCGGAACGGTCGACGAAGAGATCGCGGCCGTTGAGCTTCTCGGCGGCGGTGCGATCGGCGATCTCGCGGAACTTCACGACCAGCATGGTGCCCTGGTCGCGCATCCGTTCGATCGTCAGCCGCAGTCCGTCTCCGGCGTCGAGCGGGCCGTAGTCGGCGAGGGCGTCGACGGGATCGGTGAAGGACTTGACCCTCACCTCGCCGCGAATGCCGTGCGCCGCGCCGACGTGGCCGACCAGGATCGGTTCATCGCTCATGACGCCTCACCTCTCCGGTCGCTCGCTCGGGCCACCGATCATTCGGCGGCCGCAGCGGCCTCGGCCTTCTTGGCCTTCTCGGCGGCGCGCTCCTGGGCCTTCTTGCCCGGGACGCCCTGCTGCGGGTTGGACTTGGCCGTCCGCTTCATCAGGCCGGCGGCGTCGAGGAAGCGGGCGACACGGTCGGTCGGCTGGGCGCCGACGGAGAGCCAGTGGGTGAGGCGCTCGGTCTCCAGCACGATGCGATCGGCCGAGTCCTTGGCCAGCATCGGGTTGTAGGTGCCGACCTTCTCGATGAAGCGGCCGTCGCGCGGGCTGCGCGCGTCGGCGATGACGATGCGGTAGAACGGGCGCTTCTTGGAGCCACCACGGGCGAGACGGATCTTGAGCGACATCGGCTCGGTTCCTTTCGTTGGATGTTCTGTCCTGTGACCGGAGGCGACCCCCCGGGAATTCCGAAACCTCCTCCGGCCCACCGGCCGGCGCCGCATCCCGCGATCGCCGCCCGACGGATCGGGAACTCACTTCTTCCTGCCGAACCCCGGCGGCAGGGGACCCTTGGGCATTCCCATGCCCGGCAGGCCCATGCCTTTCGGCAGGGTCGGCATGCCGCCCCCCATACCACCGAGACCACCGAGACCCGGCGGCAGCTGCGGCATCTGCCCGGACTTGGCCATCGCCTCGATCTCGGCCGGATCGATCTGCGAGCCGCCGCCGAACATCGAGCCGAGGCCGCCGAACAGGCCGCCCTTCTTCTTGCCCATCATCTTCATCATGTCCGCCATCTGGCGGTGCATCTTGAGGAGCTTGTTGATGTCCTCGACCCGGGTGCCCGACCCGGCGGCGATGCGCCGCTTGCGGCTCGCCGCCAGGAGTTCCGGCTTGCGGCGCTCCTTCGGCGTCATCGAGCGGACGATGGCGATCTGTCGGTCGAAGACCTTCTCGTCGAAGCCGTCGAGCTGGCCCTTGAGCTTGCCCATGCCGGGCAGCATCCCCATGATGCCCTTCATGCCGCCGAGCTTCTTCATCTGGCCGAGCTGATCGGCGAGATCGTCGAGGTCGAACTGACCCTTCTTCATCTTGGCGGCCATGTCGGCCGCCTTCTTGATGTCGATCTCCTGCGCCGCCTTCTCGACCAGGGCGACGATGTCGCCCATGCCGAGGATGCGGCCGGCGATGCGGGCCGGATCGAAATCCTCCAGCGCATCGGCCTTCTCGCCGACGCCGACCAATTTGATCGGCTTGCCGGTGACGGCGCGCATCGACAGCGCCGCGCCGCCACGGCCGTCGCCGTCCATACGGGTGAGCACGATGCCGGTGATGCCGACCCGCTCGTCGAAGGAGCGGGCGAGATGGACCGCGTCCTGGCCGGTCAGCGCGTCGGCGACCAGCAGGATCTCGTGCGGTTTCGAAACCCTCTTGATCTCCGCCATCTCGAGCATCAACGGCTCGTCGATGTGGATGCGGCCGGCGGTGTCGAGGATGACGACGTCGTAGCCGCCGAGCCGAGCCGCCATGTTGGCGCGTTCGGCGATCTGCACCGGGGTCTGACCGGCGACGATCGGCAGGGTGTCGATCGAATTCTGCTCGCCGAGAACGCGCAGCTGCTCCTGCGCCGCCGGGCGGCGAGTGTCGAGCGAGGCGATGAGCACCTTGGCCTTGGCGCGCTCGGCGAGACGACGGCCGATCTTGGCGGTGGTGGTGGTCTTACCAGAGCCCTGCAGACCGACCATCATGATGGTGACCGGTGCCGGGGCGTCGAGGTCGATCGGCTTGGCGGTCGACCCCAGCGTCTCGACCAGGACGTCGTGGACGATCTTGATGACCTGTTGGCCGGGAGTGACCGAGCGCAGCACCTCGTGGCCGACGGCGCGATGCTTCACCTTGTCGGTGAAGGACTTGACGACGTCGAGGGCGACGTCGGCCTCGATCAGGGCGCGGCGGACCTCGCGCATCGCCTCGCCGACGTCGGCCTCGGTGAGGGCGCCGCGACGCGTGAGCTTGTCCAGGATCCCGGACAACCGTTCCGAAAGGTTCTCGAACATGGGTTCTCGATCCGTACGAGGTCCACTCGACCCGGCGACGGAACCGATCCCCCAAACGAGAACGCGCCCGCGGGCGCGACGCGCTGGCGGACGTTGGCCTCCGGGGGCTTATCCGATGCCCCGGTCGGCTGAGGGATCGACGACGAAGTCGGCGAGAGTGGCGCCTCGATAGACGAGGGCGGGCGAAGAGTCAATCTTCACCCGCCCTTCGCGGCATTGCGAGCGCCCGTTCGGATCACTCGACGAAGACGTAGACGTCGACGACGACGCGGTCCTCGGGCGAGGCGATGGCGTCCTCGCCGTATTCCTGGATCATCGTGGCCAGAGTGAGCCCGTTCTGCGTGAGATAGGCGTCGATCCGGGCATAGACCTCGTCGAGATCGTCGGTGGTGACGGACGGCGTGAAGCGCAACGCCGGGCCGGAAGGCGAGACGCCCGCCTTGACCCCCTTGGGCAGCTTGCCCTTCGCCACCTTGTCGATCGGCAGCATCACCACGAAGGAGAAGCCGGCGTCGTCGCTCTCGACATATTCGACCAGCGGCGCCCCGGCCGGTTTGACGCCGGCCTTCTTGGCGGCGATCGCCAGCGTTTCGAAAGCACCACCGAGCTTGTCCTCCGCCTCTTCCCACGCGCCTTTACCCTCGACGCTGAGTACCGGCCGCTCCGGCAGATCGACCTCT
>CALMFH010000040.1 GCA_937864925.1 uncultured Alphaproteobacteria bacterium | reverse complement strand
CGATCGCCGCATGTCGGCGCGCGAAGCGCTGGAGCCGCTCGTCGCCGCCTTCCAGGTCGATGCGCTCGACACCGGCGGCGGCCTCGCCTTCGCCGGCCGGGCGCGGCGCGTCGATGCGACGGTGACGAGCACGGACTGTGTCGCCGGCGAACGCGACCTCTTGGTCACCATCCGCCGCGCCCAGGAGAGCGAACTGCCCGGCGAGGTGTCGATCACCTTCTCCGACGCGACTCTCGACCACCGTCGTGCCACCGTCTCCTCCCGCCGCCTCGCCGACGCGCCGCCGCGTGTCGCCTCGGCCGATCTGGCGGTGGTGGCACCGGTCGAAACCATGGTCGGCCTCGCCGACACCTGGCTCGCCGACGTTCGCGCCGCCGGCACTTCGGTGAGCTTCGCCCTGGACCCGACCCGTGTGGCGCTCGAGCCGGGAGATCTCGTCGATCTCTCCGTCGACGGCCGTGTCGAGCGCCTTCTGGTCGAGAGCATCACCGACGGCGCCACTCGACGCATCGAGGCGCGCGCCGTCGATCCCGACCTCCACGGACCGGTCCGCGCCGTCGCGCGCCACCGTGCCGGCCTGCCGGCGATGGCCTGGGGCGAGCCTGCGGTGGTGGTGCTCGACATCGCCCACCCGGACGCCGACGACGCCCTCCACAGTCCGTGGATCGCCGCCTTCGCCGCGCCCTGGCCGGGCTCGCTCGGCCTGTGGCGTCGTCTCGACGAAGGCAGTTGGACCTCGGTCGGCACGGTCGACAGGCGGGCGACGCTCGGTGTCACCGCCTCGCCGTTGCGGCGCGGCCCGGTGGCGGTGTGGGACCGGTCCGCGGTCCTCGACGTGACCCTGTGGAACGGCACGATCGTCGCCGAGAGCGAGGCCAAGGTGCTCGCCGGCGCGGCCCGCGTCGCCGTCCGTGCCCCGAGCGGGGCCTGGGAGGTGTTGCAGTATGCCGCCGCCGAGATGGTCGGCGCCGCCACTTGGCGCCTGTCGCGCCTGCTGCGCTGCCAGGGCGGATCCGAGGACGCCTGGGACGGGATCGACGAAATCCCGGCGGGCGCCGCCTTCGTCGTCCTCGACGAGGCCCTGACGCCCCTTCCCCTCGATATCGAGGACATCGGCGCCACCGTGGTCTTCCGCCTCGGCCCGGTCTTCGAGGACTACACGCGCTCGAGCCACGGCGAATTCACCGTCGTGCCCACCGGGCGCGGATCGTGGCCCTACGCCCCGGCACACCTGCGGGCGCTTCCCGATCCGGCGACCGGCGACGTGCGCATCTCCTGGGTGCGCCGCGCCCGCGGTCCCGGCACCGATGCCTGGGGCACCGGCGAGGTGCCGTTGCCCGAGATCGTCGAGAGTTACCGGCTGGAGATCCTCCACGACGCGACGCTGATTCGTCGCGTCGACATCGTCGGCCCGGCGTGGACCTGGCCGAAGGCCGATCGTGATGCCCACCTCGGCCCGAGCCCGGTCGACGTCACCGTCCGCGTCGCCCAACTCACCGCCACCATCGGCCCCGGCGTCTGGCGCACGGGCGATTTCCACCTCTGACCCACACCGTCGGCGCGCCCGCGCCGTCCTTCTCACCTTTGTCCCGGAGAGCACCATGAAGGGCTATCGCACCCTCGTCCTCAATCTCGCAGCCGCCGTTCTCGGCGTGCTGATCGCGGCCGACTGGACCGGCCTCGCCGGACCGACCAGCGCCGGCATCATCGTCACCGGCCTCGGTGTCGCCAACACCGTGCTGCGTTTCCTCACCGACGGGCCGGTGGGCCGTTCGGCGCCGCTGCGCTGACCGGCCGGGTCACGAGCGCTCGCGGATCCCGACGCACGAGCGATGTTCATGGCTGGTTCAGAGCGCGGTCGTTAGGTTCGAACCATGAATCGTCTCGGGCTTCTCGTCCTGGTCCTGACACTTCTCGGCAGCGGCGGCACGGCCCGCGCGACCGAGATGCCGAAGGCGTCGGAATGTCTCGCCGGGGCGGTAGTCCAGGAGGTCCTCGCCCAGGGCAAGATCCGGCGCCTCGCCGAGATCCGCCGCGCCCTCACCGGCGACATCGTCCGCGCCGACCTGTGCCGTTCGGGCTCGATTCTCGTCTACCGCGTCACTCTGATCGACGAGGGCGGGCGCGTCCGCCGTGTCCTGCTCGATGCGAGTTCCGGGCGTATGGTGTACGATGGAGTCGGAAATTGAGCCGCGCGCTCGGACCGTGCCGCTGTTGAAGGGAGATCGGCGTGCGCCTGCTGGTGGTCGAAGACGACAGGAACCTCAATCGTCAGCTCGTCGAGGCCTTCCAGGAGGCAGGTTATGCGGTCGATGCCGCCACCGACGGCGAGGAAGGGCATTTCCTCGGTGACACCGAACCCTACGACGCGGTGATCCTCGACATCGGCCTGCCGGTGATGGACGGCATCACCGTTCTGGAGAAGTGGCGTCGCGCCGGGCGCAAGATGCCGGTGCTGCTGCTCACCGCCCGCGACCGCTGGTCCGACAAGGTCGCCGGGATCGACGCCGGCGCCGACGACTACGTCGCCAAGCCGTTCCACATGGAGGAGGTCCAGGCGCGCATCCGCGCCCTGGTGCGTCGCGCCGCCGGCCTCGCCTCCAACGACATCGTCGTCGGCCCTGTGGCACTGGACACCCGCGCCGGCAAGGTCACCGTCGACGGCCGCTCGATCCGCCTGACTTCGCACGAATATCGCCTTCTCGCCTATCTGATGATGCACCAGGGGCGCGTCGTCTCGCGCACCGAACTGGTCGAACACCTCTACGACCAGGATTTCGACAGAGATTCCAATACCATCGAGGTGTTCGTCGGGCGTCTGCGCAAGAAGCTCGGGGTCGATCTGATCCAGACCATCCGCGGCCTCGGCTACACCGTGGGCACGACGGTCGATGCAG
>CALMFH010000039.1 GCA_937864925.1 uncultured Alphaproteobacteria bacterium | reverse complement strand
GCAAGGAGCCGCCCGACATCGACGTCGACTTCGAGCACGAGCGGCGCGAGGAGGTGATCCAGTACATCTACGAGAAATACGGCCGCGAGCGCGCCGGGCTCGCCGCGTCGGTCACCACCTATCGGTCGCGCTCGGCGATCCGCGAGGTCGGCAAGGTCTTCGGCCTCGGCGAGGACGCCATCGCCCGGCTCTCCGGCTCGGTGTGGGGGTCGTCGTCGAAGGGGCCGAAGGACGAGCAGGCGGCCCGCGCCGGGCTCAGCCTCGAAGACGCCACCCTCGCCCAGGTCTTCGCCCGGGCGCGCGAGATCGTCGGTTTCCCGCGCCATCTCTCCCAGCACGTCGGCGGCTTCGTCCTGACCCGTGGCCGGCTCGACGAGGTGGTGCCGATCCAGAGCGCGGCGATGGAAGGGCGCACCGTCATCGAATGGGACAAGGACGATCTCGACGCGCTGGGGATCCTCAAGATCGACATCCTGGCGCTCGGTATGCTGTCGGCGATCCGCAGGGCCTTCACCCTGCTCGACGACCATTACGGCCGGCCGACGACCCTCGCCTGCATCCCGGCCGAGGACGCGGCGGTCTACCGGATGATCCAGCGCGCCGACACCATCGGCGTCTTCCAGATCGAGAGCCGGGCACAGATGACCATGCTGCCGCGGCTGAAGCCCGCCACCTTCTACGACCTGGTCATCGAGGTGGCGATCGTCCGGCCCGGGCCGATCCAGGGCGACATGGTCCACCCCTACCTCCGCCGCCGGCAGGGGATCGAGGAGGTGAAGTACCCGTCCGCGGAACTCGAGGCCGTGCTCGGCAAGACGCTCGGGGTGCCGCTGTTCCAGGAGCAGGCGATGAAGATCGCCATCGTCGCCGCCGGTTTCGCTCCGGCCGAGGCCGACAAGCTGCGCCGGGCGATGGCGACCTTCCGGCGGGTCGGCACCATCCATTCGTTCCAGACCAAGATGGTCGAGGGCATGGTCGCCAAGGGCTACGACCGCACCTTCGCCGAGCGTTGCTTCCGCCAGATCGAGGGGTTCGGCGAATACGGCTTCCCGGAGAGCCACGCGGCGAGCTTCGCGCTCCTCGTCTATGCTTCGGCCTGGCTCAAGTGCCACTACCCGGACGTCTTCGCCTGCGCGCTGGTGAACTCGCAGCCGATGGGCTTCTACGCCCCGTCGCAGATCCTGCGCGATGCGCGCGAGCACGGGGTGGAGCTCAGGCCCGTCGACGTCAACCGCTCGCTCTGGGACTGCACGCTGGAGCGCGGACCCCATGCCGCCGACCGGCTGCACCCGCGCCACGGGTCACAGGGACGGGCGATCTGGTCGAGCCATGCCATCCGCCTCGGCTTCCGGCAGGTGCGAGGGCTTTCGGAGAGCGCGATGGCGCGGCTCGTCGCCTGCCGCGGTGCCGGCTACGACTCGGTCGCCGATCTCGCCCATCGCACCCGGCTCGATCGGGCGAGCCTCGAGAAGCTGGCGGAGGCCGACGCCTTCGCCGGGCTCGGGCTCGATCGGCGCACCGCGCTGTGGGCGGTCGAGGCGCTGGAGGGCAGCGGCGAGACCGACCGATTGCCGCTCCTCGATCGGGTGGAGCCGGGTGATCTCTACGGCGCCGAACCGCCGGTTCATCTGCCGCCGATGCTACCGGGCGAGGAGGTGATCGAGGACTATCGGACGCTGTCGCTGTCGCTGAAGGGCCATCCGGTCGGCTTCCTGCGCGGCGATCTTTCAGGCGTCCGCACGACGCGCAACGAGGATCTCGCGACGACGCGCTCGGGCACGCACGTGCGGGTCTCGGGGCTCGTCCTGGTGCGCCAGCGGCCCGGCTCGGCCAAGGGGGTGATCTTCCTGACCATCGAGGACGAGACCGGGGTCGCCAACGTCATCGTCTGGCCGAAGGTGTTCGAGCGCCATCGCCGCGAAGTGCTCGGCGGGCGACTCCTCGTCGTCGACGGGAAACTCCAGAACGAGCAGGGGGTGATCCATGTCGTCGCCGACAAGCTGATGGATCGCACCGCCTGGCTCACTCGCCTAGCCGAGAGCGCCGGGTCGATCCCGACCGAGGCGCGCGGCGACGAGGTGAGGCATCCGGTGATCGAGATCCGCTCGAAGTTCGCCCCGACCGCTCCGCTCGTCCGGCTGGTGCGTGACGCGCCCGAGGTGACGCGCGATGTCGAAGAACTGACTCGGAAGGCGGCGAAGGCGCTGCCCAAGGGGCGGAACTTCCATTGAGGGCGCCGGAGATCTCCGAGAGGGGGCCCGGCGCATCGGACGAGAGGTCGCGCAGGAAGGAAAAGGGGGGGGGCGAACGCGGGGTCGCCTCGAAGCCGCCGAAGGGGAGGCCGCCGCAGGTCGGTTCGAGCCGGCGCGTGCGGGCGAGGTCGGTCGCCGTCGCACCGCGACCGGTCATGCCGTTCGTTCGCTCCGAGAGTTCCATTTCCCGCTTGCCACGGTCGGACGGGGTCGCTATATCCACCCGGTCCGGCGGTACCGCCGCCCGCTGCTCCCTTCGTCTAGCGGCCCAGGACGTCGCCCTCTCACGGCGAAAACAGGGGTTCGAGTCCCCTAGGGAGCGCCATTCTTCCCCGACATGTGTCACCGCTCGCGTCTTCGTGCCGTCCGTCGACGGTGTCGATGTACCTGCGACGTCGTGGCCTCTCGTGATCGCGCAACTCCCGGCCTGCCGTTGCGTGAAGTCAATGCCCCGGCCCGATTTCGGCGCCATGCTGCGACCCTGTCGAGAGGGTGCGGGGGTGCATGGCGGCCCCGGTCGATACGAGGCCGCGTAGCCTCGGAGTGCGACGATGACGAAGCGACCGGTGAAGCTGCGTCGCGGGGCTGCCGCCATTCTGGTGGCGGTGGCGGCGATGCTCGCCAACCCGATTTCCCCGGCCACTGCTCAGATGCTCGAGGACGATGCCGCTCTGCCCTGGTGGCCCTCCGCCGGGGAGCCCCGCATGGTCGCGGTCGACGGTTCCCTCCGCGAACCGGCGAAGATCACGCTTCGGCTCGAAGACGGCGCGGTGCTGAGCGGCGAGCGGGCTCTGGCTTTCCTCTTCGCCCACCGCTACCTCGAAACGCACGAGATGAACGGCACGGTCCGGGTGAAGACCACGGCGCGTTACAAGGATTGGCGCGCCGCCCATCCGCGCACCCCGGTTGCCGCACCCGCCCCATCGCCGGCGTCCGCAGCCGCCACGCCCGCGACTTCGACGCCCGCAGCCGCGCCACAACCGGTGCATCGCCTGTCGGGTGGGCTCGATCCCGTCCAGGTCGCCGCGCTCGTCGACAAGGCCCGCCGTGGCGGCAGCACGCTGACGATCGAGGGTGACCCGATCGCCTTCGAATTCATGGCCGGGTCTGCCGGCCCGGGGGCCGGTGCCCTGCGTCTGGCGACCCCGTCCTTCGGTTATCACTGGGTCTACCGCTACGGGACCGGCATGGTCGATCGTGTCGATGCCTCCTGCGTCCTGCAGGAGGGGCGCTACACCGTGCTCGACACCGCCGATCCGACCAAGATGATCGGCGGTTGGGGTGGCAAACTCGTCTGCCGGGTGGTGGCGAGCCGCGACGGCAGACCGACTTCGGACACCACCGAAGACCATGGGATGATGATCAACTACGACGCGGCGCGGAAAGGGTGGACCGTCATCGTGCTCGGCCTGATCGACGGGCAGTGGCTGTTGCATTGACCCGCGCCCTGGGCTCGGCCGCCCTCCCTCCCGTTGCCGTCACTTCGCCGGCAGCTTCTCCAGCATCGTGCCGAGCGCACCGTAGAAGAAATCTTCGCCCGGATAGCCGCGCAGGCGTGCGATCTCGCGGCCGCCGTCGACGAGGACGAAGGTCGGGGTGATGCGGTCCGGCGTGACGAAGCGGTATTCGGCGGGATAGGGCTTCTCGATGTCGATGCGGCGGAGAGGGGCGCGCCGAGCCTCGTCGGTTCTCTCGTAGATCCGCCCCACCTCCTTCTCGAAGCGGGCGCAGTAGGGGCATCCCGCCCGCTCCAACATCAGGAGCTCGGCGGCCCATGTCGCCGTCGGCGCGACCGCCACGGCGAGAGCGAGGACGAAAGGGGCGAAGCGCGGCACGGACATTCCGGGATCTCGGCGAAGCGGCGACACGGGGTCCGAACGGATCACCCGGATCCCGTATGACGCGAGGAGAAGACCACGGACCGGTGCAGGCGCGCGATCACGTTCGCGTCAGCGGGATTGATGGTCGCTCCCCCATTCGGCACACTACTTATCAGAAAATCGGAATATGCGACGGGGAGAGGTCATGGGTTTCGAGGTCGGCCTCGGCAGTGCCTTCTTCGCCGGGCTCATCGCCTTCGTCTCGCCCTGCATCCTGCCGATGGTGCCGATCTTCCTGTGCTACATCGCCGGCATCGGCGTCGCCGAGCTCGACGGCAGCGACGGCGAGATCAACGCCCGTCGGCTGTTGCCGCCGGCCGTCGCCTTCGTCGCCGGCTTCACCGTCGTCTTCGTCGCACTCGGTGCGACCGCCACTTCGATCGGTCGACTGCTCAACGAACACATCGCGCTGGCCGGATCGATCGCCGGCGTCGTCACCGTCGCCATGGGGCTGCACTTCCTCGGGGTGGTGCGCATCCCGCTGCTCTACCGCTCGGCCGGCGTACACGTCGCGGCGCGGCCGGCGACGTTGTTCGGCGCCTTCGTCTTCGGCCTCGCCTTCGCCTTCGGCTGGAGCCCCTGCGCCGGACCGGTGCTGGCGGCGGTGTTGTTCCTCGCCGCGGCGGAGAGTTCGGTGGCGCGCGGCAGCCTGCTGCTCCTCGCCTATGGCGCCGGCACCGGCATTCCCTTCCTTCTCACCGCCGCCTTCGCCGGCACTTTTCTCGGCGCGCTGCGCCGCTTCCGGCGCCATCTGCCGACGGTGGAGAAGGTCACCGGCGGCTTCCTCGTCGCCCTCGGCCTGGTGCTGTTCTCCGGCCGCATGACCGACGTGTCGGCGTGGCTGCTCGACGCCTTTCCCGTTCTCGGCCGCATCGGCTGAGCGAGAGGAGACCGCCCATGTCGTCCTTCTCCCCGACCCGACGCGCCCTGCTGACGGCGAGCCTCGCCGCGCCTTTCGCCCTCGCCGGCACCCGCGCCGGTGCCGTGCAGACCGAGGACGGCCGCTTCCACGAACCGTGGTTCGTCGAGACCTTCCTCGATCTCGCCGAGGACATCGGCGAGGCGACCGGCGCCGGGCGGCGCTTCGTCGTGGTGTGGGAGCAGCGCGGCTGCCCCTTCTGCCGCGACATGCATACCGTCCATTTCGCCGATCCGACGATCACCGACTATCTCAAGGCCAACTTCGACATTCTCCAACTCGACCTGCACGGGGCTCGCGAGGTGACGGATTTCGACGGCACCAAGCTACCCGAGAAGGCCTTCGCCGCCCGCTACGGCGTGCGCCTGACGCCGACCTTCCAGTTCTTCCCCGAGAGCCCGGCCGGTCTGACGGCGAAGGCGCCGATGGCGCGCGAGGTGGCGCGGATGCCGGGCCTGCTGGCGCCGCGTGACTTTCTGGCGATGTTCCGCTTCGTCCGCGACAAGGCCTACGAGACGATGTCGTTCCCCGACTACGCCCGGACTCGGGCAGGGTGAGGGGGATGCGTCTCGGGGCGCGGTTCACGTCGCAGAGACGCGTCGCGGGATGGGGGATGCGCCGACCGATCGGGCGAAACCGCGCGTGGACAAACCGCGGGCGGTCGGCCAATTTTCGCACATGAACCGGTTCGGAAACCTCCTGCGGCCGTTGCGGGCGGCGCTCTGCCTCGTGGTGGCCGCGTCGTCGGTGTGTGCCGAGGAGACGCCGCGCACGGTGCGCATCGGCGTCCTCGCCTATCGTGGCGCCGAGGAGGCGGAGAGTTCCTGGGAGGCGACCTTCGCTCAGTTGCAGAAGGCGCTGCCGCAGTATCGCTTCGAGATGGTGCCGGGCAGCGCCGCCTTCCTCACCGCCGCGGTGGCCGCTCACCGCCTCGACTTCCTGGTCACCAACCCGGGTCACTACCTCGAACTGGCGGTCGACTATTCGGCGACGGCGATCGCCACCGAGATGGACCTCGAGGGGACCTCGGCGAGCGAGTCGGTCGCCGCCGCCGTTCTCACCAAAGCCGGGCTCGGCGACGTCCAGCAACTGACCGATCTGCGCGGTCAGCGCGTCGCGGCGGTGGCGGCGGAGGCCTTCGGCTTCCGGGCCGCCTGGGCCGAGTTCCTCGATCGCGGCATGGACCCGTTCAAGGATACGAAGCTGCTCTTCGTCGGCTTTCCGGTGGAGGGTGTGGTCGAGGCGGTGCGCTCGGGGCGAGCGGACGCGGGCATCATCCGCTCCTGCCTGCTGGAGAAGCTGATCGCCGAAGGCGAGGTGAAACCGGACGAGTTCCGGGTGATCGCCCGCAAGCCCTCCGGTACGCTGCGCTGTCAGGTCTCGACCCGCCTCTATCCCGGCTGGCCCTTCGTCAAGGTCGCCCAGACCCCGGTGCCGCTCGCCACCCAGCTGAAGCAGGTGCTGCTCACCATGCAGCCCGAGACCGGCGAGATCGCCTGGACCGAGGCGGAAGACTACCAACGCGTCCAGGACCTCTATCGGACCCTCAAGGTCGGCCCCTACGGCCGCTTCACCCGCCTCGGTCTCCTCGATTTCGCCTGGGAGAACCGCTGGTGGGGGGTGTTGGTGTTCATGGCGGCGGCGTGGTGGTCGATCCACGTGGTGCGCGTCTCCCATCTGCTGCGCAAGCGCACCCGCGAGCTGCAGCTCGCCCACGCCGAGGCGCGGGCGGAGAGCGAGCGCATGGAACACACCGTCCGTCTGTCGTTGATGGGCGAGATGGCGAGTTCGCTCGCCCACGAGATCAACCAGCCGCTGGCGGCGATCCTCACCTATGCGCGCGGCTGCGAACGCCGCATCGACGCCGGCACCGATCCGGACGGTGTCCGCGAAGGGGTGAAACGCATCGCGGTGCAGGCCGAGCGCGCCGGCGAGATCGTGCGGCGGATGCGTGACTTCGTCCGCAAGACACCGTCTCGGCAGGTGCCGGTCGATCCCGGAGAGATCGTCACCGATGCGCTGGCACTGTTCGAGCCGACGGCGCGCGGCGTGACGGTCGAGGCCGCCGTACCGCTCGATCTGCCGATGATCAGGGCCGATCGGCTGCAGATCGAAGAGGTCCTGATCAACCTGATGCAGAACGCGCTCGACGCGGTGGCCGGCCGCCCCGACGGCCGCATCGTCGTCCGTGCCGGTGTCGAGGCACATTCCGTCGCGGTGTCGGTCACCGACAACGGCGCCGGCATCGCCCCCGAGGTGCGGGACCACCTCTTCGACGCCTTCTTCACCACCAAGCCGGAGGGACTGGGCCTCGGACTGTCGCTCGGCCGTACCATCGTCGAGGCCCATGGTGGTCATCTCGAGGTCGACACCGCCACCTCCGGGGCGACAACCTTCCGCTTCCGACTGCCGTTGCTCGAAGAGGAAACCCGTGTCTGACAAGCCGCCGATCATCTATGTCGTCGACGACGATCCGGCCGTGCGCGACTCGGTCGCCTTCCTGGTGTCGTCGCTGGGCTACGCCCATGACACCTGTACCTCGGCGCAGGAGTTCCTCGCCCGGCTCGACGACGACCGGCCGGCCTGCGTCGTCCTCGACGTCCGTCTTCCCGGCATGAGCGGGCTGGAGTTGCAGGGCGAGCTGATCCGCCGTGGCTCGCCGGTCGGCATCATCTTCGTCTCCGGGCACGGCGACATTCCCAAGGCGGTGCGTGCGATCCGGCTCGGCGCCCTCGACTTCCTGGAGAAGCCGTTCGACGATCAGCTGCTGCTCGACCGCATCGGCGAGGCGCTGAAGGCGAGCGGCCGGGCGCTCACCGAACGCCGCCGCAAGGGCGACCTCGAGCGCCGCCTCGGCCGGCTCACCGAACGCGAGCGCCAGGTGCTCGCCCTCGTCGTCGCCGGCAAGACCTCGAAGGCCATCGCCCAGGACCTCGACATCTCGGTGAAGACGGTCGAGAACCACCGACACAACCTGATGACCAAGGCCGGCGCCACCTCCATCGCCCAGCTCATCGCCTGGGCGAGCGAACCGGGGGAGGGGGCGACTGGGTAGAAACCCCCAGGTGCCCCCGGTGCCGACCCCGATTGGAACGATTTAATTCTTCGTCGACCATGCGCCGATCGAAGATCCGCCCGGCGATGTATCGGGCGGACGCGACGGGGGTGGGAAACGACCGGGCGCGTGCGAGATCCTACGGGGTCCGCCGACCGAGCGTACGTCCCCCCTGCGAAAGACCCCGAGGGCGAGCCTGCGGGGCGCATGCGCGAGGGGAGGCGGATGCGACGGACACCGAAGACCGACGTCACGGAACGCGTCGACACGGCAGCGGACGGGAGCGAGCGCTCGTTGCCGCGGTCCGTCCTGGGCGTGCCGTGTCGCGCCGGTCGGTCGCCGCGGCCTTTCGCACATCTCGACCGATACGACCGGGACCGAGCCCGCCGCGATCGCGGTGGGGCGTCGGTCCGACACGCGGATTCGGTGACGACGGCGGGACGGCCGTCGTCACCCTGATCACCCGAGACCACGACACGAGACGATGCGCCCGCGGGCGCCGGACGACGGAGGAAACGACGACATGACCACGCAGCCCTTGAATCGGCGAGGGTTCCTGACGCGGGTGGCCGCCCTCGGCCTGACCACGGCGCTCGGGACGACGCTCGCCCCGCACCTCGCCCGCGCCGAATGGAACAAGGCCGCCTTCGACGGCAAGTCGTCGGCCGAAGCCTTCAAGGCGCTCGGTGTCTCGGCCACGGCCGAGAGCGCCGACGTGCAGATTCTCGCCTCCGACATCGCCGAGAACGGTGCGGTGGTGCCGGTCCAGGCGGTGAGCAAGATCCCGGGCACGACGCGGATCTCGGTGCTGGTCGAGAAGAACCCGAGCACGCTCGCCGCGGTGTTCGACATCGGCCCCGACGTGGTTCCCGACGTCACCACCCGGATCAAGATGGGCCAGACCTCGAACGTCACCGTGCTGGTCGAGGCCGACGGCAAGTACTTCACCGCGACCAAGGAGATCAAGGTCACCCTCGGCGGCTGCGGCGGCTGAGGACGGGACCGGAGGACAACGACATGGGTAACCCGATGAAGATCCGCGCCGCCTCCAAGGACGGCGTCACCGAGGTCAAGGTTCTGATGAGCCACGAGATGGAGACCGGCCTGCGCAAGGACGCCTCCGGCAACGCCATCCCCGCCTGGTTCATCGCCGAGCTCTCGGCCAAGCTGAACGACAAGCCGGTGATGACGGCGCAGTGGGGGCCGTCGATCTCCAAGAACCCCTTCCTCTCGTTCAAGATCAAGGGCGGCAAGGCAGGCGACAAGGTCGCCGTCACCTGGACCGACAACAAGGGCGACAGCCGCACCGACGAGGCGGTGGTGACCTGATCGGTCCACGCCACGTCGAGAAGAACGAAAAGACGACCATTCGGGAGGAGACGACCATGACACGACGGTTCGCCGTCGGCCTCGCCACCTGTCTCGCCGTCGCCGGCTTCGCCGCCGGTACGGCTCGAGCCGAGGGCGACAAGACGATCGAGGGGATCGAGGCCTATCGCGAGGCGCTGAAGGACGGCAATCCGGCCGAACTCTTCGAAGCCCAGGGCGAGGACCTGTGGAAGAAGAAGGCAGGGCCGAAGAACGCCTCGCTCGAGACCTGCGATCTCGGCATGGGTCCGGGCGTGGTGGCGGGCGCCTACGCGCACCTGCCGCGGTACTTCAAGGACACCGACAAGGTTCAGGACGCCGAATCCCGCGTTCTCACCTGCATGACCACCATCCAGGGCATCGACGTCGCCAAATACGTCTCCGCTCGGTGGGGCAGCCCCGAGAAGGACGAGCTCAACGCCATCGCCACCTTCATCTCCGGCATGTCCAAGGACGTGAAGGTCGAGGTCTCGACCGCTCACCCCAAGGAGCGGCAGATGTTCGAGCTCGGCAAGCGGATGTTCTACTACGGCGGTGGTCCGCACGACTTCTCGTGCTCGACCTGCCACGGCCAGGAGGGGGTGCGCATCCGTCTGCAGGAACTGCCCTACATCCCCTCGCCCAAGGGCGCGGCGTCGGGCTGGACCTCGTGGCCGGCCTACCGGGTCAGCGCCGGCCAGATGTGGGGGATGCAGTGGCGTCTCGCCGACTGCTTCCGCCAGCAGCGCTTCCCCGAGCCGATCTACGGCTCGGACGTGACCATCGCCCTCTCCATGTTCATGGCCGGCACCTCCAACGGCGCCACGATGAACACCCCCGGCATCAAGCGTTGAGGAGGCGGTGATGAGAAAGCGGATCGCATATCTCTCGGGCCTGGCGGCCGGTCTCCTCGTCGCCGGCGCCGTTCACGCCGCCGACGGCTCCTGGGGTCCCGGTGCCGACGACGCGGCGTTCCAGGCGATGCTGAAGTCCGGCTTCCGTGAAGCCGGGATCGCCAAGCTGAGCCGTCTCGAACAGGACGCCACCCAGGCCTTCTGCTCCGACCCGAAGTTCGCCGAGAGCAAGGAAGCGGCGGGCAAGCGGGCCGAGATCGAGGCCGCCAATCTGGCGTCGATCAAGTGGCCGAGCGACGGCAAGTTCCTCGGCGACTTCAAGGAGGGCGAGAAGATCGCCCAGTCCGGCCGCGGGCTCACCTCGACCGACAAGGCCGATCAGGTCAACGGTGGCAACTGCTACAATTGCCACCAGATCTCCAAGACCGAGATCTCCTACGGCACCATCGGCCCGAGCCTCACCGGCTACGGCAAGCTCAAGGGCAATTCGGAACAGGCCCAGCGCGAGACCTGGTCGAAGATCTGGAACTCCAAGTCGGTCAACGCCTGTTCCAACATGCCGCGTGGCGGACACATGGGCATCCTCACCGAACAGCAGGTCAAGGATCTGGTGGCGCTGCTGCTCGATCCGGACTCGCCCGTGAACAAGTGAGCCGGGACCCGGCGTCCCGGCTCGGAACACGGTCGGATCCTCGAGGCCTCGCCCATCGCTCCCTCCCCTCCGGGGGAGGGAGCCGTTGCGGTCGCCGTCGAGGACCGACCCGCTCCGAGGCGGCCCCCGGACGTCACGACCCCCGGACCGATCCGACTTTTCCGAACCCACGAGGCGTGGCGCCATGAACCGCCGTGAATTCCTTCACCTCCTCGCCGTGGCCTCCGCCTCCGGTATGGTGTTGCCGACCGAGATCGCGCGGGCCGAGGCGTCGGCCGAGGCCTTCTACGACGCACCCGCCTTCGGCAACGTCTCCTTCCTTCACATCACCGACTGCCACGCGCAGTTGAAGCCGATCTGGTTCCGCGAGCCGAACGTAAATCTCGGCGTCGGCGCGATGGCCGGACAGGCGCCGCACGTCGTCGGCCGCGCCTTCCTCTCCCACTTCGGCCTGCCGGATACCGGCCGCGAAGCGCACGCCTTCACCTATCTCGACTTCGAGAAGGCGGCGAAGGTCTACGGCCGGGTCGGCGGCTTCGCCCATCTCGCCACCCTGGTGAAGCGGGTGCGTGCCACCCGCCCCGGCGCGCTGCTGCTCGACGGCGGCGACACCTGGCAGGGATCGGGCACCGCCCTGTGGACCAAGGGTCAGGACATGGTCGAGGCGGCGAAGCTCCTCGGCGTCGACATCATGACGCTGCACTGGGAATGCACCTACGGGCAGGACCGGGTGAAGGAGATCGCCGAGACCGACTTCGCCGGCCACGTCGAGATCGTGGCGCAGAACATCAAGACCACCGACTTCGGCGATCCGGTGTTCGAGCCCTTCGCCCTGCGCGAGGTGAACGGCGTCAAGGTCGCCGTCGTCGGCCAGGCCTTCCCCTACACGCCGATCGCCAATCCGCGCTGGATGGTGCCGGAATGGACCTTCGGGATCCAGGAAGAGAACATGCAGAAGACCGTCGACGCGGCCCGCGCCGCCGGCGCCGCGGTCGTCGTGGTGATCTCCCACAACGGCATGGACGTCGACCTGAAGATGGCGTCGCGGGTCACCGGCATCGACGCCATCCTCGGTGGCCACACCCATGACGGCATGCCCAAGCCGACCATCGTGTCGAACTCTTCCGGCAAGACGCTGGTCACCAATGCCGGCTCGAACGGCAAGTTCCTCGGCGTCCTCGACTTCGACGTGAAGGGCGGCAAGGTCGCCGATTTCCGCTACCGGCTGATGCCGGTCTTCGCCGACCTGCTGAAGCCCGACACCGAGATGGACGCGCTGATCACGAAGATCCGCGCCCCGTTCGAAGCGAAACTCGCCGAGAAGCTCGCCGTCTCCGAGGGCCTGCTCTATCGCCGCGGCAACTTCAACGGCTCCTTCGACCAGCTCATCCTCGATGCGCTGATCGCCGAGAAGGACGCCGAGATCGCCTTCTCGCCCGGCTTCCGCTGGG
>CALMFH010000038.1 GCA_937864925.1 uncultured Alphaproteobacteria bacterium | reverse complement strand
ATCTCGCCGGCGTTGTAAGAGGCCGGCGCGATGGCTATATTCCGCGCGCCTTCGCATCCCCCATCCAGAATGGACCGGAAGGGAGTATCGATGTCGGTCGTGAGCGAATTGGATTACCGTCCGTCGGAAGACGAGCCCTTCATGAACGATCGTCAACGCGAGTACTTCCGCAAGAAGCTGCTCGATTGGAAAGACGACATCCTCAAGGAATCTCGCGAGACTCTGCAGCATCTCGCCGACGAGAGTCAGAATCATCCCGATCTGGCGGATCGCGCGTCGTCGGAAACCGATCGAGCCATCGAACTTCGCGCGCGTGATCGCCAGCGCAAACTCATCTCCAAGATCGACTCGGCGCTGAAGCGCATCGACGACGGCTCCTACGGTTACTGCGAGGAGACCGGCGAGCCGATCTCGCTCCGGCGGCTCGACGCCCGGCCGATCGCCACCTTGTCGATCGAAGCCCAGGAGCGCCACGAGCGCCGCGAACGCGTCTACCGCGACGATTGATACCGGGCTCATGAAATTCGGACTCGTCGGAATTTCATGAGCGTCACGGCCCGACCGGCCGACGCCCGTTCGGGCTCTCCTTCGTTCACGAAGTTTCGAGCCGGTCGAAACTTCGTGAACTCGATATGAGCCGCGACGCGACGAGATCCCGAGAAACGGAAAGAGGCGCGGCCCCTGGGGAGTGGGCCGCGCCTCTGTCGTCTCGGCCCGTGCCGCGGACCGGCCGGCTGGGGAGAGCGGCGGGTGGCGGACGGTCGAGCATGCATCGGCGGACCTCGTTCGGCGCGCCGCTGGGGAGCCGGCGCACGGTGCGAGAGGGACGTCCGTCCGAGCGGGGAGCGAGTGGCCGGAGCCGAAGCCCCGGCGGGGTCAGAAGGGCATGATCACGTCGAGGAACTGGGTGCCGTAACGGGCCTGCTGGACGTCGGTGATCTGACCGCGGCCGCCGTAGGAGATACGGGCCTCGGCGATCTTGGTCGACTCGATGGTGTTGTCGGAGCCGATGTCCTCGGGACGGACGACGCCGGCGACGATCAGTTCGCGCACCTCGAAGTTCACCCGGACCTCCTGGCGACCCTCGATCACCATGTTGCCGTTGGGCAGGATCTGGGTGACCAGCGCGGCGACGTTGGTCTGCAACTGCTCCGACCGGTCGACCGAGCCGACGCCCTCGGCCGAGGTCTTGGTCGAGTTGTTGATCAGGTTGGAGGCGGTGGCGCCCGATTTCTTGATCAGGCCGTCGATGGCGGCGCCGGGCAGGCCGCCGACACTGGTGGTCTCGCTCTCGGTGCGCGACCGAGCGGTGTCGTTGGCGATCTTGGCCTTGTCGGTGATCACCACCTGGACGGTGAGGATGTCGCCGATGCGATGGGCGCGCTGATCCTTGAAGAAGGCCCGCGAGCCCTGAGACCACAGAGAGGCGGGGGCATAGGCGGGCGGGGTCGGTGCCGGCATCGGCAGCGCCACCGCCTTGTAGCCCGGCTTGGCGGTCGGATCGTCGATCGAGGAGAGTTTCGGCGATTTGCCGATGTCGCCGAGCCGATCCCAGGAGCTGCCGCAGCCGGCGAGCGGCAGGGCGGCGAGGACGACGAGCGCCGCGGGGCGGAGCGCGCGGAGGGGGGGACGCATCACGGGGTGTTCCTTCCGATACTGGCGACGGCCTTCGGACCGGCGGTCACGACGACCCTCCCCGGACCCGCGACGGTGGCGTGAATGGTGCGCTTGGACTGCGGATTGACGACGTCGACGAGATCTCCGAGGGCGCCGGACGCCTGTGCCTGGCCACGGCTGGTGACGGTGAGGACCGGGGTCTCGTAGACGACGGTGACGGTTTCGCCGCGGCTGACGATCAACGGGCGGGAAAAATCGCCGGGAGCGACCGCTTGGCCGGCGCGCAGGGCGCGGCGGGCGGCGAGGCCGACGATCTGGTTCGGATCGGCCGACCGCACCGAACCGACCTGGCGGCGCGGCAGACGCTCGAGGCCGACATCGTCGTTGCCGACCACCTCGCCGCGGGCGAGGGCTCTGAGGAGGGTGACCACCTCGACCGTCTCCACCACCTCGCCGCGCAGTTGCAGGCGATCCTCGCCGTTGCCGCGGGCGATCAGGAAGAGGGCGTCGAAGCGGCCGTTCTGGGGGTTGAGCGAGAAGGACACCAGACGCAGCGGCTCGGTGGCGCGCAGGTCGGCACGGCGCGGCTCGACCGGCACGTCGAAGGCGACGCGGAGGTCGTCGACCGTCGTCTCGCCGGCGGGCCGCGGATTGCGCTTGAGGGTCTCGGCGGCGATCAGGCGGGCGAAGTCGTCGGCCTCGACCGAGCGGGCGAGGCGCGTGACCTGCACCTCGACGAGACCGCCGAGGTCGGCGTCGAGGAGACCGGCGGCACGGGCGAGTTCGAGGACGCGGCGCGCCGGGACCGGCCCGGTGGTGCCGAGGTCGGGGGCACGGAACAGCGCGACCGAGGCCTTGTCGCCGGCGTTCTCGAAGAAGTCGCCGACGGTGACCACCGCATCGGGGATCGCCACCTCGGCGCGCAGCGTCGGGCGGGGGCGGGTCTGGCCGTGGGCGACGTCGCGACCGAGAGCCGACATGAGCAGCGAGAACACCAGCGCCAGCAGCACGGCGCCGATCAGGCTGCGCAGCAGACGGCGGCCGGCATCCGACGAACAATCGAAGAAGGAGACACGCGGGCGATCGAAGACCGAGACCTTCATGGAACTCTCCTCACTTCGGCGTGACCGAGGCCGACATCATCTCGTCGGCGGCGCGGATGACGCGCGAGTTCATCTCGTAGGCGCGCTGGGCGGCGATCAGGTCGGAGATCTCGGCGACGGAGTTGACGTTTCCGGCCTCGAGATGAGCCTGGAGCAGGGTGCCGTAGCCCTCGTCGCCGGGGTTGGCGACCTGGGGTGCGCCGGAGGAGGCGGTCTCGACGAACAGGTTGTTGCCGATCGCCTCGAGGCCCGACTTGTTGACGAAGCGGGCAAGCTGGATCTGGCCGAGGGTGGTGGGGGCGGAGGCGTTGCCGACGGTGACCTGCACCACGCCCTGGGCGTTGACGGTCAGGCCCGAGGAGTTCTGCGGCACGGTGATCGCCGGCTCGACCTGCCAGCCGTCGGCGGTCACCAGCGTGCCCTTGGCGTCGAGCTCGAAGGAGCCGTCGCGGGTGTAGGCGGTGCGGCCGTCGGGGAGGAGGACGCGGAAGTAGCCCTCGCCGCGCACCGCGACGTCGGTTTCCTTCTCGGTCGACGACAGGGTGCCCTGCGAGTGGATGCGCGGGGTGGCGGCGGTGCGCACGCCCGAGCCGATCTGCACGCCGGTCGGCAGGATGTTGCCGCACTCCGACGTCTGGGTGCCGACCCGGCGCATGTCCTGGTAGAGCAGATCCTGGAAGTCGGCGCGCTGGCGCTTGAAGCCGGTGGTGCGCATGTTGGCGACGTTGTTGGAAATGAGTTCGACGTTCATTTCCTGGGCCATCATGCCGGAAGCGGCGATCCTCAGAGCCTTCATCTCGTCTCTCCCGCTCCTCAGGCCACCTGGCCGAGTTTGTCGATGGCGTTGCGACGCAGGTCGTCGACGTTGCTCATCCAGTTGGCGATGTTCTGATAGGCGCGGCCGACCTCGATCATCCGCGAGATCTCGAGCACGGCCTTGACGTTGGACTTCTCGATCTGGCCCTGGACCAGACGCGGCAACGTGGCGGCCTGGGGGTTCTGCCCCTCGAACAGGGTCTCGCCGACCTTCTTCAGTTCGCCCGGGTTGGCGAAGTCGACGACGCGGAGCTTACCGCGCACGCCCTGGCTGGTGGTGATGGTGCCGTCGGCGGCGATGGTGATCTTCGACTCGTTGCCCTGCAGGACGAGAGGACCACCGTCGGTGAGGACCGGGTTGCCGTCACGGGTCTGCAGCGTGCCGTCGGGACCGACGGCGAAGGAGCCGTTGCGGGTGTACCGCTCGCCGGCCTTGGTCTGGACGACGAACCAACCCTTGCCGTCGACGGCGACATCGAGGTCGTTACCGGTGGTCACCATCTGGCCGGGGCGGAAGTCGTAGAGGTTGCCGTCGTCGAGGACGAAGCTGATCGGCCGGTCGGGCCGGCGAAATTCGGTGGCGGCGGCGGGTGCGAGCTTCTGCTCCTTCACCAGCAGCTGCTGGGCCTTGAAGCCCATGGTGTCGACGTTGGCGACGTTGTTGGCGATCAGGTCGAGTTCGCGGCGCAGAGTGAGCTGCCGCGACAACCCGACGAGTTGCGCGTTTTCCATCTCTTCTTCCCCAGCGACCGCGGCGAACTCCCCAGTTCCCACACGGTCGAGAAAGAGATCGCAAGCGCCGTGCCAGATGCATCAAATAAGTGAAATCAATGACTTGATGGCTCGATCGGATCGGCGAACGACGGCCGACACCGGGTAATTCCTGCCGGGCGGAAGGAAGGGAGGGAATTGTTTACCGAGGTTGCCGAGGGGTTAATTTTTACCAGTCGTTAACCAATCGCTCTTTAGATCTAGGGGACGAGAGGGACTCGTGTCCGCGCGGGGAGCATGATGGCCAAGAAGCCGGCCAAGGAGACGGAAGCCGAACCCGGCGCCGAAGGCGGCGAGGGCGAAGGCGGGTCGTCGAAGAAGAAGCTGTTCATCATGATCGGCGCCGGTATCGGCGCGCTCGTGGTGCTCGGCGGTGCCGGCGCCTTCTTCATGGGGGCCTTCTCGCCCAAGCCCAAGCCGGAGGTCGCCCATGCCGAGCCGGTGAAGACGACGATGTACGTCGATCTGCCGGACATGACGGTCAATCTCTCCACCGTCGACCAGCGCGCCGCCTACCTCAAGGTCAAGGTTTCGCTCGAGGTCTCGGACAAGGCGACGGTGGACAAGATCACCCCGGCTCTGCCGCGGGTGCTCGACGCCTTCCAGGTCTACCTGCGCGAGCTGAGGATCTCCGATCTCGACGGCTCCGCCGGTCTCTACCGGGTGAAGGAGGAACTGCAGCGCCGGATCAACACCGCGATCTATCCGACCAAGGTGGACGCGGTGTTGTTCAAGGAAATCCTGGTGCAGTGAGGATCGACCGATGGCGCAGCCGGAAGAAGACCTCGAGGATCTGGATGCCGCCTGGGGCGCAGCCCTCGCCGAGCAGAAGAACGAGGGCGAGGGCGACGACGATCTCTCCGCCGATTGGGGCGCGGCTCTGGCCGAGCAGGGAGTGGAGGGGGCCGACGATCTGGCCGCCGGTCTCGCCGGGTTCGACGACGCCGACTTCGATCTCGACAGCGCGACGCGGGGTGGCGACCGCATCCTGAACCAGGAGGAGATCGACAACCTCCTCGGTTTCGATCTCGACGAACAGATCGCCTCCGAACAGTCGGGCATCCGCGCGCTGATCAACTCGGCCATGGTCTCGTACGAGCGTCTGCCGATGCTCGAGATCGTGTTCGACCGTCTGGTGCGCCTGACCACCACCTCGCTCCGCAACTTCACCTCCGACAACGTCGAAGTGTCGCTCGACAGCATCTCGTCGGTCCGCTTCGGCGACTATCTCAACTCGATCCCGCTGCCGGCGATCATCGGCGTGTTCAAGGCGGAGCAGTGGGACAACTTCGGCCTGGTGACGGTCGATTCGAGCCTGATCTACTCGATCATCGACGTGTTGCTCGGCGGTGGGCGCGGCACCACGCCGATCCGCGTCGAAGGCCGACCCTACACCACGATCGAGACCAATCTCGTCCGCCGCATGATCGAGGTGGTGCTGAACGACGCCGAACTCGCCTTCGCACCGCTCTCGCCGGTCAAGTTCAACCTCGAGCGGCTCGAGACCAATCCCCGCTTCGCCGCGGTGTCACGGCCGGCCAACGCGGCGATCCTCGCCGAGTTCCGCATCGACATGGAGGACCGCGGCGGCAAGATCGAAGTGCTGATCCCCTATGCGACGCTGGAACCGATCCGTGACCTGCTCCTGCAGATGTTCATGGGCGAGAAGTTCGGCCGCGATCCGATCTGGGAGGGGCATCTGGCCACCGAAATCCACGCTGCCGAGATCTCCGTCGACGCGGTGCTGTTCGAACGCGAACTGCCGCTCGGGCGCATCCTCGAGCTCGAGGTCGGCCAGACACTGGTCTTCGACGTCGGCCCGCGCGATCCGGTCACCATCAAGTGCGGCGGCGTCGCCCTCACCGAAGGGCAGATGGGACGGGCCGGTGAACACATCTCGATCCGCGTCGACCGCAACCTGCGGCGGCCCAAGATGACCCTGGCGGCCTTCGAGAAGGCCGCCGCCCAGAAGGAGATGCAGCCGTCATGATGACCCCGTGGATCGACATCGCCGTCGAGGGCCTGGTCGCGGTTCTGCTGGTGGCCACCATCGGTTACTGCATCGTGCTCGATCGTCGACTGCAACGGTTGCGCGCCGACGAGGCCAATCTCAGGGCCACCATCTCCGAGCTCCTGACCGCCACCGAGATCGCCGAACGTGCCATCCTCGGGCTCAAGGAGACGGCGTCGGACTGCGACAAGTCGCTGGCACAACGGTTGCGGGAAGCCGAGTTCTTCTCCCGCGAGATCGAGAAGGAGATCGGCGAGGGCGAGAAGCTCCTGAACCGCATCATCCGCATCACCCAGGCGGCGCGCGGTACGGCTCTCGATGCGACGACGAGCGAGATGCGGGCGCCGCGGGGCGCCGTGCCGACCGCCGAGCCCGAGGTCGAGACCCGCACCGCTTCGCGGCTCGGTGATCTCCGGGCGCGTGTGTCGGAAGCCACGGCCCGGCTCGGCCAGCTCAAGCGCCAGCACACCGGAGAGGCCGCATGAACCGGATCCGCCTGCTTCCTCTGGTGATCGTCGCCGCGGTGACGCTTCTCGGCCTCAAGGTCGCGGAGTTCGCCTGGGGTGGACGGGCGAAGGGGATGACGGCGCGGCCCGTGGAAGTGGTCGCCATCGATCCGGTCTCCGGCAAGGAGGTCGACATGATCGTCACCGGCTCGGCCGGGGGTGGCGGGCACGGCGAAGAGAAGAAGGACGACGGTCACGGCGCACCGGCGGGCGACCCCAAGAATTCGGTGACGCCTTCGAAGGTCGACACCAAGGTCAGCGGCGACAAGCCGGACGAGGCCAAGCCGATCGCCGGCCAGGAACTGATGTCGGAGATCGAGATCCTCCAGAAACTCGCCGAACGGCGCAAGAAGCTCGAGGAGATGGAGCGGTCGCTGCAGATGCGCGAGGACCTGCTCAAGGCGAGCGAGGATCGCATCGGCAAGCGCGTCGACGAGTTGAAGGGCCTCGAGGACAAGATCGGCGGCGCCACCAAGGCCAAGGAGGAGACCAAGGCCAAGGAACTCGCCGATCTGGTCAAGATGTACGAGTCGATGAAAGCCAAGGATGCGGCGCGGGTCTTCGACAAGCTCGACATCTCGCTCGCCGCCGAACTCGGCCGCCAGATGAATCCGAAGAAGCTCGGTGACATCGTCGCCAAGATGACCGCCGATCAGGCGGAGAAACTGACGGTCGAGCTGGCGAACCGGCGCGGCGCCGAACCGGTGCCGGCGGCGGAGCGCGAACTGCCGAAGATCCAGGGCCGCAGCGGCTGAGCGGACCGCGTCGCCGGCGGGGACTTAACCCGCTGTTCACCGAGATCACCTAGCTTCGATCCACCCCTCTTCGTCCGGATCGTCGAGCGTGTTCTTCGGTATCGCGTCTTTCTTCTCCGATCGGTCGGACGCCCGGCACACCGGCCGCGCGCGCCGGCTCGGCCGTATCGCGGCGATGGCGCTCGTCGTCGGGGCGCTCATCGCGGTGATCTCGGTGGCGTCGACGCCGGCGGTGGCCCAGGCGCGCCGGGCGGGGGCCGAAGCGACGCTGGAGAAGGGGTTCGGTCGCCTCGTCATCACCTTCCGTGACCGCGCCCTCGTCCCGCAGTTCAACAGCCGGATGACCAACGGTGTTCTGGTGCTCGATTTCGTCGAGCCGGTGGAGATCGACATCGAGAAGGCGGCGGCGGCGCTGTCGTCCTATGTCACCGTGGTCCGGCCCGACCCGGGCGGTCACGGGTTGCGCATGGCGCTGGCACGCCAGGTCAGGGTCAATACCATGGAGGCCGGCGAGAAGCTCTTCGTCGACTTCCTGCCGCCGAAATGGAGCGGTGCGCCGCCGACGCTGCCGCCGGAAGTGGTGGCGGAACTGGCCAAGCGGGCGGAAGCGGCGATGCGGGCGGCGCGCGAGGCGGAACTGGCGCGGGCGGGCAGCCGCATCCAGCCGCGTCTCGACTTCAAGATCGGGCGACTGCCGACCTTCACACGGTTCTCCTTCGGTTGGAACCTTCCGTTCGACACCAAGATGGCGCGTGAGGACGACCGGGTCACCGTCACCTTCAACCATCCCGCTCGGATCGATCTGTCGCCGATCGACCTCGATCCCGTTCCCGGACTGAAGGACATCTTCGCCGACGGTGCCGACGAAAAGCTCAAGGTGGTGTTCACGGTGACACCCGACGCGGACGTGCGCGGGTTCCGCGACGCCGATACCTATGTCGTCGACATCGTCCATTCCGGAGCGCCGAGCAATCCGGGCGAAGCGGCGGTCCGCAAGGTGCTGAGCGCCGAAGCCGGCAAAGGTCGCGATCGCATCTCGCTTCCGGGCGTCTCGCAGGCCGGGGAGGGATCCGCCGAGGTGCCGGCCCCCAGAGCTGCGGCGCCGAAGAGCCGGGAAGGCTCGCCCGCGCCCGTCGCCGCGCCCGCCGAGGCACGGCCGGTCGCCGAAGCGCCGGTGAAGCCGACGCCTGCGCCGGTCGCCGAGAAGCCGGTCGCCGAGAAGCCGGCCGCCGTCGTGCCGAAGCCGCCCGTGGAGGGGCCGGTCGCGGCGGAGGTGCCGGCGCCGGGCGCTGCCGCGGTCCGGCCCGGTGAGGTGGCGCTGCCGGGCGCCGAC
>CALMFH010000037.1 GCA_937864925.1 uncultured Alphaproteobacteria bacterium | reverse complement strand
CGGGAGGATTGATCCATGGCACAACAGGAACTCGACCATCTGTCGGGTCAGACGACGACCGGCCACGAGTGGGACGGTCTGAAGGAACTGAACACGCCGCTGCCGAAGTGGTGGCTCTACGTGTTCTACGCTTGTATCGTCTGGTCCTTCGCCTATTTCATCTTCTACCCCTCTTGGCCGCTGGTGTCGGACTACACCAAGGGCCTCTGGGGTCCGACCATGCGCTCCGACTCGATCGCGGCGTATGAGAACGGTGTGAAGGCGCGTGTGGCCAATGCGGCCGGACTCGCCGACGCTCCGCTCGAGAAGATCAAGTCGACCCCGGCCCTGCTCGAGTTCGCCATGGCGAACGGCAAGGCCGCCTTCGGCGACAACTGCGCTCCGTGCCACGGCTCGGGCGCGACCGGCGGCCCGGGCTATCCGAGCCTTCAGGACGACGACTGGATCTGGGGCGGCAAGCTCGCCGACATCTACCAGACCCTGCAGTACGGCATCCGGTCCGGCCACGCCAAGGCGCGTGACAGCCAGATGCCGAACTTCGGCAAGGACGGCGTGCTGAAGAAGGAAGAGGTCGCGGCGGTCTCCGACTACGTCGTCTCCCTCTCCGACTCGTCGGTCAAGGGCACGGATGCCGGCAAGAAGCTCTTCGCCGACAACTGCGCCGCCTGCCACGGCGAGGACGCCAAGGGCAACCTCGAGCTCGGCGCGCCCAACCTCGCCGACAAGATCTGGCTCTACGGCGGCGGTTCGGCCAAGGTCGCGGCGCAGGTCAACGAAGCCAAGCATGGCGTCATGCCGGCCTGGGAAGGCCGTCTCGACCCGATCACCGTCAAGTCGCTGGCCGTCTACGTCCACTCGCTCGGCGGCGGCAAGTGATCCACGACATCGGGAGGAGGGGCGACCGCTCCTCCCGACCGACAGGGGCGGCCGGTGACGGCGCGCCACCACGACGAGGGAGACGCGCGCCGTCTCCCTCGTTCGTTTCGAAGGCCGGCGACGGCTCGGCGATCCCCGGGCGCGAGCCGGCGGCTCCGGCTCCGGCTCCGGCCGGGACCGGTGGCGCCCACGCGGCTCCGGTCGGTCGCGTGCGCCGGGTGACGACCGGTTCGTCGCTCGACACCGTGGCGAAGGGCCGAGAGGCGCGGTCGACGCGCCTCGAGCGGGGCGGTCGAATCGATCGGAGCGACGCTCACACGCATCCGTGGCTTGCCGTGAGCGAGATCCCGCCGTAGAGCGGTGCCGAACACATGTGACGGCTCGGAGAGTGGCGCGGGACGTCGCGACGAAGGGCGGGATCGGCCGAGAGCGGGGGCACGGTTTCGGCTCGGTTCGGACACGGTCCCGCGTCGGTCTCGATGCCGAACGGACGGTCGTTCGCGGGAGCACGGCGTCCGAGCTCGACCCTGAGGCGCGAAGCGCGGCGATCCGGCGGTCACGGTCTCGCGCGACGAGACGGGGGGCGATCATCGGTCGCGCCGCACCGACGAGGTCCGCACCGCGGTGTGGGCCGGACGGCCGGACCCGAGGACGGCCGGCGAACGAGAGGGTAGGACGGAATGAGCGTCGACAGCAGTGCCGGTGGCGCGAGCGAGCAGCTCTATGCCGATCAGACGAAGATCTATCCGGCGGCCGTCTCCGGCACCTTCCGCCGCATCAAGTGGGTGATTCTCGCCGTCGGGCTGGCGATCTACTATTTCCTGCCCTTCCTGCGCTGGACGCGGGCACCGGGCCAGCCGGATCAGGCGATCCTGCTCGATCTGCCCGGCCGGCGTTTCTACTTCTTCTTCGTCGAGATCTGGCCGCAGGAGGTCTACTACGTCACCGGCCTGATGATCATCGCCGCCTTCGTGCTGTTCCTGATGAATGCCGTCGCCGGCCGCATCTGGTGCGGATACCTCTGCCCGCAGACGGTGTGGACCGATCTCTACTTCGCCGTCGCCCGCGTCTTCCAGGGTGACCGTCGCGATCAGATGAAGCTCGACAAGGCGCCGTGGTCCTTCCACAAGCTGTGGCGCAAGGCGGCGACGCATGCCGTCTGGATCCTGATCGCTTGGTGGACCGGCGGCGCCTGGGTGCTCTATTTCGCCGACGCACCCACGCTGGTCAAGGAACTCGCCACCTTCGAGGCGCCGTCGATCGCCTACATCTGGATCGGCCTTCTGACCGCCTCGACCTATCTTCTCGCCGGTTTCGCCCGCGAGCAGGTCTGTCTCTACATGTGCCCCTGGCCGCGCATCCAGGCGGCGCTGACCGACGAATGGGCGCTCAACGTCTCCTACCGCGTCGACCGCGGCGAGCCGCGCGGCTCGCTGAAGCAGAACCGCAAGCTCGCCGCCCAGGGCCTACCGGCCGGCGACTGCGTCGATTGTGGCCAGTGCGTCGCCGCCTGCCCGACCGGTGTCGACATCCGCGACGGCCTGCAGATGGGTTGCATCCAGTGCGGCCTGTGCATCGACGCCTGCGACCGGGTGATGGACAAGCTCGGCAAGCCGCCCCGCCTCATCGGCTACGACACCGACATCAACATCGAGCGGCGCGAGCGCGGCGAGGGCGAGATCTACCGCTTCGTCCGGG
>CALMFH010000036.1 GCA_937864925.1 uncultured Alphaproteobacteria bacterium | reverse complement strand
TCGGAGGTCGCCGGCGACGCTGCGAAGATGGCGATCATTCCGCCGGGATCGCCATCGGGTTCGATCGTTCGAAGGCGGCGATGCCGCTCGCCGCGTTGGCGCGGGCGGCGAGCCGGCGCTCGTCGGGCGTGGCGTAGTCACGGTCCCAGGCGATCACCTTGGGGATCATCAGCCGGTGCCACAGCGGCGGGATCAGGGTGACGATCATGGTGGTGAGATAGCCGTTGATCATCATCGGCGCCTCGGGGAAGGGCATGAGATCCTGATAGGGCACCTCGCCCTGGGCGTGATGATGCGAGTGGCGGGTCAGATTGAACATCGACCACGAGCTGATGCGTTTGTTGGTGTTCCAGGAATGGCGCGGCTCCACCGGCTTGGCCGGATCGCGCACCATGCCGTAGTGCTCCATGTAGTTGACGATCTCGAGCAGCGACTTGGCGAAGAGACCGCTCGCCAGCAGGAACGCCGCCGCCCGCCAACCGCCGATCCCCCAGGCGGCGACGAGCAGGGCGAGGCTCATCACCTGACCGCGCAGGAAGGCGTTGTGCCACGACCACAGGCCGAGGTGCTTGCGCTGCAGACGCTTCGTCTCGATGGCCCAGGCGCTGCGATTTCCCTCGAGCGTCGAGGCGACGATGTGGTGGTAGACGAGGCGGCCGCGCGGCGCCGTCGCGGGGTCGAGTTCGGTCGAGACGTAGCGGTGGTGGCCGTAGACGTGCTCGATGGCGAAGCTCGTGTCGAAGCTGAACGCCAGGAGCCAGCGGCCGATCACCAGCGATACCGGATCCCAGGTACGATGGGTCAGCTCGTGACCGGCGATGGTGCCGATCAGGCCGATCAGCAGCCCGGCCATCAGCACCGCCGAGACCAGATGCCCGCCGGTGGTCGCCGCCTTGGCCGCCACCAGGTCCCAGCCGAGCCAAGGCGACAGCGCTGCGCCGAAGTCGAGCGGATCGCCGGGGCTGACGCCCCACAGGGCGCAGAAGACGAACAGCAGGAGCAGCGGCAACGCCATCCACAGCTGCGCCGTCAGGATGCCGGGGTGGGTGAAGTGCGGCACCGCCGTGTCGTTGCCGAGCAGTGCGTCGCCGATCACGTAGAAGCCGAGTACCGTGGCGAAGCCGAGCGAGATCCAGGCGCCACCGCCGAGAAAGGCGGCCAACGCCACCAGTCCGACGGCGTGGAAGAGGAAGAACTTGAGATAGTCGATCGGCCCGGCCACCGGCGATCGGTCGGCACCGGCGGCGGCGAGTGCCGCGTTGCGTGGCGACGCCGGGATCGCCCGGGTGGTGAAGCGATCGGCGTGGATCTCGGCCGAGGAGATGCCGCGGGTGGTGAGGACGCGGACGGCGGCGTCGACCATGGCGGGCGGGCCGCACAGATAGGCGGAGGTCGCTTCGCCGAGGTGCCGCGGGACGACGTCGGTGACCAGCCCCCGTTCGCCCGACCAGGTCGACCGCGGTCCGGCTTCCGACAACACCGGCACGAAATCGAAGGACGCCGGCCAGCGTGCCGCCATCGCGCGGATCCGGTCGAGCCCGTAGAGGTCGCGCTCCTCGCGGGCCCCGAACAACAGCGTCACCGGGCGGGCACCACCGCTGCGTTCCAACTCCTCGAGCATCGCCAGGATCGGCGCCAGCCCGCTACCGCCGGCGACCAGCACCACCGGTTCGTCACCGGGGCGCATCCAGAAGTCGCCCGCCGGACCGTCGACCCGGATCTCCTCGCCGACGACGTCGCCGTCGTGGATGCGGCCGGAGAAGACGCCTCCCGGCACCTTGCGGACGAAGAAGGCGACCCGCTCGTCGTCGTTCGGTGCGGTGGCGAAGGAATAGCTGCGGCTCTCCCCCGGCAGCGATGCCAGGGTGAGCGTGGCGAACTGGCCGGCCCGGTAGGCGAGCGGTTCATCGAGCTGAACGTCGAGGCGGACGATGTCCCGGGTCAGCGCCGTGCGGCCGACGATACGCCCGTGCACGCTTCGCCCCACCGTTTCGGCGGCGAGCGCCACTTCGATCGCCACGTCGCTGCGCGGCGTGCTCTGGCAGGCGAGGATGAAGCCGCGGTCCAGCTCGTCGTCGGAGAGGATGTAGCCGGTCTCGGTCAGTTCCTTCACCTCGCCGCTCACCAGCCGACACTTGCAGGTGGCGCAGCCGCCGACCCGGCAGCTGTGCGGAAAGGCGATGTCCTGACGCAACGCCGCCGCGAGCAGCGTCTCGCCGGATTCGACGTCGATCGGCCGGCCGTTGATGTGCGCGGTCCGGCGACCACCCCCCGAGAACAACGATGCCATGTCGCCTCCCTGAACGGATCTTCTTGCTTCAATCGATTTATCCGCCGTTCCATTGTGCCGCCCGATACGCCCGAGCATGAGCCGCCGGCGTTGACAGCGAGCGGTCATTTGTCGCCAAATCGATCCCGGCGGTGTGCTCGGCCGGCCGCCCACGGGGCAGATCGATGGCGAAAGACGGTTTTGTTCTGCCGATCCTCTACCTCCGCCAGATCGCCGATCTGGTTCGGGAACTGGGGGCGGACGTCGGCGAATGGCTGGCGCGTGGTGGCCTGTCGGAGCGCCGCCTGGAGGAGCCGTCGATCGATCTGTCACTGGAGACTTTCCGCCGTCTGGTCGTCGACGCGCGTGCGGTGACGGGGGAACCGGCGCTCGGCCTGTTGATCGGCCGGCGGCTGTCGGTGGCGACCCACGGGGTGGTCGGTTTCGCCGCGATGGCGAGCGGGTCGATCCGCCAGGCGATGGAACTGGTGGAGCGCTTCGTGCCGCTGCGCACCTCGGTCGTCGCCGTTCGCACCGAGATCCACGGCGACGAGTTCCGCGTCGTCTTCCGCGAGGCGCCGGGGCTCGGCGAAGCGCGCGACAGTCTGGTCGAGGCGGTGATGCTGGCGGTGAAGAACATCGCCGATCATCTCGCCTCGGGCGACGCCGGCAACACGCTCGTGTGTTTCGGCTTCACCGAACCCGCCCATGCCGATCTCGCCCGGGCGCTGTTTCGCTGCGAGGTGATCTATGCCCGGCCCTGGACCGGCTTCTCGTTTCCGCTGGCGATCGCCGATCGGCCGGTGCGCACCCACGATGCCGTCGCGTTCGAAGAGGCGACGCGGATCTGCCGGCGCGAACTCGCCCGTCTGGTCGAAAACGAGACCGAGAGCGTCCGCGTCCGCCGTCTGCTGCTGGAGCGCGAGAACCATTTCCCGACGTTACAGGTGACGGCGCGTCTGCTCCGCACCACGCCACGCACCCTGCACCGCCGCCTCGTCGAGGAGGGCACCTCCTACAAGGAGATCCTGGAGGAGGTGCGGCACGGACTGGCGGTCGAGCACCTGCGCGCCGGTCGCCTGACGATCAAGGAGATCGCCTTCCTGTTGGGCTATACCGACACGGCCAACTTCCGCCGCGCCTTCAAGCGCTGGGAGGGCGTGCCGCCGTCGAGTCTGCAACGGCCGGGGTCGACGGCCGACCCGTCGACCGACAGCCCCCGAGGCCGCTCCGGACCCCGACGCGACGGGGCCGGATGACCCGGCAGCGGACGGGCCCCTCGCCATCCGGATTCGGCCGCAAAAGCCCTTTCCGCGAAGCCGCAGGAGATGCCGAAACTCGTTGAAACTCAACAGGACGGCCGATAGCCTACCCGAGATCCGCTTCCCCGTGCGGGAGGGCAGGGGACGGGAGCCGGGCCCCATCAGAACCTCGCCGGGTCGTTCCTGCCGGGTCGTTCGAGGTCGGCGATCCGGGTCCGACCTCCGCCGATGCGGTTTCGCCGGATCACCTCCCGCAGGCGGACGGGGTTCCCGTCGCCGCTCGCCGGACCATCGAGAGGACCACCCATGAAGCTCCACGGCTATTTCCGTTCCTCCGCCGCGTGGCGGCTCAGGATCGCGCTGGCGCTGAAAGGGCTCCGGTACGGCGATGTCTTCGTCCACCTGCGCAGAGGCGAACAGCGCGAGCCGACCCATCTCGCACGCAACCCCCAGGGCCTCGTACCCGTCCTGGAACTCGACGACGGGACGATGCTCACCCAGTCGCTGGCCATCCTCGAATGGCTCGAGGAAATCCACCCGATACCGCCGATCCTGCCGGCCGACCCGATCGAGCGGGCGAAGGCGCGCGCGGTCGGGCTGGCGGTGGCCTGCGAGATCCATCCGGTGCAGAACCTCAAGGTACTGAACCGGCTGCGCCGTGACGCCGGGTTCGACGATGCGGCGGTCACCGCCTGGGCGGCGCAGACCAACGCCGACGGGCTCGCCGCCTGCGAGGCGATGGTCGCCGATCGGCCGGGTCGGTTCCTGTTCGGCAGCCGGCCGACGGTGGCGGAGATCTGCGTGGTGCCACAGCTCGGCAATGCCCGCCGCTTCGGCGTCGACGTCTCGCGCTTCCCGCGCCTGATCGCAGCGGAAGCGGCGGCGATGGAGATGCCGGCCTTCGCCGATGCCGTACCCGGAAAGCAGCCGGACGCGGAATGACGGGTCAGCGGGCGTCGACGGCGCCGAGGACCATGTCGGTGTGGAGCGCGACCAGCTCGTCCTCGCTCATGCGGCCGCCCGGTCGATACCACTCGCAGATGCCGGTCAGCATCCAGATGATGACGAAGGTGGTCACCCGCGCATCTGCGACGCGGAACAGGCCGCGCTCGGCGCCGGCCACCAGGATGTCGGTGAGCTTCTGTTCGTAACGTTTGCGAAGCGCGACGATGGCGGCGCGGTTGTCGGGGTCGAGGCTGCGCAGCTCGGAATTGGCGATGTAGACCAACATGCGCCGGGTCATGTGGTAGCGCAGGTGGAAACCGGCGAAGGCGATCAGCCGGTCGCGGGGCGCCTCGTGGCCGGAGAGCGCGGCATCGCAGGCGGCGAGCAACGTCTCCATGTGATCGCGGACGATGTCGAAGAGCAGGGCCTGCTTGGTCTCGAAGTGATTGTAGAGCGATCCCGGTTGGATGCCGACCTCGGCCGCCAGCCGTCGCAGGCTCATCGCCTCGAATCCGTGCTCCCAGATCAGGCGGATGCCGACCTCGCGCACCAACGCCGCGGTCTTCTCGCCGTTCGAACCCGTCGTGCGCGCCATGTCCCGTCCCGGTCGCTTGCCCGTCGAATGGATTAAGTCGCCGTGCGCCGGTTGGAAAGCCCTCTTTCGCTGAAAGCCGGTGCTTCGGTTCCCCACCGTTCTCGACGTCGCGGCGGACCCGACCCCGATCGATCGGACGCCGAGGGACGATAGATAAAATTCCAGCTATCTTCGTAACCGGATCTCATCGTAAACGTACCTCCCGCGAATGCATTCATTCTTTCCCTACAATTGGATTCATATTCAATTCACCGATGGGAAGTGTTCTTTGCGCATCCGAGCAATAACCTGTTGATGAACGATCCGGTCTGTGGATTCACTTAGTCATGGAGCGGAGGTCGCGATGCATACGGTTTTGATGGTCGACGACAACATGACCAATTTGGTGCTGGTGCGGCATCTGGTGACCCGGATGGAGGGCTGCGAGGCACTCTCCTTCACCGATCCGACGGCGGCTCTCGCGGCACTCGCCGTCACCGATGTCGACATCGTGCTGGTCGACTACCGGATGCCGGAGATCGACGGGGTCGAGTTCATCCGTCGGATGCGCGCCATGCCGCGCCACGAGCATGTGCCGATCGTCATGGTGACGACGGTCGACGAGCGCGAGGTGACGATCGAGGCGCTGGAAGCCGGCGCCACCGACTTCCTCACCAAGCCGTTGGAGCCGATCGAGTTCAAGGTGCGGCTGCGCAATCTCCTGGCGTTGCGCGGGGCGCAGAAGTCGCTCGCCGAGCGCGCCGCCCGGCTCGATGCCGAGGTGGCGGAGAAGACCCGCGACCTGATCGAGCGGGAGCGCGAGATCATCTGGCGCCTGTCGAAGGCGACGGAGCGACGCGACACCGACACCGGCGACCACAT
>CALMFH010000035.1 GCA_937864925.1 uncultured Alphaproteobacteria bacterium | reverse complement strand
GAACTGATCGGTCATCGTACTCTCACACATTCGATGCGATCACATCGAAAGCGAGAGTAGGGCCGCCGCCTTAAAATATGGCTAAACGTCGTCGGGCACGTGATTCTTTTCTCGAGTGACCGGATCGACGGGGGGCGAACCTGCGCGAAAGCGCCGGAATCGGGGCTCGATCCGGCGCGATGCGCTGGGTGATGCGGGCTCGGTCGCGGCCTCAGGCGGCGGTCTTCACCGCCTTGACCAGGTAGGCGCTGATCAACTGGCCACCGATCGACAGCATCGGTGTGGAGCCGGAGAAGTCGACCGCATCGACCAGACCGGTGGTCTCCGACTTGTAGGTGACGGCCTTGCCGGAGGCGTCCTTACCGGAAATGGCGATGGTGTAGTCGCCGGCCGGCGCGGTCCCACCGGTGTCGGTCTCGCCATTCCACTCGAATTTGCCGTCGCCGGCGGCGAGCTTCTGTGTGGTGGAATAGATCAGCTTGCCATCGGCGCCGTAGATTTCGATCTTGGCGGGGTCCGAGGCCGCCGACCCGTTGAAGTTCCAGGTCGCGGTTCCGTCCTTCAACTGCGTGGTGGAACTGTCGACGGTGACGGACTTGCCGACGTAGCCGACGAAGGACAGGGCGCTCTGGATGGCGAACATGGTCTTCAGGTCGGTGAGCGACTGGTTCGCCTTGATCTGCTGTTCGACCGACGAGTACTGCACCAGCTGCTGGGTGAACTGGGAGCTGTCCATCGGGTTGAGCGGGCTCTGGTTCTGCATCTGGGTCACCAGAAGCTGCAGGAACATCTGATAGTTGCCGGACAACGCCGACATGTCGGTGGCCGACGTCGAGGTGTTGGTCACGGCGGAAACGGAGCTGATCGACACGGGGGCCTCCCGATCTCCACGCATCACTGGATCGGTCGGCGGCGCACGAGCGTCGCCGACGGGCGGTTCAGACTCTCAGGTCGACGCCACCGGCGCGCGTGGCGCGATAGGCGAGGGCGGCGACCGAGGCGATCGGTGCGGCCTCCTCGTCCTCGACGGTGGGCCGATCCGGACGGGTCGCGGCTTCGTCGTAGGTGCGCCAGCCCTGGCCACTCTGGCCGCTCGGCTGGTCCTTCAACGAGAACTGCAGACCGGACGACGAGACATCGAGGCCGGCGTCTCCGAGGGCGCGCTCCAGGTGTCGCTGATCGCGCAGCATCAGATCGAGGGTCTCGGTGCGCTCGACCACCAGATGCGCCCGGACTTCGCCGGAGGCGCGAACCTCGACGCGTACGTCGACACCGCCGAGTTCTTCGGGGGAGAGACGGATGTCGAAGCGGCTGTGGCCGGCATGGGCACGGGTGGCGATGGTCTCGGGGAGGTGAGCGAGCGACACGGCGCGAGCCGTCTCGGTCGTGGCATCCGTCGCCGCCGCCGCGGTCGAGCCGACGGCGAGGTCGGCGCGGTCATGCGTGACGCCGTGGAGCACCGGGGGAACCGGGGTGTCGGTGGCGGTTGCGGATGAAGCCGCGGCCGCATCGGCCGACGTGGTGCGCGCGCCGTCGACGGTGGCGGTGCGCAGGCCGTCGGTGGTGGCGGTGCGCAGGCCGTCGGCGGTGGCGGGAGCGGCCGTCGCGGCGACGGGTTCCGGACGCGCCGCGGCGGCGGTGTCGGGCGAGGTCGTCGGGGTCACCGCGCCCTCGGTCCGGGCAGGGTGGGCGACTGCCGGCCCACGAGCGGTGGGGGCGGTGAAGCGGTTGAGTTCGCTCGCCGCGGCGCTCGCGCCGGTGTTCGTTCCCTGGGCGGCCTCGGTCGTCGAAGCCGATGTGTCGGCGGCCGGCTCGGCGGACGCATCGGTTCCGGTCGCGGCAGTCGACGCGGTCGCGGTGGCCGTGGCGGCTGGCGCCGTGGTGGCGGCCTGGTCGGAAACTCGGGTGGCGGAGAGCCGACGCAGGGCGTCCGGCGTCGTGCCGTTCGGCCGCGCCGCGGCGACGGCGGCGGCGATGGTCGGGGGAAGGCGGGGATCGAGTGCGGGCGTCGACGCGGCGGCGGCATTCCGGTCGCTCGCGGTCGGGGTGGCGGAGGTGGTCACGTCGGGGACGGCGACGGCCGAAGTCACGGCCGCGGGAGTGGCGACTACCGGTGTCGTCGGGCCGGCCGCGGAGACGGACACGTCGGCGGGGGAGGTCGACGTGGCGGACGGTGACGCGGCGGACGGTGACGCGGCGGCGGTGCCGGCGGAAGGGGCAGCGGCCTCGGTGGCGCCGACGGTCGGGTCGGCGGTGTGCGAGCGCGGAGCGGTGGCGGCGCCGAGCGAGGCGGGCGATGCGAGGGCGGCGGCGACCGCGATGGCCGGGAGCGGATTGCCGGTGACGGCCGACAGTGCAGCGGCGCCGGCGAGGTCGATCGCGGAGTCGGTGAGGGTCTCGGCCGTGGTGTCGGCCTCCGGGGAGGCCGGGTCGGCGGTGGTCGCGGCGGCCGTGGACCCGGTCGCCGCCGTGGTCGAGGCGGCGGCCATGGCGGCCGCAGGGACGGGATCGGCCGCGGTGGGAGCCACGACGCGAGCTGCCGGGTTCGACGACGGGATGGTGATCACCCGCGTCGTCGCCGTGGTGGGCGTCGCGGTCGTTCGCGTCGCCGGGGTGGTCGGGGTCGCAGCGGCGGGCGCCGTCGTGGGGAGGACGGACACCGGTGCCGCTGCCGGGGTGCTCATCAGGGTGGCGAAAAGGCCGGCGGCCGGCTGGGGACCGATGCCGGAAAAGAGCGTTCCGCCGCCGAGAGTTCCCGTCGTGAGGGTCGTCAGGGGTGTGGCGATGGGGTCGACGCTGGGCAAACTCTTCCTCCTGGAACGCGGAACAAGGCTCCTTCGTCGGGTATGTCGCAAGGAGTGGGCCAGCCCCCGGCGGAGGTGACGATCCGCGACCACCGCCGGTGGGATCCGGCGGAAATCCGCCGGTTTCTCGTCACCGTCCTCTCGACCGACGGCGATCGGCTCCCATATGACGACGGTGGCCGGGATCGCGACCCGGCAGGCTCTGCCGGGTGAGGCAGGAGCTGCCGATCGCGGGTTCCGTGCCGGGCGGGGATCGGCTATGGTCGGGCCACGCCGTGAGCCGGCGTCGGCCACCCGTTCGCCGTATCGATGGTTCGTCGCCGAGGTTCCGCGCGCCCATGCCGAATTCCCTCGACCTCCCCGGTCGCCCCGAGGACACGCGTGTCGTCGTCGCGATGTCCGGCGGGGTGGATTCCTCGGTCGTCGCCGCGCTGCTGAAGCGCGAGGGCTACGACGTGGTCGGCGTCACGCTGCAGCTCTACGACCACGGCGAGGCGACCCATCGCAAGGGTGCGTGCTGCGCCGGCCAGGACATTCTCGACGCGCGCCGCGTCGCCGAAGCGATCGGCATTCCCCACTACGTGCTCGATTACGAGGATCGCTTCCAGGAGGCGGTGATCGATCGTTTCGCCGAGAGCTACCTCGCCGGTGAGACGCCGGTGCCCTGCGTCTCGTGCAACCAGACGGTCAAGTTCCACGACCTGCTCGACACCGCGCGGTCGCTCGGGGCCCAGGCGCTCGCCACCGGCCACTACGTCACCTCGCGACCGCTCGCCTCCGGCCATCGCGGCCTCTACCGGCCGGCCGATCTCGATCGCGACCAGAGCTATTTCCTCTTCGCCACCACCCAGGATCAACTCGATTTCCTGCGTTTCCCGCTCGGTGCTCTGCCGAAGAGCGAGACGCGCGACATCGCCCGATCGCTCGACCTGCCGGTCGCCGACAAGCACGACAGCCAGGACATCTGCTTCGTGCCTTCGGGGCGCTACGCCGAGGTGATCGAGCGGCTCAAGCCGGACGCGGTCGAACCGGGCGAGATCGTCCATGTCGACGGGCGGGTGCTCGGCACCCACGAGGGCATCATCCGTTTCACCGTCGGCCAGCGCCGCGGTATCGGCGTGTCGATCGGCGAGCCGCTCTACGTCGTCCATCTCGACGCCGACCGACGGCGGGTGGTGGTCGGTCCCCGTGAGGCGCTGATGACACGCAGGCTTCATCTGCGTGAGGTCAACTGGCTCGGCGATGGGCCGCTCGCGGCCATCCCCGCCGAAGGCCTGGAGATCTGGGCCAAGGTGCGCTCGACCCGGGCGCCGCAGCCGGCCCTGCTCTTCCACGACGCCGACGGCGTCACGGTGGAGCTGATCGAGGGCGAACACGGCGTGGCACCGGGACAGGCGGCGGTGTTCTACGACGCCGGCGAGGGAGCGGCCCGGGTGCTCGGTGGCGGAACCATCGCGCGGGTCGGGCGCGGAACCGCGGCCGACGCGGAGACGGACGAGATCGGACGCGGCACGGTGGCGGCCGCGGAGTAGGCTGACCGAGTAGGAAAGTGGGGCGGATGTACGAGAAGAACGGCAACGGGCCGGCGACGGCCGCTCATCCGGTGAAGAACAACCGAGCGCTCGGGATCGACCCGACCGGCACATCGTCGCCGCGGCTCGACGAGAAGGCGGTGCTCGCCGCCTACTCGCGTTGGGCGCCGATCTACGACTGGGTGTTCGGCAAGGTCTTCGAGGCCGGTCGTCGCGCCGCGGTGGAGATCATCAATCGCCGATCCGGCCGGCTGCTCGAGGTCGGTGTCGGCACCGGCCTGACGCTGCCGCGCTACGGAGCGCATCTCACCGTCACCGGCATCGATCTGTCACCCGACATGCTGGCGGTGGCGCGGAAGCGGGTGGCGGACGGCAAGCTCGCCAACATCGAAGCGCTCGTCGAGATGGACGCCACCCGGCTCGAGTTCGCCGATGCCTCCTTCGACACGGTGGCGGTGATGTACACCATCACCGTGGTGCCGCATCCGGATGCGGTCATGGCGGAGGTGGAGCGGGTCACACGCCCGGGTGGCGAGGCGATCATCGTCTCGCACTTCGCCTCGGAAGGCGGCCTCTACAAGGCGGTCGAGGGTTGGCTGACGCCGCTGACCAAGAAGCTCGGCTGGCGACCGGATTTCCCGATCTCGCGCATCCTCGGCCGGACCGGCTTCGAAACGGTGGAGATCCGCCGCCTCGGCTTCCTCGGCCTGTTCACCGTGGCGCGGCTGAAGCGCAGGGCGGATCGCGACGCGTGATCGCCCGACCCGTCGCGTCGACGGCACCGGTGGGGGACGGCATGAACCGCTTCGGCGGCGGTCGCGCATCCCGGCTCGGCCGGGTCACGGCCGCACGGCCGGCGCGGACTGCCGAATTGTCATGCAAAATGGGTCGTTGGATGAGCTTCGATGTCCATCGAAATAGATCTTAAATCGTTGTTTTTATTGAGTAAATATCGTCTCCGGCAGAGAAACTGCCGGGTCGCTTGACAGGGGCGCGAGGCGAAACTAATTGTCGCCCGGTCGGCTGGGTAGCTCAGATGGTTAGAGCGGAGGATTCATAACCCTCAGGTCGGCGGTTCGATCCCGCCCCCCGCCACCAAAATTTTCGTTTGAAATCATATGGTTATGAAATCGCTCGTCGGCCTCGGCGGGCGATTTTCGGTCTCGGTCAACACCGGGTCAACACCGAAGCCGGCGTTCCGCACCCGTGCGGCCGCCCGCGTGCGTGGCGAATTCCGCTCGAATGTCGTCGGCCGCCCCTAATCGGAGGCGAGAGACCGGCAGAGAAAGGGGCGGTGGAGCGGGTCGGCATTCTCGAAACCGCCCTGTGTGTGAGACGACACCCCCCGGGGTGGGAGGTCGGTTCGAGATTTTGAAGGCGCCGCCGGACTGCCATTCGTCAGGGTCGGAAGGGGGGGAGGGGGTGTCGAGCTATTCGACGCTGCCCGACCAACGAAACCGGGGATAGCAGGAAGGAAGGTCGGTCCGCCGAGAGGCTACAGCGCTCGACGCTTCGGTCGGGGCGCATTCTCCCCGACAACCGATCCGTACCGATCCGAAGCGAACTTCTAGCCGCGCCTCGGGGCGCCGACCGAGCGGACGATCTCGATCATCGGTCCATCGGTGCGAGGGGGTTACCTACCGCCCCTCGTCTTGCGGATCGAGCGGACTTCCTCGATCGCCGACGCCGTCATGATCCGCCGATCACTCTGGTTGTGCAAGGATCGATCGCCAGCCCGCCACGGTACGACGCCGCGTGTCGGCTTGCGCGAACCGGCGGCATCCCCGGCTCGACCGGCGCGCCATGATACGGCCGCAAGGTGGAATGCTCAATTCGATGCCGGCGAATGGGTAGAGACCGCCCCATTCCGCAAGTCTCTCGCGCGGGGCCGAAAAGCGGGAGAGCCGACCACCACCCCGAAGCGATGGTCGAGCGCTCCCGACCTGTTCCGCCTGTACGGAAAACCCTCTTCGAATTCCGTCGATCGATGCCGCCGAAAGCCTCGGTTTTTTCGTGGTCGCCACGATGTACAGAAAACAATTGATTTCGGTACATGTCGGAGCTACCCTTCGCCGCATGATCGCTCTCGTCGAGAGGAACCCACCATGCGCCGCGTCGCCCTCTACACCCGCGTTTCGACCGACCACCAGACGACCGAGAACCAGGAGCGCGAGCTTCGCGCCGTCGCCGAGCGGATGGGATGGGAGGTGGTCGAGGTCTATCGCGACGAAGGCGTGAGCGGTGCCAAGGCGCGCGCCGATCGTCCCGCCTTCGACCGACTGGCAAAGGACGCCACCCGCCGCCGCTTCGACATGGTCATGGCGTGGTCGGTCGACCGGCTCGGGCGGTCGCTGCAAGACCTCGTCGGCTTCCTCTCCGAGCTTCACGCCCTCGGGGTCGACCTCTTCCTTCATCAGCAGGGGCTCGACACGACGACGCCGGGCGGCAAGGCGATGTTCCAGATGATGGGCGTCTTCGCCGAGTTCGAGCGCGCCATGATCCGGGACCGGGTGAAGTCGGGGCTCGATCGTGCGCGAGCCCAAGGGAAGACGCTCGGTCGGCCGACGATCGCGCCCGCGATCGAGGCCGCGATCCGATCCGACCTGCAAAAGGGAGGGGTCGGGATGCGGAAACTCGCCGCGATGCACAAGGTCGGGGTCGGTACGGTGCAGCGGATCGCCGCCGACCTCGCCCGGTGACGCGCCATGCATTTGGCGCATGACGGCGGGGGAATTCACCAGAGGTCGGCGTGTGGGGGATTATAGTCCCCTTTTCCAATCATCTCGACCTTGCCTCTGGTCATGACTTCGTAATCCTGTCAATCAACGCTGCATCTAATGTAACTAATGAGGTAATACTTAAATTACATGCCATCTCCATTCCTTTGAATAGTATTCGCGTTCTGCCTTCCACCCCCTTCCACCCCTACCTTCCACCCCCTCTCGGTGCGGGAGGCTTCCACCCTTCCACCCACCCCCATAGGGGGTGGGTGGAAGGGTGGAAGACCCACCGATCGAGCGCGTCCGCCATCGTCGATCGAGGACGAGGAAATACTTCCTCGGACGGGACGCGCACGATTTCGGATGACGACGGTGCGGCGACCGTCGAGGTGCTGACATGGCCGTGAACGTCGATACCGGCGCGACGACTCTGCGGAGCCCATAGGACGGCCGGCTTCGAGTTCTGGCTACGTGGGTAGCGGGTGGGGTGCCCTTCGCGTCTCCGCGCCCCGCCAGGACTCCGGCGCGGGGCGCTTCAAACGCCGGGGAGGTCCGGCGAGACCAGAACGAGGTAGGAGCGGCGGCGCGAGGGCGGGCCGTCTTCCTCGACGCGGATGCGGTTCGCCTTGATGAGGTGGTTCATCGCGCCCGTGAGTTCGAATTCCGAGAGGGTCGCGCAAACGAGGGTCTTCTCGCGCAGGAACTTCGGTGCGTAGTTGGCTTGCCCTCGGTGGATGTTGCAGCGGAGCTTCTTTGCGGCGAGTTCGTTCATGCCTTCGATGAACCACGCCTCCGCCTCGCGCATCCGATGCGCCGTGATGCTGCCGTCTTCCCCTTCGCCGGCCATGCTCGGGTCGACCGTGTTGACGAAGGCACCGTCTTCCCAACGGATCGAGAGATCGACACCCGCCGCCGCATAGTTCGCCTTCAAGCGCGAGAGGAGGCGAAGGTTCGGATCGGGGTCTTCGCCGCCGACCGCGTCGGGCCGCTTGAGGTAGAGGCGCGAGCGCACCGAGTTCGACCATGCCGTCGACCCGCCGTCGCCGGCACCGCTCGCCTTGCCGGTCGCCGAAGGATGGGCGAGCAGGATCACCGCGCCGTCGATCTCATGGGCGAGCTTGGTCAAGAGGTTGATGAACTGGCGCACCTGCGGCCGAATGTTCTCGTTGCCGCCGAACGTGTCGGCCGCCGTGTCGACGACGACGAGCTGGACCCCTTCGGCCTTGGCGAGGTCGAGCAGTTGCCAGAAGAAGGGCGAGGGCTCGCCGCGTCCATCGGCCGCGAAGGTCATCAGGAGATTTTCCGCGCCGACGCGGGAGATCCACCGCATGTTCTCGAGGTCGGCGAAATCGACGTCGAGCGCCGCGTTGATCGAGGCTTGCCGTCGTTGCAATTCGTCGTCGTCGTCCTCGCAGAACACGCCGAGCACCTTCATGCGCGGCACTGGGAAGCCGAGGAAGGGGCGGCCGGTGGCGATCGACGCCATGAACTGTTGGGCGAGGAGGGACTTGCCCGTCCCGCCGTCGCCATAGAGCGCCGTCGCCGCGCGCTTCGGTATCCACCCCTCCCATAGCCATTCGCGCGTCGGAATGGGTTGCCCTTGAAACCGGCAAGGGTCGCAGGTGACGAGAGGTTCTAGGGAGAAGTCGCCGGCCGGCTCGCGGCGGCGCGGATCAGCGTCCATCGCGAAGTGCCCTCAGGTGGTCGTTCCAATCGTTGCCGGTGGGCGAGAGCCGCACCGTCACCTGTCGCCGCTCGGATCGGAACAGCGCTGCCGCCTTCGCCGCCGCCGCCTCGCCCGCCGCGCCGCGATCGGCGAAGAGCGCGACGCGCCGGATCGCACCGGGCAGCGTGACGCGGGCGAGGTTCGAGCCGAGGGCGCACCACACCGGCACGCGGAAGAGTTCCATCGCGGAAAGCCCCGTCTCGATCCCTTCCGCCAAGCCGACGAGGCCGGACGCCCGCCCGAGCCGGACGGCACCGAGCCCGACCGGCCCGAGAGCGCGCTTCGGCCGATCGATCGGGGCCTTCCCCGAGCCGTCCGGCTGCAAGAAGGTCCGTTGGATCGCAACCAGGTCGCCGCCGAGCGACGTGACGGCGGCGACCATCGCCGGCCATTCGGTCGGGTCGCGCGGATCGGGGCGAAGACCGGGGTGGAAGCGCAGACAGTCGGGAAGCTCGACGGCGATCCGCCGCGCCTCGCGCAGATAGGTCGCGGCGATGGTGCCGCCGATCGGCGACGACGCCTCCCATATGGCGCGGGCTTCGGCCTGCTTGCGGGCGGTCTCGGCGTCGCGCGGCTCGACGCGGGCGAGCGGCGCGACGCGGTCGACCTCGCCGGCCTCGCGCTTCAACCGCTCTACGGCGTCGGTGAAGGACAGGCCTTCGACCTTCTGCCACCAGTCGAGAATATCGCCGTGAGCGCCGCACCCGAAGCAGTGAAAGAACCCCTTGGCGTCGTTGACGCTGAAACTGGCGGTGCGCTCGTCGTGGAACGGGCAGCACCCGAACAGGTCGCCGCCGCGACTGCCGGCGAGCTTCACGCGGCGCGAGACATGGGGGCTCAATCGGACCCGAGCCTTCAGGTCCGCCAGATCGACGGGAGGCATGGATTTTCACCCCTTGGTGCTCGGCTTGCGATGCTGACGCCGACGCTGGGAAGACTGCGCACCAGCCTTCGCGGCGCGTGAGGTTTTGCGTGGACGCTTGCGGGGGAAATCGCCAGGGCGGTCGATCATCTGAACGAGTTCGAGAGTCCCGATCCCGCCACGAGCGAGCAGCCTTTCCAGGTCGAGAATCGACCGGAATGCGGCCTCCTCGTCGAGCGGTGGGCGGTCCATGAATCCGAACTTCTCGAAGGCGCGGCCCGCGTCTGAGACGGCGGCATGTGCCGTCCCCGAGAGAAGGGGGAGGAGATGTTCGAACATGATGCCGAGCCAGAAAAGGGCGCGCTGACGACCGCGTTCGACGTCGGTCCGATCACTTGCGATGATGGGGTCTGTCATGTCGCCCTCCCGGTCATCTCCACCTCGATCGCCGACACGAGGCGATCGAGCGTGGTGTCGTCGCGCAGGTCTTCGACGGATCGGATCGCGAAGTGGATGGCGGGGGGCGTCAGGTCGAGCAGGCGCGAAAGCGTCCGCTGAGGAATGCCGACCGCCTGATTGGCGAGATAGATCGCCACGTGTCGCGCCTTCGCAGCGGTGAACCACTCGGCATCGGCCGTCGCGCCCTTGCGAGGGTCGAGCGCGCGGACCGCTGCGACGTCGATCCGCAGAGATCGACAAGCCAGGGCGAGAAAGCCGCCGTAGACGGCGAGCGCCATCGCGTCGACCATCGCCGCATCGATCGCGGGACGGTCGCGATCCCCGGCAGAGGAGAGGGGTTCGGGGGTCATCGCGCACCGCCTTCGCTCGTCGAGCGGCGGCGGCGTTCCGTCGCCCACTGTTCGAGGTCGGCGAGGTCATAGACCACGCGGCGCGGGCCGAGCTTCAGATAGGCCGGACCACCGCCGGTCAGGCGGAGCTTGTCGAGAAGCGATTTCGAGAGCCCGAGGTGTCGAGCCGCCTCGACGACGGAGAGCTTGCGGGAAATCACCAATTCAGGTGACAGAGTGTTCATGTGACTACCTCGTGAACCACCACGTTTCACCGCACGATATTTGCGATTCAACGGCACGAAGTCACGAAGCAACCTGAAGGAACGACAAATAACCTAGCACCTTGATATCTGATTCAGGTTAAATGCGTTTCACAAATGTTTCAAAATTCTTTCGCTCTCCATAACCCACATTCCAATAGTTTATTGTATACCTCTCCTGCATACTTCTTCGCTTGATGTGGCTCAGGGCTGCGATCTTGAGTGCAGACGGAATGAATAATGCGCTTTTTAATCTCTGAGATTAATTCATTGTTGCTCAGGTGCTCGTAGCGTGGAATGTTCTTACTGAAAAAATCAATCGCTTCCTCAGTTCCTTTGTCCCATTTGTAAAGTCTAGGCCGACCTCCCCGATTCTTTGAGGTTATTTGAGGTTCTTGAGGCCCGAGAACCTCGGAACGCTGAGGCACCTTCCGCGGCAGAGGTGCCGCCACGGGAGGAACCACACCATTGCCGGCCCCGACGAAAATCCGTCCGAGGTCGCAAAAGCCGCGATCGATGTCCGTCTCAGAAAGTCTGAATATCCAATCCGATGGTAGATCTTTTCTGATCTTTCCACCAACAAATACCGCGCTTAGCATTTCTCCTGACACGATCCGACCCAGCAATATAGATATTGCCCTAGTTCTTGTTGAGGTATTTAATTCGCGAAAATCTTTTTCAAGGGAGACGAGTTCCTTGCGTTCCGGTGTCTCACCTGAAAACCATTGATGCGGCTGACCTAATGTGCGTTCAAGTTCTTGAATTCGCCTATATATGTGCGTTGATTCTAAGTATTTACTTACCAATAAGTCTGCCACTTTTGATACCGGCACAAGATTGTTGAACGTAGTCATCGCCCTTCCCACCCTCCGCTCGGGTGTCCCGCAAAGAGGGAAGGGCGCGGCGATCGGGTGCGGTCCCGACGTTCGGCGGCCAAACCTAGCCGCGCCCTCGGTGACGGTCCTACGACCGGCCCCGATTCGACAAGTCGCGGCTCGGGCGAGCCTGCGATGATCCACCGTCGATCGATCGCAATCCGGCGATGGCGCGATCGAGGATGTCGCCGAGTTCGACGGAACCATGAACGAAGGATCGCGCGGGTTCTTCGTCGTGGTGTCGGTCGAGGCGGTTGGAGACTTCGGTCAGCATGGCGACCGCGCCGGCAATCGTCGCCGGCTCTTCGCGTCCGAGGCGGGTCATCAGGTCACGGTCGACTCGCAAGTTTCTCACCCACGCACCGGTCGAGATCTGATCGCCGATCCGGTGGCGGCGGGTGATCGAGATGGCCCGGCGCACCCGGTCTCGTGACCGGCCGAGGGCTTCGGCGAGACGGCGGGCATGATCGGCTTCGCGCGGTTTTCCCAACATGGTCGGACCCTCCGGTCAGTGTTCGGTCGTCGTCGAGCCGGCGACGAGAGTTTCGAGATCGCGAGCGATCGAAGCGAGAAGCGCCAAGGCGGATCGCTCCTCTTCGCTGGGTTCGCCAGGGGAGCGGAACAGGGTTCCGAGTTGCCAGTCGAGCACTCGCGCTTTGGCCAGAATGGACGCCGGGCCGTCGGCCGAGGCTTCGGCGATGGCGTCTTGAAGGGCGATGCGGTGTTCATCGGCCGTGTCGTATGACGCGGCGAATTCCGTCTCCGAGAGATCGCGGCGAGCCTCCAACTCGTCGAGGCGAGCGAGAGCGCTGCGCCAATCGGCAAGCAAGGGGGATCGATCGAGGGCGGCGGGTCGGATCACAGAGCTTTCGACGTCGGGCATGGTTCACCTCATGCGCGTGGTGGGGGTGCCACGTCGGGCGATCGGCCGGCGGGGCGATTGCAGCGGAGCATTCACCGCCAAGGGAATGACCTCGGATTGCCGATCCGGTGGGATCGCCGACGTCCGATCTTCGACGCGCCCGCGCGTTCGACCGTCGAGGGCGTCGGCGAGGGTGCGGCCGATCGCGTCCGAGGCGCGGCGTACCGGATCGATGTCGAGATGGGCGTAGCGCGCCGTCGTCTGCGGTTGCGTGTGCCCTAGGAGCTTGCCGACGATCGGCAGGCCGAAGCCGGCGGAGACGCCGAAACTCGCGTGGGTGTGGCGGAGATCGTGGAGACGGACGCCGTCGAGCTTCGCGCGACGGCAGAGGGTCGCCCACGGCTTCTTCAGATCGGCACGGGGGTTGTCCGGATCGGCTCCGGGGATCACATAGGGGCCGACACGCGGCAGGCCTTCGAGGATCGCGGTCGCCGGCCCGTTGAGGATGATCGCCTTCTTGCCGGTCTTGCTGTCCGGCAAGAAGAGGATGCCGCGTTCGAGGTCGACCCACTCCCATTTCAGCCCGAGGATTTCGCCGCACCGCGCGCCGGTCAGGAGAAGGAGGCGGATCGCGGCGAGCGCGGCCGGATCGATCACGGTCAACCGGTTCTCGGGCTTCGGCGCGTGCTTCGTCTTCTTCGACGGGTCGGGCTCCCACGGGATACCGGTCGTCTCCGCCTCGCGCATCGCCGCGCCCAGGCGCTCCAATTCCTCGGTGGAGAGGAAGCGCTCGATCTTCCTCGTCGCGAACTTCGACACGCCGATGCAGGGGTTGACCTTCACCAGCCCGAGGCGGCGAGCATAGCCGAACATCGCCGACAACCAGCCGACCGCATGACTGGCGGCGCCCTTGCCGCCGCGTGCGGTGCGACCGCCGCGCCGCCCCTTTGCGTCGGCCGGAGCGGAGGTCTTGCCCGTGGCGACGTCGACCATGAAGCGTTCGATGTCCTTCGCCTCCACGCTCGAAATGCGCTTCGTTCCGAGCAAGGGCTTGATGTGGGAGGCGACGAGACCTCGCCCACAGCGCAGCGTCGAGGGCTTCATCAGTCCGCCGCGCCGCGTGGGAAGGCTCGGGGCGGCGTCGAGGTAGAGGTCGCAGAGATCGGCGACGGTCATTTCCCGCCGCGCCGTCGCGAGCTTGTCGGCAGGGTCTTCACCGACCGCGACCGCGCCCAAGGTCTCGCGCGCCTTGCGACGGGCTTCGTCGGGCGTCAATGCACCCGACTTGCCGATGGTCATGTACCGCTGCGGAGCGTTTCGACCCCCGCCTTCGGCTCGGTAGCGGATGATGAAGGACTTCGTTCCCGAGGGTTCGACCCTGAGGCCGAAGCCCGGAAGCTCGGTATCCCAGACGACGAACCGCCGCGCCTCCGGGGCGGCTTGGTCGACGGTGCGTTTCGTGATCTTCAGTTTTCGTTCCATGGCGGCGGTCGCCTGTCTCGGTCAACACCGGGTCAACACCGATTATGGAAACCAACTGAATCACGATGAAAGCCAATGTGCAATATTGAATGGCCATCTTTCTGTGTTGATTGATGTTTTTGAAACGCAATGAAACCCGATGAAACTCATGAATACTTTCATCATCCGGTTCATAACCCTCAGGTCGGCGGTTCGATCCCGCCCCCCGCCACCAAAAATTTTCTTTCAGATCGGATGGTTATGAAATCGCTCGTGGCCTGCCGCGGGCGATTTTCGGTCTCGGTCGGCGACGATCGGTCCGGCCCCGCGGGGTGTCGGCTCGTATCGGCGGGCCGGCGGCGTTCATCCGTCGGGGCGACGCGGTCGAACGACGTCGAGCAGCGGTCGGTGCCTCTCGAAGGTGCGGTGCCGAGAGCGCCGGCCGGTGTTATCGTCGCGGCACGACCCATCACGGACCCACCGACCATGCGCTTCGTCCTCGGCCTCCTGTCCGGCATCCTCGGTATGCTCGCCGGTTGGTTCGGACTCGCCCTGGCGGTGATCGGGCTCTCCGGGCACGATCAGGACGGCGGCATCGCCATGGGGGCCTTCTTCGGGATCGGGCCGATCGGCGGCATCGCCGGCTTCGTCGTCGGCGTCTGGGCGTTCACCCGCTTCGGGATCCGGCGGTCGCCGACTTCGTCGGGCGAAGCGACGGACGCCGCCGACACGGCGACGCCGGTGACCTCACGCGTGTCGCGCCCGGTGGCGATCGCGCTGCTGGTCGTCGCCGGCCTCCTCGCCTGGGCGACGTGGTACGAGTTCGTTCGCTCGCCCTATCTCTCGCACGGCTTCATGACGCTCGATCTGCAGTTCCGGCTGCCGCCGGGGACGCCCTTGCCGGGGGAGGGGAGAAGCGTCGACATCGTCGTCGAGGAGGCCGGGCGGTCCGCGATCGTCACGGTGCCGGAGCGGTGGTCGGGTCACGACGGTGACCGCGCCGTGATCCTGGCCACCGCGTCGCTGATGCTGAAGACCGGTCGGCGGGCGGTGCGTCTGACCTTGCCCGGGATCGGCGAACGGGTCTGGTCGCTGGATCTGGCGAGCGACCCGGATCCGACACCGGGCTTCTCGCCGTGGCGTCCGGCGCTCGACCCGTCGCCGCCGCGGATCGAGATGAACTACCGCCTCTCCGCCGAGCGGTGAGCGCCGGCGCGGGGATCAGCGGTTCGGCGTGATCATCCGGTCGAGGGATGCTCGGCCGGGGCCGAGGATCAGGATGGCGAGGGCCATCGCCGCCCAGGGCAGGTGGAAGTTGGCCCAGCCGTCGGGGATGGTGAGCTGGATCACCGCGGTCATGGCGAGGAGGCCGAGGGCGGCCCAGCGGGTGGCGAGGCCGAGGACGAGCAGGATCGGCAGCACGATCTCGCCGGTGCCGGACGCCGCCGCCATCAGTTTCGGCAGCGGATAGGCGATCTCGGCGCCGAAGAGATGCAGGCGGAATTCTTCGGTGAAGAGGAAGATCGCGCCCTCGGACAGGCGGCCGAAGCCGTCCCATTTGGTCAGCCCGGAGGTGAAGAACGGTACGGCGAGGGCGATGCGCAGCGCCGCCGCGGCGAGATCGCGCGGTACGTCGCCGAGGGCGGCGAGGGCGCGGTCCGGCAGAGCGATCAGGCGAGCGACGAGTGCGGTCGGGCCGACGGTCGCGGCGTCGGCGTGGTCGGTGGCGATCATGGGGCGGTCTCCGGGGAAGTGTCGGGGGTCGAGAGGGCGACGACGGCGCCGAGGCGGACGAGGCCGACGAGATGGGCGCCGGCATCGAAGTCGGGCGAGATCGCGGTGGCGGCGAGGGCGGCGTCGGTGACGTCGCCGTCGGCCGCGAGCGTGGTGACGAAGGCGAGGGCCGCCGGCGTCAGGCGATGAAGGACGACATCGGCATCGGGACGGACGACGAGCACGGCTTCCGGCGACCAGTCGATCTCGGCGGCGGGGTCGGCGCCGTCCTGTTGCGACGCCCACAGGGTGGCGACGGGGAAGGGCGAGGCGACGAGGGTCGCGCTCGGGTGGAGGGTGAGGCGGGCGGCGGCGAGCGCCTCGGGCGAGAGGCGCGCCAGGGTGTCGAGGCCGATCGGCTCGGCCTCGGCGGCGTGGTGGGCGCGGGTCCAGGCGACCTCGAGCCGGGCGACGTCGGCGAGGAAGGGCCAGTCGGCGAGATCGGCGAGGCTTTCGAGGAAGCCGGGCAGGGCCTCGCCCCAGTCGAGGAGCAGGGCGGTTCGCGGCCGGTCGTGACGCAGGAACGCGCGGGCGAGATCGGCGAAGGTCTCGGCGCCGAGCAGCTTTTCGGTCACCGGATAGCGGGTGGCGAGCGCACCGATCAGGCCGAAGGTGGAGGTGGCGCGATGGACGGCGAAGCGCCGGCCGACCGGGCCGCCGTCGCGGCCGAGGACGCCCTCGGGCGGCGGCAGATCGGGGTCGAGGAGGGCGGCGGCGAGCGCCGCCTGGGTGCCGGCGTGGGTGGCTTCAGGCAGCATCGGCGTGGGCCTCCGAAGGGACACGGGCCGCGGCGAGGATGGCGGCGGCGCGGCCGGCTTCCGCGGCGAGGACCTCCCAGGCGGGGATGTCGTCGTCGCGTTCGATCAGGGTGGCGACCGGGCCGATGCGATCGATGACCCGGGCGTAGAGGCGCCACACCGGATCGGCGACCGGACTGCCGTGGGCGTCGACGAAGAGCGGATGGCCGGCTTCGTCGTGGGTTTCGAAGCGGCCGGCGAGATGGATCTCGGCGACCCGGTCGAGCGGGAAGGCGTCGATGTAGGCTTCGGGATCGAAGCCGTGGTTGGTCGCGGAGACGTCGACGTTGGCGACGTCGAGCAGGAGGCCGCAGCCGGTGCGGCGCGCCACCTGCGTGATGAAGTCGACCTCGGGAATGGTCGAGGTGGCGAACCGGACGTAGGTCGACGGGTTCTCCAGCAACAACGGCCGGCCGAGAGCGTCCTGCACCTCGTCGATGTGCTCGACGACGCGGGCGAGCGTCTCCTCGGTCAGCGGCAGCGGCAAGAGGTCGGGAAAGCCGAAACCGCCGTGGCTCGACCAGGCGAGATGCTCGGAGACCGCTTGCGGTTCGTATCGGCGGACGAGCGCGACGAGGCGGGCGAGGTGGTCGCGGTCGAGCGGTGCGGCGCCGCCGATCGACAGGCCGACGCCGTGGATCGACAGGGGAAACCGCTCGCGCAGGGCGGTCAGCCGGCGGTGCGGCGGGCCGCCGGCGCCGAAATAGTTCTCGGCGTGGATCTCGAAGAAACCGACGCCGTGGGCATCGTTCAGGATGGCGTCGAAGTGTTGCGGCTTGAAGCCGACGCCGCCGGTCGCCGGCAGACGGGCGAAGCGGGTGGTCGCGGCGCGGGGGGACACGGGGGCGGTCATCGAGTGATCCCGGATGGACGGTGGTGGACGGGGGAGGGGACCGCCGCCCCGAGGGGCGCGGGGCGGCGGTGTCCTCGGTGCTTCAGCTCTTCGGCACGTCGCGGGTCAGTGCCGAGAGCGAGCCCATGCGGTCGCCGGGCAGCTTCATGGTGGTGCAGGAGCCCTTGGGCACCAGCTTCCAGGCATTGCCCTGGTAATCGACGCGCGAGGTGCCGGCGCAGGTGGTGCCGGGACCGGCGGCACAGTCGTTCTGGCCCTTGAGGGCGACGCCGAAGCACTTCTCCTTGGAGGCGTCCTGGGCGAAGGCGGAGGGCGCGGCGCCGGCGAGGGCGACGGCGAGGGTGGCGGCGATTCCGAGGGCGGCGGCAGTGCGGTTCATGGGATCTTCCTTTCGATCAGGGGAGGTGTCGGGGGTGTGGTGGGGGTGAGGGGTCACATCTTGCCGGGCTCGAGCATCCCCATGCCCTTCGGGGTCTTCATGGTGGTGCAGGTGCCCTTGGGAACCATCTTGAAGGAGGCCGGGTCGTAATCGACCTTGGAGTGACCCTTGCAGTCGTGGCTGCCGGCGGCGCAGTCGTTCTGGCCCTTCAGAGAGACGCCGAAGCACTTCTCCATGTCGGCGGCGGCGGCCGGGGCGGCGGCGAGAGTGGCGGCGCCGAGGGCCGCGGCGAGCGAGCCGAGAACGGCGAGATTGACGGTGCGGCGGTTCATCTGGTGATCTCCTCATCTGGATGGACGGGCCGTCGTGGCCGTCTCGACAAGGTCTTCGGCGGGAGGGCGGATTTCGTTACGGCGGCCACGCGTTCGTGATCCGCCCGGTCCGTGCGATCACGACGTGGTGATCCCCAGCGGGCCCCTGTAACGATGAAGCCCCCGCGCGCGTAGACCTGCATGGAGAACCCGCCGTTTGGAACCGGTGATGCCCGTGAGATCCGGCGGGGAGGCCCGCGAAGCGACGTGGACCGTGTGGATGCGGTCGGCGATCGGCGGCGATCAGGCCGCCTATCGGCGGCTGCTCGAGGCACTGACCCCGGTGCTGCGGCAAGCGGCGCTGCGCGGCTTCGCCCGGGCGGGCGCCGGAACCGGCGACGTGGAGGACGTGGTGCAGGAAACGCTGTTGGCGATCCATCTGAAACGGCACACCTGGGACACGTCCCAGCCGCTGATGCCGTGGGTCGTCACCATCGCCCGCAACAAGCTGATCGACCAGCTCCGGCGGCGTGGACGGCGGACCGATCTGCCGGTCGACGACTTCGCCGAGATCCTGCCCGCCCCGGCGGAACGGGATCCGACCGAGGCGAGCGACATCGATCGACTGCTCGGCGGCCTCGGTGAACGCCAACGCGACATCGTCCGCTCGATCGCGGTCGAGGATCGGTCGATCTCGGCGACCGCGGCACGGCTCGAGATGAGCGAAGGCGCGGTGCGCGTGGCGCTGCATCGCGGCCTGAAGGCATTGGCGGCGCTCTACAGGAGAGAGCCATGAGGACCGAAGATCTCTTGGGGGCGCTGGTCGCCGACGGCGGGGTGCTGCCGACGCCGCTCGGGCGTGGTCTCCTCGTCGCCCTGATCGGCGGCACCGTCGCCACGGCCGCGCTGTTCGCCGTGGCGGTCGGGCCGCGGCCCGACGTCGTCGAGGCGGCGCGGACGGTGCGGTTCCTGGTCAAGTTCGTCGAGTGCGCGGCGCTGGCGATCGCGGCGTTCGTTCTGGTGGCGCGGCTGGTCCGGCCGGGAGCGGATCGTGGCTTCGGCCCGGCGGCGCTGATCGCGGTGGCGGCGCTGCTCGCCGGGGCGGTGGTCGTCGAACTCGTCGTCGTGCCGTCGACGGAATGGGGGCGGCGGCTGGTCGGCGCCAACTGGATGCACTGCCTCGGCCTGATCCCGCTCCTGTCGATCGCACCTTTCGCGGCGCTGATGCTCGCCGCCCGCCACGGCGCGACGACGAGCCCGCATCTCACCGGCGCGGTGGTCGGCCTCGTCTCGGCCGGGATCGGGGCGTTCTTCTACGCGGCGAACTGCACCGACGACAGCCCGCTGTTCGTCGCCACCTGGTACACGCTGGCCACCGCGCTGGTCGCCGGCATCGGCGCGGCGGTCGGCGGTCGGGTGCTGAGGTGGTGAGGGCGTGCTCGCCTCACGGCGGCGGGGCGGGAAAGCGGTCGAGCCAACGGCGGGCGCGTGGCAGGGCGTCGTGGAGGAACTGCCCCGGCTCCATGAGCCACAGGCCGGGGATCTCCTTGGAGCGAGCTTCGCTCACCAGGACGCCGCGCGGTATGGGGACGAGGTCGGCGTTCCAGCCCGGCCAGTGATGGCGGGCGCGGCGCCAGGTGTGGGCGAGGAAGCGCTGACGATCCGACCAGCCGTGGTAGTCGAAGACGCGATCGCCGCGGGCGACGAAGATGTGATTGCCCCAGAAGCCGGGGGCGGGGCGGATCCACAGCAGTTCATCGCCGGGCCGACCCCACCGCTCCAGGAAGGCGTGGGCGAGGATGTGGCAGGCGCCGCAGGCGAAGAAGACGCGATCGGGGAGCGCCCAGCGCATGACCGGGTCGTGTTTGGAATATCCCGGCGTGCGGACCGTGTACATGCGGGCGTCTCACCCCAGCTTCGCCCGTGGATCCTTGGTCGCCAGACGGGCGAGGAGATAGTCGACCTCGGCCCTCGCCGCCGGGGTGAGGCTGGAGCCGGGTTTGCGCTGGGCGTCGCAGGCGATGGCGCCGCGCTTCATCAGCACGTATTTGCGCACCGCCAGGCCGACGCCCTGCTGCTGCTCGTAGCGCACCAGCGGCAGGTGGGCGTCGAAGAGGTCGTGGGCGGCGTCGCGCTCGCCCGCCTTCATCAGACGCACCACGTCGGCGAGCATGTCGGGGAAGGCGTAGCCGGTCATCGCCCCGTCGGCGCCGCGCTCCATCTCGAAGTCGAGGAAGAGGGCGCCGTTGCCGGTGAGGATGGAGAGGTCGCGTAGCGTGCCCTCCGCCTGGAAGCGGCGCAGGGTCGAGATCTTCTCCAGGCCGGGCCAGTCCTCGTGCTTGAGCATGACGCAGGACGGGTTGTCCATGACGATGCGGCGGATGACGGCCGGGGTCATCTGCACGGTCAGCGTCAGCGGATAGTCCTGGAGGACGAAGGGGACGTCGGTGCCGACCGCCTCGACCGCTTGGGCGAAGTAGCCGACGATCTGGTCGTCGGTTCTGAGGCTCGGCTGCGGGGCGATCATCACGCCGGCCGCGCCGATGTCCATGGCGTCGCGGGCGAGGCGCCGCATGGCGGCGAAGCCGGGGGCGGAGACGCCGACCACAACGGGGACGGGGGCGCGGGCGACCACCCGGCGGGTGATCTCCAGGCTCTCCTCCATCTCGAGCTTGCCGGCCTCGCCCATGATGCCGAGGATGGTGAGACCGGTCGAACCCTTCTCGATGTAGAAGTCGGTCAGCCGGTCGAGGCTCGCGAGGTCGAGGCGACCGTCGGCGTGGAAGGGTGTGGCGGCGATGGCGTAGACGCCGGCGGCGGTGGGGTCGAGCTTGGTCGTCACTTCTTCGACGCCTCGTAGCGCGCCTTGGTCTCGGCGTTCATCGGGTAGAGGCCGGGGAGGGGGACGCCCCTACCCACCTCCTCCATGATCCAGCCTTCCATGCGTTCCTGCTCGACCGCCTCCGGCACGACGGCGTCGAGGAGATCCTTGGGGATCAGCACGGCGCCGTCCCGGTCGGCGACGACGATGTCGTCGGGGAAGACGGCGACGCCGCCGCAGCCGATCGGCTCCTGCCAGCCGACGAAGGTGAGGCCGGCGACCGAGGGGGGAGCCGCGACGCCCGACGCCCAGACCGGCAGGCCGGTGCCCATGACGCCCTCGATGTCGCGGACGACGCCATCGGTGATCAGGGCGGCGACGCCCCGCTTCGCCATGCGGGCACAGAGGATGTCGCCGAAGATGCCGGCATCCTTCACCCCCATGGTGTCGACGACGCAGATCACGCCCTCGGGCATCGCTTCGATGGCGGCGCGGGTGGAGATCGGCGAGCCCCAAGAGGCCGGCGTCGCGAGATCCTCCCGGGCGGGGACGAAGCGCAGGGTGAAGGCGCGGCCGACGAGACGGGTCTGGTCGGTGCGGAGCGGCAGGGCGCCGCGCATCCAGACATTGCGGAGGCCCTTCTTGAGGAGGACGGTGGTCAACGTCGCGGTCGAGACGTGGGAGAGGGCTTCGACGACGGCGGGATCGAGCGACATGCGGGGCTCCGAGGCGGGGACGTGAGCAGGGGCGGCAATCTGGCACGGATGCCGGGGGAGGGCGACGAAAATTCCGCATGGGCGCGATGCGGGCGGTGGTTGCCGATCGCGGTGAAGGTCTCGAGCGATCGGCCGGGGACGACGACCGAGAGTGCGGCCGGGCATTCACCGGATTCTGCTCCGTGGGACCGACCCGCCGGGAGGACCGCCAGCGGTCCCTGCGAGCGATTGCCGCTTGCGGTGACGCGGGGCTGGGATAGCCTGCCGAGAAATCCGGAGGACATCCCCATGTCGATCGAACGGCTGTTGTGGGAAGAGGACGCGACGGGGCTGGCGGCGCGGGTCAGGGGTGGTGATGTCTCGCCCGGCGAGCTCGTCGAGGCGGCGATCGGGCGCGCCGAACGCCTCGCCCCGCAGATCAATCCGATCGCCGAGCGGCTCTACGAGCGGGCGCGGACGAAGGCCGCCACCGTCGATCGGGCGGCGCCCTTCGCCGGCGTGCCCTTCGCGATGAAGGACATCGGCGCGGTGGTGAAGGGCGTGCCGTTGCATTCGGGCAGCCGCGTGCCGCCTTTCGTCGCCGACTGGTCGTCGACGGTGTTCGAGCGGGCCGAAGCCGCCGGGCTCGTCACCATCGCCACGACGACGACGCCGGAGTGGGGCCTGCGCCTCGTCACCGAGACGGCACGTTTCGGCATCACCCGTAATCCGTGGAACCCCGGCCATACCACCGGCGGCTCGTCGGGCGGCGCCGCGGCGGCGGTGGCGGCCGGCATCGTGCCGGTGGCACACGCCTCCGACGGCGGCGGGTCGATCCGGGTGCCGTCGGCGTGCTGCGGCCTCGTCGGCCTCAAGACCAGCCGCGGCCGGGTGCCGCTGACACCCTACGTCACCGAGGGGTGGCACGGCTTCGTCGTCCAGCACGCGGTGACGCGCTCGGTGCGCGACTGCGCGAGCCTGCTCGACGTCTTCGCCGGGCCCGACGGCCTCGCCGCCTATGGCCAGGAGAAGCCGGCGACGAGCTTCGCACAGTCGGCGGCGACGCGGCCGGGGCGGCTCAGGATCGGCGTGGTGCACGAGACGCCGCTCGGGCTTCCGGTCGATCCGGAGGTCCGCAAGGCGATGGACACGGCGGTGGCGCTCGCCCGCGACGCCGGGCACGCGGTCGAGGAGATCCGGTTGCCGATCGACGGCCGCGCCTTCCTCACCGATTTCGCCCGGGTGGTGGCGGGCTGTTCGGCGGGTGAGCTGCGCTATCTCGAAGGTAGGCAGGGCCGGCGGCTCGAGGGTGTGCTCGAACGCCAGACGCGGGCCATCGTCCGCCTCGGTGAACTCCTCTCCGGCGGCGAGCACACGGCGGCGCTGATGCGGCTCGATCAGGCGGCGATCGCGATCATCCGCGACACGGCGCGGTTCGACGCGGTGTTCATGCCGATCCTCGCCCACCCGCCGGTGCCGGTCGGCGGCATGGATTCGAAGGGGGTCGATCTCTTCCTCGAAGAGGTGCTGGACAAGCTGCACCTCACCATCCTGCTGCGCATCCCGTCGATCTTCGCCAAGCTGCTCGACCAGTCGTTCTGGTTCACGCCGTGGACGCCGATCGCCAACGTCACCGGCCAGCCGTCGATCGCGCTTCCCGTCCACATCACCGCGACCGGCCTGCCGCTCGGCATCCAGGCGACGGGGCGTCCCGGCGACGAGGCGACACTGCTGTCGCTCGCCGCCGAGATGGAGGTGGCGAGCGGCTGGACGAAGCGACGCGCGCCGATCGACGTGCCGTGAGGGGTCAACCCCAGCGGGCGCTCTTGACCCGGCCTCTGGCCTCCGCCGCGGCACCCTCGACGAGCTCGCAGAGGAGCACGCGGGCCGGATCGACCGGGCCGGGCATGATCACGTCGCTCGGTTTCACATGATGGAAGCCGAGCGGGCCGTAATAGGGCGCGTCGCCGACCAGCAGGATCGAGCGATGGCCGAGGGAGCGGGCCTTGTCCACCGCGGCGCGGACGAGCGCCCGGCCGAGGCCGCGACTGCCGAAGTCGGGATCGACCGCCAACGGGCCGAGCAGCAGCGACGGGGTGTCGCCGATGTGGATGGCGGTGAGCTTCACCGAGCCGGCGAGGCGGCCGTCGATCAGGGCGACGAGCGACAGATCGGGATCGCAGGGCACGCCCTCGCGCAGGCGGAAGGCGGTGCGGGCGAACCGGCCGGGGCCGAAGGCGTGGTCGTGGAGGGCTTCGATCGCGGCGTCTTCGTCCGGCGTCTCGGGCCGGATCACCGGGGCGTGCGTCTTCATGGGGCGTGTCCGGATGCGGGAGGAGGAGGGAATTCCCCGCGCCGGGTCCTGCCGTCCGCCGTGACCGGCGGCGGCGATGCCGCGTTGTCCGGTCTCAGGCGCACGAGATCACGACGGCGACGGGGCAGTGGCCGGGTCGCTCGGTTCGTCGTCGCGAAATGCAGCGCATCGGGATCATCGGGTCCTCGCTCGAGGATCGTCGTCATCGAGACGGCCGCCGGTTAGCACGGCATGGCAGGGTCCCGCAAGACCGGCTCACCATTCCGCCGGGACCGCCGCCCCGTCGAAGACCTCGGCGAGGCGGCGCCGGGTGGCGGCGGTGACGGCCTCGGGCAGGGCAGCGAGGGGGAAGAAGCCGACCTCGGCGATCTCCAGCGCCGCCCGCCGCGGCGTCGGGCGGCCGACCGGCGCGTCGAACACGAGGAGAGCGACGTGGTCGCGACGCGAGACGCGGCGGTTGAGGTAGAGGGCGAAGAGGCGGGGGGCGCCCGTGGTCGTCACCCCGGTCTCCTCCACCACTTCGCGAGCCGCCGCCGCCGCGACCGTCTCGCCGGGATCGACGCCACCCCCCGGCAGATACCATCCCGGAAGGTAGGTATGCCGTACGAGCAGGACTCGGCCGTCGTCGTCGCGGACGACACCACGCACTCCGAGAGTGGTGGCGCGGGTGAGAAGCCCGAACCAGACGGCCAATCGTTTCACCAGAGGCTTGCCGAGATCCAATGCAGACATGTCCGCTCTCGTCGTTTCGATATTTCGGGGTCGTGAAAAGTGAAGAGAAGATGAATCTCGCCATGCGTTTTTCGCATGGCGGACATTGTGCACTGCAACTGGCTCATTCTCGAGCGATTGCCTATATCAGCGCCATCAGATCAGCACGACGTTCGTGCCAGCGCGCTTCCCCTCCCCGGAAGCGCGAGCGGTATCGCCGTTTCCCGGTGGGAACCCCGACCGCCACGCCGCGTCGAACCGAGGAACCGATATCATGTTCGCCTTTCTGCGTCGCAAGTCCCGTCCCGTCGCCTATCAGTGGAAGCCGGCGATCGACATGACCGACCCGCGCGTCCACGCGATCCTGAAGACCTTCTGGGGCTGAGACGGAGCGGTCCGGCTCGACCCACACGATCCCCTTCGAAGAGCGGCGGTGCCGAAAATGGCGCCGCCGTTTTTTTGTGCGGATGATCACGGACTTTCGTCTTTCGCCGACTGGACCGCGGCGGCGTCCGACGGTAGTTCCACGAGGTCATGTACCGCCTCGCCCATGTTTCCGATCCCCATCTCGGCCCGCTTCCCGAACCTCGCCTGCGTGAACTCGTCGGCAAGCGGGTGCTCGGCTACATCAATTGGCGCCTGAACCGCGGCCGCGGCGGTATGCGGGCGGCGGTGCTCGACGATCTCGTCGACGATCTGGTGACGCAGCGTCCCGACCACGTGGCGGTCACCGGCGACATCGTCAACATCGCTCTCGACGCGGAACTCGAGCCGGCACGGCGTTGGCTGGCGAGTCTCGGCCATGCCCGCGACGTCTCGGCGGTGCCGGGCAATCACGACGCCTATGTCCCCGGCGCGCTGAAACGCGCGGCCGAAGCCTGGGCGCCCTTCGTCAAGGGCGACATGGGTGAGGCCGGGCGCTGGCCGTTCTGCCGCCGGCGCGGGCCGGTCGGCATCGTCGGCGTCTCGTCGGCGGAGGCGACGGCACCGTTCATGGCGACCGGCCGCTTCGACGCCAGCCAGGCGATGCGGGTGGCGGAGCTGCTCGACCGCTATCGCCACGAGGGGCTCTACCGGGTGGTGCTGATCCACCATCCGCCGGCGAAGAAGCCGATCCATTGGGCCGGTCGACTGATCGGCACGGCGCGCTTCCGCGACGTGATCCAGCATCACGGTGCCGATCTGATCCTGCACGGCCACACCCATCGCTCGACAGTCGAGTGGCTCGACGGCCGCGACGGGCCGGTGCCGCTGGTCGGCGTGCCGTCCGCCTCGCGCAATCCGGGGCCCGGCCGGCGCGGCGCCGGGTGGAACCTCTACGAGATCACCGGGGCGGCCGGTGCGTGGTCGACCACCCGGATCGAGCGCGGCTTCCGCGACGCCTCGTCCGGCGTCGTCGAGATCTCGCGCAGCCCCCTCGTCCCCTGAGCCGGCGGAGTGGTTCGATGAGCGAACCGAAGAACGAGCTCGCTCCCGCTGCGGCGCGGGTCGCCGCCGCCGCCCGCGATCTCGGCCTCACCATCGAAGTGGTGGCGATGCCGGCTTCGACACGGACGGCGGAAGAGGCGGCCGCGGCCTGCGGCTGCGCCGTCGCCGAGATCGTCAAATCGCTGGTGTTCCGCGGCCGGATCTCGAAACGGCCCTATCTGCTGCTCGTCGCCGGCTCGAACCGGGTCGACGAGACGGCGGTCGCCGCTTCGATCGGGGAGGCGTTGGCACGGGCGCCGGCCGACGACGTCCGGGCGATCACCGGCTACGCCATCGGTGGGATCCCGCCTTTCGGTCACGCCACCCCGCTCGCCGTCTTCGTCGACGCGGATCTGCTCGGCCATGCCCGCGTCTGGGCGGCGGCCGGCACGCCGCACGCCGTCTTCGCCGTCGATCCGCAGGCGCTCGCCGCCGCCGTCGGGGCGACGGTGATCCCGATGGGCCGACGGGCGGCAGGAGATCGGCGATCGGAACGGGATGGCCGCGTCGCGGATGCGGGGCCGATGGGCGTGTCACGCGGTGCTTCCCCCCTCGCGTCGCCGCGGCCTTGGCGCTAGAGGTGAGGCGGCGCGCCCGCCGGTGCGCCGTTGCCCTTCCGGTGATCCGATGATCGAGACGCCCGCCTTCACCTCCACCGCGCTGCCGCCGGGTCTGGCGCGGCTTCGCGATCTCGGCCGGCGCACGCTGGTGATGGGCATCCTCAACGCCACGCCGGACAGTTTTTCCGACGGCGGCCGCTTCGCCGATCTCGACCGGGCCCTGACGCAGGCCGAGCGGATGATCGCCGAAGGCGCCGACATCGTCGACGTCGGCGGCGAGTCGACCCGGCCCGGGCACGAGCCGGTCTCGGCCGAGGACGAGCAACGCCGTGTGCTGCCGGTGATCGCCGAGTTGGCGAAGACATGCCCGGTGCCGATCTCGATCGACACCTACAAGGCCGCGACCGCCGCGAGGGCGCTGGCGGCGGGCGCGACGATCGTCAACGACGTCTGGGGGCTGACCCGCGACCCGGACATCGCCCGGGTGGCGGCGGAGCACCGAGCACCGGTGATCGTCATGCACAATCGCGAGGTGGCCGATCCGGCGATCGACACCATCGCCGATCAGCTCGCCTTCTTTCGCCGCTCGATCGACCTGGCGCTCGCCGCCGGCGTCGCCGAGGCCGACGTGGTGATCGATCCCGGCATCGGTTTCGGCAAGACCTTCGAGCAGAACCTCGAGACGCTGGCTCGCCTTTCGGAACTCGCCGTGCTCGGCCGACCGATCCTGCTCGGCACCTCGCGCAAGCGGATGATCGGCGCCATTCTCGATCTGCCGCCCGACGAGCGCCTCTTCGGCACGCTCGCCACCAACGTCGCCGGCATCCTCGCCGGTGCCGCGATCATCCGCGTCCACGACGTCCGCCCGCATGTCGAGGCGGCGCGTGTCACCGACGCGATCGTCCGCTCGCGCCCGCCTGCGCCGGCCGAAGGAGCCCGCCCGTGACCGACCGCATCCTGCTCACTCGTATCGCCGTCTATGCCTACCACGGGATCCACCCGGAAGAGGAACGGCTCGGCCAACGCTTCTACGTGTCGCTCGATGCGCGGCTCGATCTGAGGGAGGCGGGGGAGAGCGACGACTGGAAGCGTACCGTCTCCTACGACCGCCTCGCCAAGATCGTCGTCGACGTGGCGACGGAGCGGCGTTTCGCTCTGATCGAGGGGCTGGCCGAGGTCATCGCCCGCCAGATCCTCGGCACCTATCCGCAGATCCACACCATCACGGTGCGGGTGGAGAAGCCGGCGGCGCCGATCCCGACCATCCTCGACGGCGTCGCCATCGAGATCGAGCGCAAGCGCGATGGCTGAGGCGCTGATCGGACTCGGCGGCAATCTCGGCGACGTCGCGGCGACCTTCGAGGCGGCGATCGTCGAGCTGGTGCGCGGCGGTGTGCGGGTCGTCGCCCGGTCGTCGAACTGGAAGACACCGCCCTGGGGCAAGACCGACCAACCGGCCTTCGTCAACGCCTGCATTCTGGTCGAGACCGAGCTCGCCCCGCGTGCCCTGCTCGACCTCTGTCTCGCGGTCGAGGCGTCGCTCGGGCGGCGGCGGGAGGTGCGCTGGGGGCCGCGGGTGATCGACCTAGACGTGCTCGACGTCGAGGGTCGGGTGATCGCCGAGCCGGGCCTGACGCTACCTCATCCGCAATTGAGGGACCGCGCCTTCGTGCTGGTCCCGCTCGCCGAGATCGTCCCCGACCGGGTGGTCGCCGGGGCGACGGTTCGCGAACATCTGGCGAAGGTCGATGCGACCGGCGTGGAGCGGATGTGAGGGGGGCGGAGGCGGCCTTCGGTCGTCCTCGGCACACCGAGCCGTCGGCGAAGCCGCCTCATGGTGACCCCATGTGCCGTCTCACGCCGCCTCGCCTTCGAAGAAGTCGCGGAGGTTCTCCACCCGGGAGATGCGGACGTGCTCGCGGTCGATGGTGACGCCGCGGTCGCGCAGCTTGGCGAGGGCGCGCGAGAAGCTCTCGGGCGTCATGCCGAGGCGGCCGGCGATCAGTGACTTCTCGTAAGGAAGGTCGAACGCGGCGGAGCCCTCGTCGAGGCCGGCGAGGTCGCAGAGGAAGCCGGCGACGCGGCGCGGGCCGGGTAGGCCCTTGAGGCGCTCGAGTTCGTCGACCATCGAGCGCAGATGCATCGAGGCGGAGGCCAACATGGCGAAGGCGAGATCGGGGTCGGCGCCGAGGCGCGTACGCAGCCGTTCGGCGTCGATGGTCAGGATGCGCGCTTCGGAGATGGTCTCGGCGGTGGCATGGGCCGGGGTGGCGAGCAGGGCGGCGGTCTCACCGAAGCTCTGGCCGGGGCCGTGGATGCCGACGATGGCGTCGGCGCCGTCCTCGGTCTGGCGGAAGAGCTTGACGTATCCGGAGACGACGAGGTGCAGGCCGTCGATGTGGTCGCCCTGGAGGAACAGCACCTGACCGCGCGGATGGGTGCGCGGACTGCGGTCGCCGATGATGTCGCGCAGCTTCGCCTCGTCGGTCGTCCGGAACATCGTGCTGCGCCGGACCACCGCCCAGTCGGCCGCATCCATCATGATCGCCCTTCTCTGTTCTTCTTCGCCGTCGGAGGTCGAGCCCCGCGCGGTATCGCCGGCGGTCGCGCACCGGTGGGAAGACCCTGACATTCCGAAGCGGTATCGGCAAGTCTCGGGGTCGGCCTCGGTCCGATTGCCGCAGTCGGCGCGAAAAGTCGATCGCGATCGCCGAAACCGGAACGGTGGCGCGACACGTCACGGGCGGTCGGCGGTCTCGCGGACGAAGGCCTTGAGGCGGCCGAGGTTGGCGATGTCGACGGCGTCGCGTTCGACCTGGACGCCATGGTCGCGCAGGATGGCGAGCGCGCGGGAGAAGCTCTCGGGCGTCATGCCGAGGCGGCGGGCGATCAGCGCCTTGTCGTAGGGCAGCGTCAGGCTGGTCGGACCGGACTTGACGCGGGCGGTGCGCACCAGGAAGTCGGCGACGCGCTGCGGCGCGCCGAGCACCTTCATGTGCTCGACCTGGTCGGAGAGGGTCTCGGTGTGATGGGCGATGGAGGCGAGCAGGGCCGAGGCGACGCGGGAGTCGGCCTGCATGGCGGCGCGAATCGCCCGCGCCTCGATCCGGAGCAGACGGCAGTCGGTCACCGCTTCGGCGGCGACCGGATAGCGTCCGCCCATGAACATCACGGCTTCGGCGAAACATTCGCCCGGCGCCATCACCGCCACCACCGCCTCGCCGCCGTCGGGCATGGCGCGGAACAGCTTCACCCAGCCGTCGAGCACCAGGAAGAAGGCGTCGGCGGGATCGCCCTGCAGGAAGATCGAGCGGCCGCGCTCGTAGGTCCGCGGTTCGCGATCACCGATCACCATGCGGGCGACGTCCTCACCGAGATGGGCGAAGAGCGGCGAGTCGTCGACCTTGTCGAGGTCGGCCGGGTCGAGCGCGGTACGCAGGCGAGATCCCATCGTGGCGAACCACCTTTCGCAGATCCGAGGACGAAAGAACGGGCCGTCCCCGCCGGGGCGGCCCGTCTCTCTTACACCATCCCACCGGATTCGCGCGACCCGAACGGTGAGGAGACCGTCGGCGTCATACGGGATCCGGCGGATCGCTCCGTGATGCCGGATCCCTCCGCCGAGGTCATCCTCGTGCGGGTGCGATGAGTTCGGCGACGGGACTACGAACTCCGAATGGATCATTCGAATTCCGTGTCACCGCGTCATGGTCTTCAGCATCTGCTCGTAGGCTTCGCGACCGCCTTGCGGCAGACGGTGGGCGATGCCCTGGTGGCAGTCGATGCAGGTCTTGCCCTGGTCCACCGCGGTCTGATGCTGCTTGCCCGCCCTGCTCTCCTGCTTGGTGAAGTCCATGTAGTCGAAGTTGTGGCAGTTGCGGCATTCGTGGCTGTCGGTCCGCTTCATCCGCGCCCATTCGTGCTTGGCGAGTTCGATGCGCTTGGCGTCGAACTTCTCCTTGGTCCAGATCGACTGGGTGACGAAATGCCCCCACAGCTCGTTCGACGCCTGGATCTTGCGAATGATCTTGTGGGTCCATTCCTTCGGCACGTGGCAATCGGGGCAGGTGGCCCGCACGCCCGACGGATTCTGGAAGTGCGGTGTCTGCTTGTACTCGGCGTAGACGTTCTCCTTCATCTCGTGGCACGAGATGCAGAAGGTCTCCGTATTGGTCAGCTCCAGTGCCCAGTTGAAGCCACCCCAGAGGACGACACCGCCGACGAAGCCGACGATGAGCAGGACACCGAGAGCGGTCTTGGCCGCCGGGGTCCAGAAGGTGGTCCACAGGCGCCGGAGGAAGCCCGGCCGGGCGGCGCTCGTGTTCGTATCGGTCATGGTTCTGGCGCTCCGTTCCGCGAGGCCCGAGGGATCCGTTCAGACGCTCGATCGTTCACTTGACGGTGGACGACGGCTTGAAGGTGTTCTCGACCAGTTCCTTGGCATCGGCCTGCGGCACGTGGCACTGGTTGCAGAACCAACGGGTCCCGGCGACGGTGTCGGTCTGGTGGCCGTCACGATCGAGATAGTGGGTCATCGACAGGGTCGGGGCGCCGTTCTTGGCGGCGGTCGACCAGTCGTGGCAGCTCAGGCACTGATTGGCCTTGAGGTCGATCTGATAGCGATCGATCTGATGGGGGATCAGCGGCGGCTGCTGACG
>CALMFH010000034.1 GCA_937864925.1 uncultured Alphaproteobacteria bacterium | reverse complement strand
TTGTCTCGACTGGTCGAGCCATCGTTCGCCCCGTTTCTTTTGTCGATACGCCCCCGGACGGTCCGCCCCGTCGCCTTCCCCCGAGTTCCGACCCGGTCGAAGGACACACGGTCCGGCCGTCCGCCTAGATTTCCGGCGTTCCTACGGCGAACACCGAGTTCGCCCGGTGAACGACGTCGAAACGCCGGAGGGTATCGGTCCGACCCTATAGAGCCGACCCTCCCCCGAGACTTTGATTCAGGTCAACGAAACCCGAACCCGCAGGTCACGCAGGCGAAGACCGGATTTTCCCCGGTACGGACACGTCGCCGACAATAGCGGCGTGCGCATCCTCTCAGCAGCCGGTCGAAATACCTACGAACCCTCTATTCGATTAAGACCTTCGTCGCCTCGGGGCAATCCAAGGAATGTCACTGCACACAAGCCGATCGTCGCAGTCGGCTTCCGCCGGGTTTCTCATCAGCATTGATACGGTTTGCAAACGGCGGCGGCGACGCTACTTTCTCGCGGTGGCACCGTGGCCGGCACCGCACCGGAGGAGGGGTTCTTCGGCGGGTCGTGGTTCGCGGAAGGCCGGCGGGTCCACGGACGGGTGGACCGCATGACGGCGTTCACGTGATCGTCGGAGCCCCGCCCGGAGGGTGGGCGCGATCGTCGACGAGGTGCCGAGCGACGAGCCGTCGCGGCAACGCTTTCCCGTCCGAAAATGGAGACCCGACGGTCCTCCGGCTGCGGAAATCGTTATTCCGCAACGGAAACCGTCGATTCGAACGGTGGTCGTGGCGTCTCGCCCTTCGGGATTGATGCGCGTCAAGGCCGCAACAGGAAGGTCGACACATGGTCGCCGCCATGGCTCAGAAGACGACGAAGACCCCGCTCGACCTCGAGTACGCGACGCGTAGCGTGCCGCGCTACACCTCCTATCCGACAGCGCCGCACTTCGACACGTCGGTGACGGCCGAGATCTACCGCGGCTGGCTCGCCGGCCTCGATCCGACGGACCCGATCTCGGTCTATCTGCACGTCCCCTACTGCCGCACCATCTGTCACTACTGCGGTTGCCACACCAAAGGTGCCCGCAAGGACGATCCGGTGATCGACTACGCCGAGGGGCTCGTCGAAGAGATCCGCCTTCTGGGCGAGGCGATCGGTCGCAGGCTTCCGGTCGCCCACATCCACTGGGGCGGCGGCACGCCGAGTCTGTTGCCGACCGAATCGTTCCGCGCCGTGGTGAAGGCGCTGCGCGCCACCTTCGACATCCTGCCGACGGTCGAACACGCGATCGAACTCGACCCGCGCACGGTGCGCGAGGACCTCGCGGCGCTGCTCGCCGAATCGGGCGTCACCCGCGCGAGCCTCGGCGTGCAGGACTTCGATCCGGCGGTGCAGAAGGCGATCGGCCGCATCCAGCCGATCGAAACGGTGGAGCGCGCCGTCGCGGCGCTGCGCGGCGCCGGGATCACGGCGATCAACTTCGACCTGATGTACGGCCTGCCGCATCAGACGCCGGAGACCATCCGCCGCACCATCGAACTCACCCATGGCTTCGCGCCGAGCCGCATCGCGCTCTTCGGCTATGCCCACGTGCCGTGGTTCAAGAAGCACCAGCGGCTGATCGACGAGGCGCAGCTGCCCGGCGCCGCCGCGCGATTCGCATTGGAACAGACGGCACGGTCGGCGCTCGCGGAGTTCGGCTACGAGGCGATCGGCCTCGACCACTTCGCACTTTCGACCGACGAGATGGCGGTGAAGGCGAAGTCGGGCGAGCTGCACCGCAACTTCCAGGGCTACACCACCGACGATGCCGGGACGCTGATCGGCATCGGTTGTTCGTCGATCGGCAAGATGCACCAGGGCTTCGCCCAGAACGATCCCGACATCGGCCGCTGGCGCCGGGCGGTCGACGCCGGACGGCTGCCGATCGCCAAGGGCAAGGCGCTCGATGCCGACGACCGCCTCCGGGCCGACATCATCGAACGGGTGATGTGCGACTACGCCGTCGACGTCGACGCGGTCTGTGCCGCGCACGGGGTGACCGGCGCCGCGGTCGCCGACGCCTTCGAACGGCTGATCGGTCCGGCGCGCGACGGGCTGGTCGAGGTCGACGGGGCGAAGCTCCGGGTCACCGAGGTCGGGCGGCCGCTGGTGCGTATCGTCGCCAGCGCTTTCGACGTCTATCTGGCCCGGGCGGCGGCGCGACATTCCGTGGCGGTGTGAGGCGCGCCCCTCCCCTCAATCCACCGCGATCGGCGCGACGATGGCGGCGATCGCCGCCACCAGGTCCTTCGGCGCGATCCGGATCTCCAGACCGCGGCGGCCGCCGGAGACGCAGACGCGCTCGGGCGACATCAACGTCGCGTCGGCCACCACCGGCAGGGGCCGCTTGGTGCCGAAGGGCGAGATGCCGCCCAGCACGTAGCCGGTGAGGCGTCGGGCATCGGCCTTGTCGCCCATCTCCGCCCGCTTCCACCCCAGCGCCCTGGCCGCCAGCGGCAGCCCGAGCTTCTGCGCCACCGGCACGAGCGCGAGGGCATGGGCCTTCGCGCCGTCGCTCACCACCAGGGTCTTGAACACGCTCGCCGGATCGAGCCCGAGCTTCTCCGCCGCTTCGAGGCCATAGGCTTCGGCACGCGGATCGTGGGCGTATTCGAGGAGATCGAAGGTGATCTTCTTCGACTTCAGGAAGGTGGTGGCGGGAGTCGCGGCCACGGCGACGGCTCCGACGGGACGGTGACTCCGCCGTTCTATCGCGAGCCGATGCGACGCAGAAGCCCCGCCGCGGGGGTGGGGCTCGAGGGCGCCACCGGAGCCGAACTCCACGGCTTCAGTGCGTGCCGGTCAGGTGGCAGATGCCGCAGATGTCGGTGATGCGGATGCGGTCCTGCTTCTCGATGGCGATGAGGCCGCGACGTTTCAGGTCCGAGATCACCCGGCTCACCGTCTCGATGGTCAGGCCGAGATAGTCGGCGATCTCCTGACGGGTCATGGTGAGTTCGATGGTCTGCTCGTCCTTGGGGCCGGAGGGCCCGGTACAGCCGGGCTGACCGCGCTGAGGCACGAAGTGCATCAGGAAGGTCGCGACGCGCTCGAAGGCCGACTTGCGGCCGAGCAGGACGGCATGGTCGTGCAGGCGCTCGATCTGGTCGCGCAGGCAGCGGGCGACGTGACCCTGGAACTCGCTCGACGCCTCGATGTCGCGGCGGTCGAGAATGCGCACGACGCTCGGCGTCAGCGTCTCGGCGTTGCAGTCGTAGAGTTTGCCGCCGACGACACCGAAGAGCGAATTGGGCGCGACGATCTCGACCACCTGACGGCGTCCGTCGGGCAGCAGCTTGAACAGCATCACCGCGCCTTCGATCAGTTCGTAGACGCGTTCGGCCGGATCACCCTCGTAGAAGATGGCATCGTGCTCGCCGACGCGCTGGGTCTTCACCCGTTGCGAGCGGGCGAACTCCGACCACATCAGATCCGCCTCGCTTCGGGCTTCCTTGGGGAGCCCACCGGCAGTGCCGAGGGCTCGATCGGAATAGGCCATCGTCGTCTCCTCCTCGCCGATCCCCACCCGCCCGACATGGCGCCCATGTCGTTCGTCCGCGGTCGGGAACCGGTGCCGATCGCATCGGTCGTGCGATTCCGACGGAAGCGTCGTCACTCCTCACCTGTCGCTCTGCTCGTCGTCGGCCCGTCACCGGCGACGAAAGGATCGGGATGTGGCGCGTCTTTCGGCAGATCCAGGCTAGGAACCGGGCACGACCCCCACAATTCGGGGGGCCTACTTACGCCCATCTACCTAAATCCACGATGATTCGTCTCGTCACACGGCATTCCGGCCCCGCATCCGGCGCAGCCCTTCCGGCGCGAGCCGTCACAGGAGCGCGACGAGTGTGTCTCCGGAAAGCGGTTTACGCAACAGGCGCACCAGCGGCAGATCGCGCAGTTCGTCTTCGATGACCTTCTGCGCCTGACCGGTGATGGCGATGACGCGCGGGCGCGGGGCGAGGCGATCGAGCCAGCGGATGACCTGGGCGCCGCCGATGCCGGGCAAGCCGAGGTCGACGATGACCACGTCGTCGGCGGAGGGCGGCGGTCCTTCGAAGAAGCTCTCGGCGTCGGGGTGGAGCACGACGTCGTGGCCGAGCGCCTGCAACAGGAAGCGCAGGCTGTCGGAGACGCCGGGATCGTCTTCCAGGATATGAACGGACCCGATCGGCGCACGCCGCGCCGCGGGGGTCGTCTCGGTCATTCTCACGCACTCGTCCGAACGGAGGAGCCGTCACCATCGACCGAATCGTTTCGACGCGCGATCCGTAGTGTCCCCGATCGGTGATCACCAGCGCGTCATCACCCGCCGCCACAGGGGTCCGAAACGCGACGAGGCCCCGTCCGTCGACGGGGCCTCGGGAAAGACCCGGAGGATCGCGGCGGACGGATCAGCCGTGTTCGCCGGTCAGCACGATACGGACGAGATCGGCGGCGTTGCGGGCGCCGAGCTTCTCCATGATGCGGGCGCGGTGCACCTCGATGGTGCGCGGCGAGATGCCGAGATGCCGGCCGGCTTCCTTGTTGGAGGCGCCGGCGGTGATCTGGCCGAGCACCTCGATCTCGCGCGGAGTGAGGAGTTCGCGTCCGGGGAAGTCATGGGCGACCGACTTGTGGTCGGCGGTGTCGCGACGCGCCTGGGCCTCCAGTGCCTCGTGGACGCGCTGGACGATGTGGTCGGCGTCGAAGGGCTTCTCGATGAAGTCGAAGGCACCGAACTTGATGGCGGTGACCGCCATCGGGATATCGCCCTGGCCGGAGATGATGAAGATCGGCGCCGGATAGTGATCGGCATTGAGCGCCTTGAGGATGTCGAGACCCGAGCGGCCCGGCATGTGGACGTCGAGGAAGACGCAGGCCGGGGGATGGGTCTTGGCCGCTTCGAGGAAGGCGTCGCCGGTCTCGTAGCCGGAGACCTTGTAGCCCTCGAGCTCGAAGACCACCGCGAGCGCGTCGCGAACCGCCGGGTCGTCGTCCACGATGTAGATCGCCTGGTCGGATTTCTGCGCGCGTCCGATCATCTGCCACCTCGATACGTCGTTCTTCCGCACGCGTCGTCCGCGGCGGTCACATCGTGTTCACCGTCGTCGTCACCCCGAGCGGCAACGACAACACGAAGGTCGCGCCACGGCCACCACCGCCGGGCTCGACGAGGAGATCTCCACCGTGGTTCTGAGCGATGGAGCGAGAAATCGCAAGTCCCAGACCCAATCCGGTCTTCTTCGAGGTCGAAAACGCCTTGAAGAGGTTACGAACCGTCTCCATCGGGATGCCGGCGCCGCTGTCCTCGACCTCGACCAGCAGCCGGCCGTCCTCGGCGCGCACCGCGATGCGGATCCAACGCTCGTCGCGTGGCTTCACCGCTTCGATGGCGTTGCGGATGAGGTTGATGAGGATCTGTTGGATCTGGATCGGATCGGCCTCGAAGGGAGGGAGATCCGGCATCTCGTCGCGCACCACCTCGACCGCGGCGCCGTCGTTGCCGAGCAACGTCACCTCGAGCGCTTCGTCGATCAGCTTGCGGATGTCGACCGGCTGGCGGTCTGGCTCACGCTTCTCGACGAAGTGGCGCATCTTCTGGATGATCGAGCCGGCGCGCTCGGCTTCACGCGACGCCTTGCCGAGGATCTCCAGCACGGCCTGCTCGACCTCGCCCTCACCGCCCTTGAGCTTGCGGGTCAGTGCCTGAAGATAGAGCATCACCGCGGTCAGCGGCTGATTGAGTTCGTGGGCGACGGCCGCCCCCATCTCGTCCATGGCGTTGACGCGCGCCATCTGGACGAGCTGCGCCTGGAGCTGAGCGAGGCGTTGTTCGACCGCCTTGCGCGGCCTGAGATCCCGCATGATGCCGATGTACTGCGGCCCTTCCGGGGTCTTGGCCTCGCCGACCGACAGTTCGATCGGGAAAACGGTGCCGTCGGCGTGGCGGGCGCGCACCTCGCGGCCGATGCCGATGATGCGTCTTTCGCCGGTGCGTTGGTAATGGCCGACGGCGGCGTCGTGATCCGACGCGTATTCGGGCGGCATCAGCAACGAGATGTTGCGGCCGATGACGTGCGCAGCGGGATAGCCGAAGAGCGTTTCGCAGGCCTTGTTGAAGACGAGGACGCGGGCGCGATCGTCGATGACGACGATTCCGTCCACCGCGGTGTCCAACACCGAGAGGAGTCGTGCCTCCGAAACCGTCGGCGACCGATCTGTCACCTCGTACTCCTCAGATTCCACCGACCGGGGCCACGCGGCAACGGCGGCGCGCGGCAGTCGGGATTTCTCCTGACCCGCCTCCATAACATTTCATCCGGCGACGATTCTCAAGTCGTCGCCCTCTCCCGTCCACCGAAGGTCGGAAGGAGAAGGGCTCAACGGCGCTCGAGCCACCCGACGAGGCGACGCGTCGCCTCGCGCATTTCGTCGGGACCGCGGGCGAAGCACAGGCGCAACCAACCGGCCCCCGCCGCACCGAAGGCGGTGCCGGGGGCGAGGCCGATGTTGGCCTCGTCGACGAGGCGCAGCCCGAGTTCGGCGGTGTCGTTTTCGCCTTCGACGGCGAAGAACAGGTAGAAGGCGCCGGGCGGGGGGACGAAGCGGGCGCGGCCGGTGGCGGCGAGGGCGTCGCAGAGAAGCGTCCGGCTCTCGGCGATGCGGGAGATCTGATGGGCGAGGAAGTCCTCGCCCTCCTCGAGCGCAGCGATGGCGCCGCGCTGCAGGAAGACGGCGACACCGGAGGTCGAGTACTGGATCAGGTTCTCGATCACCTGGCCGAGCGCCGGCGGCGCCTCGATCCAGCCGATGCGCCAGCCGGTCATCGCCCAGTTCTTGGAGAAGGTGTTCACGAAGATCACCTTCTCGTCGGGCGCGGCGACGTCGTGGAAGGAGGGGGCGCGGACCGAGCCGTCCCAGACGAAGCGGCCGTAGACCTCGTCGGCGACGATCCACAGGCCGTGGCGGCGGGCGAGGTCGAGCAGCGCCAGGAGATCGCCGCGGCTCGCGGTCCAGCCGGTCGGGTTACACGGGCTGTTGACGAAGATCGCCTTCGTCGCCGGGGTGACCGCCGCGGCGAGGCGGTCGAGGTCGAGGCTCCAGCCGGTCGCGCCGAACTCCATCGGCACGTCGACGGCGCGGGCGCCGCGCACCCCGACGGCGGCGGCGAAGTTCGGCCAGGACGGCGTCGGCACGATCACCTCGTCGCCGGGGCCGGCGACGGCGGTGAGCGCGATCTGGATCGACTGCATCCCCGAGCCGGTGACGAAGAAGCGCTCCGCCGAGACGTCGCCACCGTAGAGGCGAGCATGATGGCGCGCCAGCGCCGCGCGGAGATCGGGGATGCCGCGCTGCCAGGTGTAGAAGGTCTCGCCGGCGGCGAGCGAGCGGGCGGCGGCTTCGCGGACGACGGCGGGCGTGGCGAGATCGCCCTCGCCGGCCCACAGTGGGATCATGCCCGGCCGTTCGCGGCCGTAGTTCATCACCTCGACGATGCCGGAGGGTGGCGCGGCGAGGGCGACGGGGGTCAGGGCGGCGAGGAGATCGGACATGCGGGTGCTTCCGGCGGGCCGAGAGGACGGGAGGGCGGTCGAACCGCCATGCTAGCCTCCCCGGCGGAACGCCGAGATGAAAAAGCCTGATCGCTCCGATCGAGATCGCTGATGGGCGATCCCGATCGGTCGCAGATCACGGGGGATGTGGAGGATCGGCCGTCGACGACGGCTCGATCGATCCGGCCTCACTTCTTGAGGAGGTCGCGGATCTCCTCGAGCAGCACTTCCGACTTCGGCGGCGGCGGCGGTTCGGCCGGGGCGGCGGCTTCCTGCTTCTTCAGGCGATTCATGCCCTTGACCACCAGAAAGAGGACGAAGGCGATGATCAGGAAGTTCAACGTCACGGTCAGGAACTGGCCGTAACCGAGCGTCGCGCCCACTTCCTTGGCCTTGGCATAGGTCGCCGGTGCCGCGGCGTCGCCGAGCAGTGACTTGAGCAACACGAACTTGTTGGAGAAGTCGAGACCGCCGGTGATCGCGCCGATGACCGGCATGATCACATCGGCGACCATGCTGTCGACGATCTTGCCGAAGGCGCCACCGATGATCACGCCGATGGCGAGATCGACGACGTTGCCCTTGAGAGCGAATTCTTTGAATTCCTTGAGCATGGTCCTGGTCCCCCTGATGTCGATCCCCGTCGGGATCGTTCCGACATCGCGCCATCCGCACCGCTTCTGCGTCGATCTCTCGATCGGATCGATTTCGACGACTTGTGTCACGAAGTCGAGGCGACGACAATCCGGACCGTCACACCGGGGCGGCGGGCCGACCGCACCGGCGCGGTGGACAGCGGGCCGCACATGTGGTCGATTGACCGGAATTCCTTCGTGCCGGCACGGGTTTCCGTCGAGTGGAGGCCGCCGAACCATGCTCCAAGGCTGGGTCGTCCTCGCAGTCGCCGTCGTCTACATCGGTCTCCTGTTCGGCATCGCCCACTGGGGCGACCGCAACTCCAATCGTTCCTCGCCGATCACCGGGCGTCCGGCGATCTACGCCCTTTCCCTCGGCGTCTACTGCACCTCGTGGACCTTCTTCGGCTCGGTCGGTCTCGCCGCCAACAAGGGTCTCGACTTCCTGACCATCTACGTCGGGCCGATCGTGCTCTACACGCTCGGCTTCCCGGTCCTCAAACGGGTGGTCAAGCTCGCCAAGGCGGAGCGGATCACCTCGATCGCCGACTTCATCGCGGCCCGCTACGGCAAGAACCAGTGGCTGGCGGCGGTGGTCACCGTCATCGCCTTCATCGGCATCGTTCCCTACATCGCGCTGCAGCTCAAAGCCGTCAGCCAATCGGTGGAGACGCTGCTCGCCCGGATCGAGTTCGGCCTGATGCCGGGGGTGCCGGCGCCGTTCCACCCGGACGTGCCGCTCACCGTGGCACTGTCGATGGCGGCATTCGCCATCCTGTTCGGAACCCGCCACATCGACGCCACCGAGCACCAGTCGGGACTGATGCTGGCGGTGGCGACGGAATCGGTGGTCAAGCTGGTGGCCCTCACCGCGGTCGGCATCTACGTGATGTTCGTGTTGTTCGACGGTCCGACCACCCTGTTCACGGCGGCGCTGTCGAACCCGCTCGGCAGCGACATGTTCACGCGCGGTCTGTCGGGGGGCAACTGGATCGTCATGTCGCTCCTGTCGTTCTTCGCGGTGCTGTTGCTGCCGCGGATGTTCCACGTCGGTGTGGTCGAGAACCACACCACGTCGGAGCTGACCGCGGCGCGCTGGATGTTCCCGGCCTATCTCGTCGCCATCAACCTCTTCGTCGTACCGATCGCCATGGCCGGGCTGGTTCACTACGGCACCGCCATCGATGCCGACACCTACGTGCTGCGCCTGCCACTCGACGCCGGATCACAGGTCATCACCCTGATCGCCTTCATCGGCGGGCTGTCGGCGGCGACCGCCATGGTCATCGTCGCGGCGCTGGCGCTCGCCGTCATGGTCTGCAACGAACTGGTCGTGCCGATCCTGGTCAGGCGCGATCTGAAGTTCGAAGACGGCGGCGCCGACATGGTGCGGGTCCTGTTGACCCTGCGCCGGGTGGCCATCATCGTCATCGTCCTGCTCGCCTACGCCTACAATCGTGCGGTCGCCGACGCTTCCGCTCTGTCGGAGATCGGACTCCTCGCCTTCGCCGCCATCGCTCAGTTCGCGCCGGCCTTCTTCGGCGGTCTGATCTGGCGACGCGGTACGGCACGCGGTGCCATCGCCGGTCTCCTCGCCGGTTTCGCGCTGTGGATCTACACCCTGGCGATGCCGACCTTCGTGCAGGCCGGCTACGGCCCGTCGTCGTTGCTGCTGCAGGGGCCCTTCGGCCTGTGGCTGCTCAAGCCGCAGGCGTTGTTCTCGCTCGCCTTCGACCCGCTCGCCCACGGGGTGTTCTGGAGCCTCCTGGTCAACACCGCAGTGTTCGTCACCGTGTCGCTGACCCGGGCGCCGGAGCCGATCGAGCGGCTGCAGGCCAACGTCTTCGTGCCGTCGGACTTCACCCCGACCCCGGCGCTCAGGCGCTGGCGCACCGCGGTGACGGTCGACGATCTCGTCTCCACCGTCGCCCGCTATCTCGGCGAGGAACGCACCACCCGCGCTTTCGCCGACTACGGCCGCAGCCACACGATGGCGCTGATCGGTGATCGGCAGGCCGACCTGCATCTGCTGCGCTTCGCGGAGCAGCTGCTCGCCTCGGCGATCGGTGCGGCCTCGTCACGGCTCGTCCTGTCGCTACTGGTCAAGCGGCGCGATCCGTCGACCAAGGCGGCGGTGAAGCTGCTCGACGATGCCTCCGCCGCCATCCAGTACAACCGCGACCTCCTGCAGATCGCGCTCGATCAGGTGGGCCAGGGCATCTCGGTGTTCGACCGCGAGCTCGGCCTGATCTGCTGGAACCGTCAGTTCCGCCAGATGCTCGACCTGTCGCCCGAGTTCGCCCAGGTCGGCGTGTCGCTGCAGGCGATCATCCGCGACCGGGCGGAGCGGGGCGAATTCGGGCCCGGCAATCCGGAGCGGATCATCAAGGACCGCATCGACCGTCTGGTCCGGCGGATGGAGACCTATCACGAGCGCCTCGCCTCGACCGACGCGGTAATCGAAGTGCGCACCGCGCCGATGCCGGACGGCGGCATCGTCACCACCTGGACCGACATCACCGAGCGCGTCACCTCGGCCGAAGCGCTGGCGCGGGCCAACGAGACGCTGGAGCGGCGGGTGCGCGAGCGCACCGAAGAGCTGACCCGGCTCAACGCCGAACTGTCGCGCGCCAAGGCCGAAGCCGACGACGCCAACATCGGCAAGACCAAGTTCCTCGCCGCCGCCGGACACGACATCCTGCAGCCGCTCAATGCGGCCCGTCTCTACGCCACCTCGTTGGTGGAGAAGACGGTGCAGACGCCGCTCGCCACCCATGCGGTCAACATCGACCAGTCGCTCGACGCGGTCGAGGAGATCCTCGGGGCGCTGCTCGACATCAGCCGTCTCGACACCGGGGCGCTCAAGCCGGAGTTCTCGGTCTTCCGCATCGACGACATCCTGAAGCAGCTCCGGGTCGAGTTCGAACCGATCGCCACGGCGCGTGAACTCGACTTCCGGGTGTTGGCGTCGAGCCTGTGGGTGCGGTCGGATCGTCGTCTGTTGCGCCGCCTCGTCCAGAACCTCGTCTCCAACGCCATCAAATACACGCCGGAGGGCCGCGTACTGGTCGGGGTCAGGCGCCGGCGCGGGCGGCTGACGGTGGAGGTGCTCGACACCGGCCTCGGCATCCCGCAGGCCAAGCAGCGGCTGATCTTCCAGGAGTTCCAGCGGCTCGACCAGGGCGCCCGCATCGCTCGCGGCCTCGGCCTCGGCCTCTCCATCGTCGAGCGCATCGGCCGCGTGCTCGGCCACCCGGTCGATCTGGAATCCGCCCCGGGCAAGGGGTCGCGCTTCTTCGTCGACGTGCCGACGGCGGCGGCGCTGCCGAACGTCGCGGACGAAGTGGGCATGCCACGAGTGTCGTCGACCCGCTTCGATGGGATGCTGGCGCTGTGCCTCGACAACGAGGAGAAGATCCTCGACGGCATGGAGGCGCTACTGGTCGGCTGGGGCATCGAGGTGGTCAAGGCGCGCGACCAGAAGGAGGCCTCGGCGGCGCTTTCGGACCTGGTCAAGGAGCGCGGGCGCGGACCCGACATCCTGCTCGTCGACTATCATCTCGACGATGGAACGGGCATCGACGCAGTGGTGCAACTGCGCTGGCGCTTCGGCGCCGACCTGCCCGCGGCCCTGATCACCGCCGACCGCACGCCCCAGGTGCGCGAGGAGGCGAGCGAGAAGTCGATCAGCGTGCTCAACAAGCCGGTGAAACCGGCAGCGCTCAGAGCCGTACTGGCGCAGTGGCGCGCCGCCAGAGCGGCGGCCGAATGAGGGACCCGACCCGGCATTCGCGCAAATCGGCGCGGTGATTCCGGGTTCATGAAGTTTCGAACAGGTCGAGACTTCGTGAACTCGGTATGACATCGATCTCCGACCGCGGGTGCATCGTTCTCGGACGGAGCACCGCCGTCGCGACGGTGGATCGACCTACTGCCGATTCACTCCGCCGTGTGGAGGCGAGAATCTCGGGTTTCGGATCTGCCGGCGCCACGGAGGGCGGCGATGAAGCCTGTCGATCGGTGAGCGAACTCCGACCCGGACCGGCCCTTCACCGGTGCCCCCCTGAATTCGTGAAGCTCGCTCTTCCGATCGGAGGGTGGAGGAGGCGTTGTGGCCGCGCCGGTGACCTTGCCGTACAAGGCCCGCGGCGGTCCGTCGAAGGGCGGGGGCGACCGGTGACGATCTCCGCCACGCCTCCACGCCCGAGGAATGCGCCGCCTTCGTCACCGATGCGGGCCGAGATGCAATTGATCCGATATCGCCGTGGTCATCGAAGATCGGTCAAACTCGGAGCTCGTCGATCGTCACGATCGGGCCGGCCAGGAAGTCCGCGAACCCGGGAATCCGCATCAGGTCCGAGTGCCTGAGCGATCGACCGGTCGGTCGGTCCAGGACGATCTTCGACGCCCCCGAGCCGAGGCGCGTCGACACGAAACCGACCAGAACACGATGCACCATCGACGGTTCGAGAGCGAAGGCCGTTTCGGCATATTCGAGGGCCGTTTCGAATTCACCGAGAAGAAGACAGATCTCCGCCAACTGGCGATTGGCACCACTGTGCCGAGGGGCAGCCGCCACGGCCCGCGACTGTACATCACGGGCCTCGCCGTAGTGCCCGGCAAGCTTCAACTCGTGGGCAAGCCCGTACAGCAATTCGACGTTGTTCGGCGAAAGTTCGACAGCACGGCGCAGCTCTGTCAAAATCCCGTCGCGCTCGCTCGGCGCCGCGAGCGCGAGCGCCTCTCGGTGCTCGGCGGCAACGTCCGCTCGATCGGTGTCACCGAAATCGACACCTGAGCCGATTTCGTCGGCCCGATCATGTTGCTGCCGGTGGTTCCATTCGATCACCACGTCCTCGGCGATCCCGGGGTCTTCGAACGCCAACCGGATCTTTGCTCGAAGCCACCCCGCGAGCGGCGACGGGTCCGCCAGGCTCTGCAACAGGGCATGGAGCCATTCCTTCTCGCCATCGGCGAGCAACCAGTCTCCGAAGTCGGTGACCGGCCCTGTCTTCTCGGCGACATAAGTATGAAAAGCCCCGAGAAATGCTCCGACCGCTATCTTACGACAGGTTTCCCAGACCTCCATCGGCCACGGCATCACTGCCAATGCACATACGGCAGCGGCCTTTGTTTCACCGAGCTCCTGGAAATTCTCACAAAGTACGATGAAGAAGTTGTCCGTCGCGTCCAATCCGGCCGTGGTGGCCGCCGTCGCACACGCACGCAAGCGATCGATCACCTGCGTCGCACCGGACAGCCGCTTCGCCGTCAATGCCGTCGAAACGCAGAATGCGACTTCGTGAGCAGCGCTCCAACGAGCCGAATCCGCGCGCATTTCGTGCAGAGAACCGCTCAACTGTTCCAATGTGATGAGGGGGTCCGCAGCGAAGCGCTGTGCGAACGGTAGGTTCTCCACCTCCGGGGTGATGGCACGGATGAGATGGAACAACTCCTTGTGAATGTGTTTCCATTCTTGTGGGATGAGAACCGTCCGAGCGAATATGGAACTGTAGGCGTCCATGATGTCGGAGCGAGCCGCCGCGAACACGTCGTTCACCCAGGACGTTTCGCTATCCCAACCGGTTACGAGCATTCGACCCTGCCGCACCGCGTCGACGACATATTCCAAATTCGCTCCATCCAGGATCAAATCCGGACGCATGCGGATAACCACATCGAATGGTCCATGCTTCCTTTCCAGCTTGCGCTTCAGCTCGTTCGATCTCCAGATCTTATATGTCATTCTCTTTGAATTCGAATCTTCGACCGGCAGATCGAAAGCGAGATCAAGTACGTCCGAAGCCTCGATATCGATGACAGCTCCCGGAAAATATTCCCCTATCTTTCTTCTGATTATATCTTCTTGAGGCGAATTGATCTCATCGTCGAGTTGCGATCGCAACACCGGAAGCCTTTTCCAGAGCCGCTCGAAACCATGCCATGAGCGAGATATACTGACATAGGCATCGCGCTCGAACATTCGCGGCAGCTGATGTACATTGAGGGCACCATCGAGCTTCCGGCCGACCTTGTCCCATAGAGAAAAGACGAAGGTTACATCAAAGCCTGAAGCCAACTTTTGGAGGTGCGAAAAAGATTCATCCGTTGCTCGCAATTGTCCAGAAATACAGATGCATATCCGCATAATTGTCTGCGCCACATTGCATGAGAATATCGATTTGATATCATGGCACCATAGAAATGTCAATGAAATTGGGTAGTTCCAGTACTACCGGCTTGCTACCTGTCGGCCCGGCACCCGAAACCGGAAATTTCCGGCCGCGCGGTCCACTTCCGAACTGCTGAGCAGCGGAGGGTGAGGTTCAGCCGCGCTGGCCACCGACTCGATGTCCTGGTCGGCCCGGACCATCTTCGGAAAGCCGTGTTCACGGTCGACCGGTTCGACGGCGCGACCCGCGCCCTCCCGCCGTGAGCCGAGCGTGGCTCCTACCATGGGCGAAGCGGGTGAAAATGCCGAAGACGGCGAGGGTCCGTGTCATGCGTCGGGTCGCCGACCGGCATCGAGCGAAGATCATCGGCGGCGGCTTGCCTCGCTGCTCGGAACGACCAACTCATACTGGGCTCATGACATTCGGACTCGTCCGAATGTCATGTGCGTCACGGCCCGACCGGCCGACGCCCGTTCGGGCTCGCCTTGGTTCACGAAATTTCGAACAGGTCGAAACTTCGTGAACACGGTATCACCGATAGCCGCGCCGCGATCGATCTCTCCGCCATCCGTGCCTCGAGCAGATCATCTCACGCCGAGTCGGAGGACGAGCGAAAGGACCGCTCGCCGGCCGACACCGTCGGACAAAACCCGGCTCGACCCTCACACCCAGTTCAGTGCGAGGTGATCGGGGGCCGCGCCGAGGCTCGCCGTCGTGCAGGCGAAACGGCCGTCGTCTCGGACCACGAAACCGCTCTTCGAAAAGACGTCCCGGCAGACGAAGTTGGCGTCGGTGGCGACGACCGTTCCGATCACCGGTGTCGATGGCGCCTTTCGGGCGAGCGCCTCGACCACACGGTTGAGAACGCCGCTCTCGATCTCCAGCCCGAGCACCCGGCAACTCATCGCGAACTGCACGATTTCGGTGCCGGCTATCAGAACGACACCGACCAACCCGTAGGTGGTGAACTTGTCGCGCGCCTCGAAGGCGACGATGGTGCCCCCCCGCTCGAAGTGCTGCTCCGCCTCGAGCGGCGTCCAACGCCGGCCGGTGGTGTTGAACTGATTGGTCTTGTTGAGCAACTCGAAGGCACGGTCGAAGTTCGGATGGCGCGACGAGGTGATCGTGTGCAGATCGACCCGGCAGCCGAGGTTGCGGAGGAACTCTTCGCGGCTCAGCGTCTTGCGTTCGGCTTCGCGTTCGCGTTGGCTGCGCACCATCCGGTCGCGCCGGGCCGACTCGTCGGTCAGGACGCGAATCTGCGTCTCCGCCGCATTCAGCAGGATGCGACGGGTCAGAAACGGGTTCGATCCCAGAACGCGGATCGCGGGAAAGGCTTCCTGCACCGCCGAGCGTTCGACCGGATTGTCGTCGACGAACACCACGCTCTTCGGAGTGAGGCCGACTTCGCTCATGATGCGGCCCACGGCCTCCGCCTTCGGGGCCCAGCCGATCTCGACACAGACGAAATCGTCGAGATCGATCCATTCGAGCGGAACCGCCCGATACCAGCGATGGGCGACCAGTTCGGGGTTGTTCTTCGAACAGATGGCCACCAGGATCCCGCGCGCCTTGAGATGGTGGATCGCCTCGTGCATCCCGAGCGGCCAGCCGTCCGAGATCGGCCGGGGGCCCTCGTCGTTGTAGTGTTCGCCGATCAACCCGCGCCACAACGTGTCGTCGAGGTCGAAAATCACCAACTTGACCGGATCGACCTGATTGACGACGCGATAGTGGTATTCACAGGCTCGCCAGATCGCCGCGTAATATTCGCCGAGCTTGTGCTCGGATATTTCTTCCAAGGGCGGAACATGTTCGATACGCCCGCGTTCGATGTCCACCCAATCCGGATACCAGAACGAGCCGTGTGTGAAGAAAACCAGAGTATCGTCGAGGAAATGGCGTTTTCCCATCGACGAGGCGATCGCTTCGGCATCGATCAGATAGGCGTTCTTGTAGCGGGCGACCAGTTCACCCAGTCGATGATTGAGGCGCTCCATGAGATACTTGAGGTCGCGGTAGCCGGCGACGTTGTCGAGGCCGGCGGCGACCGGCATCTGCGGCACCACGAAGTTCTGGACGAAGGTGATCGCACCCGTGTCCTTGTTGAACTTCATCGCGGCGTCGAGCATCAGCTCCAGCGCGTCGAAGCTGTTGGTGACGATGTTCTCGTTGATCGTCGCGTCGGTGAACTTCGAAAAATCGATGGCGATGTCACCGATGATGTGGCGGGCGGGCAGTTGAACGTAACTGAAATCATAGGTCTCGATCGGACGGGGGGGCGCCGCACCGATGTCGGCCACGTTGTTGAAAAGGACGAAGTCGATGTGTGTCGACGGCTTCTGCTTGCGGAAGTACACCACATAGGCTTCGGCGACGCACGAGCCTATGAACAGGCAACTCGAAAGGTGCGTCGGCTGAACCTCCAGCTCCTGAGGAAACAGGAAGTCGGCGATCTTCAACATGGTTCCTCCACACCCACTCACCGGGGCCGCGCGGACCGTCCGGAGGACGGTGCCGAAAGCTCCGTTCATCTGTTTCCCGTACAGGGGTCCCCCTCGTTGCCGGCGCGATGCGGTATCCATCACGCGCCACACCGAAGGGAGCACGGTCAGCCGTCGTTTTCCGCCTCACCGGTTGTGAGATCGTAATAGTCGTACGGAAACCGATCATACCGTCGAAAGGCGACCGGTCGGGCCTTCGCCCATTCGTCTGCGACCGACAGTCGGAGAATCGCATCGTTGATCGCCCCGGGATCGCAGAGCAGCTTCGAATCGAGGACCACGCCGAAGCCGGCAGCCCTCGCTCGATCCGCTTGCGCACCGAGGTCGAAGACGATCGGCGGCACACCGAGCGCCAAGGCGATGGACAGCGTGTAACAATAGGTCTCCGGCCAGATCGACGGGAGCAGCGCAAAGCTCGGACGGGCCACCTTCATCTGCTCGATACATTCACGCGTCGAGAAATATCTACCCGAAATCGACACTCCGATCTTTTTCAGATCGCTGTCGATGGCCGTATACCCTACGATGTGATACTCGATCGGCAGCTTCCTGTTCTGGGCATCGAGAGCGAGCGAATAGATCAGATTGCTGCCCTTGTGCGGGCCGATGGCACCGAGACCGACCAGCCGCAGGGGCTCGTCGCGATCCGGTGGGGGGAGCGCCGCGACGCCGTCCAACTCTTCCTCGTGTTCGCGTACCGCGAATGCGATGTCCGGAAACGTCTCCGCCAACCGATCCCGTGTATCGGTCGACGGAACGAAGACGCGCCGCGCCTGCCCGAGAAAGGCGCGCCAGCCGGCGGTGCGGACATCCGGATCACAGCGATTCGGCGCACCGGTGGCTCGCGCGCAGGAGATGCATTTTCGCCGCTCGGGTCGCTCGCAGTATCGTCCCTCCGCATCGACCAGATTGTGACGGAAGCACAACGGGTCATAATCGTGCAGAGTCACGTAGAGCCGGTCCCGGTGATGACCGCACAGCCGCATCGTCACCTCGGAGGCACGCCACGAAGCCAGCGCCAGTGAATGCAGGTGAATGAGGCTGGGCTGCAGCCAGTCGAGGAATTCGGCGAACAGATCGGCGTCGAAGGACAGATCAATCGACTTCAACGATGGCGTGTAGAGATCGCGCTGCCGGTCGAACGGCCGGAAGGTCACCGAATCCCCGGTGACCTGAGCGAACAGAACGGTGATTCCCGCCGCCTCGAGCCGGCGCGCCATGGCGTCCACATGGACGACGACGCCGCCCCCGGCGTTCATCGTCACCAGAAGGGCGACCCTGTCGCCCATGGCGCGGGCCAGCCGGTAGAGGTCGAGCCGAGCCCGACCGGGACGACCGGGATCGGCGTGCACGTATTCGGCGACGCGACGGGCATAATCGGGATGCTTGCCGATCAGCAGTCTCTGCCCGGCGCCGTATTCCTCGGCGAAGAACTCGGAGAACGACACGCCGCCGCTGTGGAACACCAGCACGTCCTCGGCGAGGACATTGGTGTAGCCGGCTTTGAGCACCCGCATGCAGAAATCGTTCTCTTCGCCGTAGCCACGGCCGAAGGCGGGGTCGAACCGACCGATCTCGGAGATCACGCTGCGGCGGATGTAGAAGCAGAAACCGACGCCGGTCGGCACCGGGGTCCGGCGTCCCTCGTTGCAGCGGCCGGCATAGGCGTCGAGCTGCGCCAGGGTGCATTCCAGTGCGATGGTGTTGGCGTGGTTGGTTTCGGGATAGCTGCAGATCGTCGCGTTGTTGGAATAGGGCGTGATGGTGCCGATCCGGGCGTCGGCTCGGGCATGTGCCAACAGGCGGTCGATCCAGCCACCGAACACCAGAGTGTCGGCGTTCAGCAGGATCACGTCGAGGTCCGGCCGCAGGTCCAGGCCCTTGTTGACCGTCCCTATGAAGCCGAGATTCTCCTCGTTCTCCAGGTAGGTGAACAGCGACCGGCGCGCCAATTCCCGCAGCTTCTCGGTCAGTTTCGGCTCGGGTCCGAAGTCGTTGATGACGGTCAGATGGAATCGCGTCTTCTGTGGGTGCGCCAGGACCGAATGGATCGTCGCCAGCGTATCGTCGTAGCCGCGGTAGACGGGAATGATGACGTCGACCTCGGCGTCCGGGTCGGACGCCGCGGCGACGCGCGCCCAATCCGCGTCGCTCGGAGCGGTCGGACGCGGCCAATGCCCGCTGCCGATCGGGCTCGTCCGATAGCCTCTCTCCCGGCCGATCGTCACGTAGTGGTAGAGCGGATTGACGTCGGGACCGAATTCTCCGCCGTAGCTCGCCTGATAATAACGGGTGTCGAACAATGCCGAGGGGTTGCGCCCCTCGCGCCAGCCGTGATCGACGAAGTGAATCAGCGGGTCGAGACCGGCTTTGGCGACGTCCTTGTATGCCGTCTTGTAGAAGTCGGCATCGAAATCGGCACCGATCGCAGACAGCAGGTCGGCTCTCCCGATCGAGTGCCACCGATCCCGCGGGAGCTCACGGGTCGACGGCTCCGCCGCCCACTGCGGCCGAGCCGTCGAGTCGGATGCGACCGATCCGCGCTGCGGTTCGGCCGTCGTCGGTTCGTCGGCGACGATCTCCGGACGTCCGTCGGTCGACAGCACGAAGTGGAACAGCGGATTCAGGTCGCTCTGCGACACGTATGCGTGTCGATCGAGATAGGCCTGACTGTCGAAATCACCGGAGGGATTGCAGCCGATCCGCCAACCGATCGCGAAATAATGATCGATCGGTGCGAGCCCGCCGAGCAGCGTTCCGTAGTGCCGACGATAGAAGGCATCGTCGAAGTGATCCGCCACCACCCGCATCTGCAGGGCGATCCAGTCGTCGGCCACTTCCGGAAAGGTGTCCAGTCCGGAAAGATCGCCGCCGCGCGCCATGAAATGAGCGAGCGGATCCTCGCTCAATCGACCGTTCGGCAGGTGCCTGACCGCGTAATAGGCGCTGTGGAAGTCCGCAGCAGGATTGCGCCCCTCCCGCCAGCCGTGGGTGCGATAGTGGGTCTCGGCCGCCAGACCGCTTTCGGCGACGTCCGGATAGTGTCTGTAGTAGAAGGCGGTATCGACCCCCCTCCGGCGCACCCGGAACGGAAAGACATACCCGAGGATTCGGCGCCCGATGTCCATCAGCCCCCCCGAAACAGCCCGAACCCCGTGTACGGTGATCGCCATTCGGTAGAGCCCGGCCGATCGAAACGCGCGCGCCGAAATGCAACGGCGCCATCGTCGACGGCAGCCGAAATCTCCGTGAGAAAGTCCTCCGCATCGATGAACATGTCGCCCTGCCGTGGACCATCGTGACGACCGAAGTCGACGCGACGCCCTCCGGTGCCACCGACGCCATTACCGACCAGTTCGCCGTCGACATCTTCATATCGACTCGGGCGGCACTCCTGATCGGCCTCGAACATTCCGACCGCAGCCTCGAGACGGTCGGTGAAGAGATCTTCCGGACCAAGATATCCGACATATCCGTCCAGTTTTCTCGCCTCGATGTCAAACCGCATCAGTAGAACCTTGGCCATCTGACCTCTTTCGACACAGTAGTCTTCCGATGCAGCGAATGACGAAGCCCCAGAACGACAAAGTCCCCATCTGTAGAGTAGTCAAGCTCGATGATCAGCAATAGATCTTAGATATATTTTACAATTGATGATCTTCAATCGTTGACAATTCGACGGAAAATTACACCTTTTGCCCGCCATGTCAACGGGTTGTATTCCCTGCGTGCCGCACCGCGTGGACCTTCGAAGGGGGCGGCCTCATCTGCTTCCTGAGGCATTCGGATCGTGTTCAGATCGTGTCCCGTGAGGTGGTGTAGCTGACCGTTGGCCAGCGGGGCGCGCCGATA
>CALMFH010000033.1 GCA_937864925.1 uncultured Alphaproteobacteria bacterium | reverse complement strand
CCCGGGCGGTCCATTGACTGGGGTTTCGAGATCGTAGAAACCGGCGCCCGTGATGGTGTCCAGGTTTGTGGCGGCGGCGAGGTTGCTCGCCGCGGACCACTTGAGGCCGGAAACGGTCATCGGTCCCGAAAGCGTCGCAGACCCGTCCCTATTTAGGACAGCTACGTTAAACGACGAACTCTCCGCGTCATTATGTGTAGCGAAGATAAGTTGGCCAGAGGGAGCGCCAAACGCGATCCACTTCTTGGCATCCACCGCATTGCCGGTCGACTCGAAAATAATATGTGGGTAGCTCGGGCGAATAGACCGGATTGATCCACCGATCGCATGAACCGACCCGTTTTCCGCGATGAGACCGCCATTTACGGAGCGGAAATTGCCGTTGGATTCGAAGCGGAAATACTTCTCGCTCCCTGCCGCACCAGAGCGTGCAACCGGGTTGTCGCCGTCTGCATACAACAGCGCATTCCCCGCTCCGAGCTTTGCGCCGACACCAGCGACGAATGTCGTCGAGCTGAACGCCGTGTTGACGTCGGCCGCGACATCGGCGGCCGTGATATTCCCAGAGCGCCCCATCCACGTGGTGACACCGGCCGAAATCGCGGCGATGACGCCACGGACCCACGACGTGTTGGCGACCTTGGTCGAGTTGTCGTCGGTCGCGGGGGTGGGCGTTGTCGGCGTTCCGGTGAACGTCGGCGATGCCAGCGACGCTTTCGCCGCATGCTCCGTCATCGACGGAGCGACCTGGAACACCGTCGAGCCGTCGCTCGAATAGAGCTTCTTGTCGCTGACGTTGACAGCCGGCTCACCGGCCAGCAGCGTCGCCGGCACCGCGCTGGCGGTCGCCGACCGGCGCATCTGGATCGTTAGAGTTTTTGCCATCAGAAACTTCCTCCAGAGATGGTGTCGCCGGCCAAAACGGCATCTGATACGTTGGCTTTTTCCAAGAATGCGGCTGCCAGGCCGGACACATCGGCCATCACGTGGCCATGCGCCGTCGGGGGGAAAGCCGCCGGCTTGCCGGTGATGGCCTCCCATGCCGGGGCGCCGATCGAGGCCGCCGCGGCTTCCGCTTCCGCCGCCGCAGACGTGGCCGCGGCGGCGCGATCGACGGCGACGGCGAGAGCCGTCGAGATGTCGACCGGCACCGGCACCGGGAGCGGGTTGTCGGGCAGCTCTTCGTTGGTGACGATCCAGGTCGAGACGGTCATCGCGTCACCCCTTGTTCGACGACGAAGGCCCCGGCCGCCCACGGCACGGTGCGGCCCGAGACAGTGACGTAGAGGCCGTCCCACACGTAGGTGCCGGCCTCGAGGGTGCGCATCACCGAAAGCGGCACCCGGTGGATCAGTACCCCGGCGACCAGATCGATGCTGCCGTGGGTCGCGGGGATGTCGAGGACGACGCCGTGGTCGTCCGCCACCGATCGGACCTGCATCCGCCACGACGCCGTCGCCGCTTCGGGATCGGCGGCGAGGATCGCCGACACGTCGCGCGCCCACACCCCGTCGACGTTGTTGCGGACGGCGAGGTCGATTTTCGGAAGGACGGCCATGGCGTCACCCGTTCGCCGGCCAGGACGCCGCGTCGACCGCGGCGAGGGTGGTGATCGTGCCGGCGTCGATCGCCTCGCACACCCCCCGCTCGGCGGCAAAACACGCCTGGACGTGGGCGCCGACGGCGAGCGCGATGGCGGTCATCGCCGCCGCGTCGAGCGTCACCCATCCCGACGCCGTCTTGTATTCGACCGTCGTCGCCGGCTGGGCCTGCACATAGGCATAGGCCCCGGCGATCATCGTCTGACTTTCGCGGCTGGTGTCGATGGTGGCCCCGCCGACGGCGATGCCACCGGTTTCGACCGCCCATCGCTTCGCCGCCGCGGCAGCCTTCAGGTCGGCGGTGCCGGGCGGCGGAGCAGGCGGCGGCGGCACATGGGCGGCGATCTCGCCGTAAGTGCCGGCGAGCGCGGCGGCGTGGATCTGCCGGCCGTGCGGCTCGACATCGCTCGCCATTGCCACGAACTCGATCGCGCCAAACTCGACGGTTTCGACGTCGACGAGTACCCCGGTCTGGGCGGCGTCGGACCAGCGGGGGTTGGTGATCGAAAGGATGGTCGGCATCACAGCACCCGGACGTAGACGAGGACATAGTTGAGCAGAGAGACGTCGTCGCCGAACCACTGGACCCGCTGGATATAGGCCAGCTTGTAGGTCCCCGAGATGCCGCCGACGACGAGCGTCGTGGTCGAGTCGAGCGTCGGGGTCGGCACGGAGTTGAGCGACGACTTGACGATCGTCGTGCCGAGCCCGCCGTAGGTGTAGGAGCCGGGCGGTGTGGTCCAGCCGAGCCCCCCCGCCCCGTCGTTGTGCAGCCATCCGGCGGCGTTGGCGGGGAGGGTGACGCCGCCACCACCTCCGAGCCCCCCGAGGCGGGAGTTCAAATATCCGAGCCGCACCAGGTGATCGGCCGCCTCTGGGTCGATCGGATCGGAGATGTGGCCACCCCCGGTGAGCGTGCCACCCGCCTTGGCGAGGTAGGCGGAGAGATCCATTCCCGCGATCGCGGTGGCGATCAGCTCCAGGATCGAGGCGAGCAGCACACCGGCCGAGCCGGGTGGCTCGTCGCCTGCGCCGATACCGGCGGCGGCGCGGACGGCGTCGAGGTTGGTGACGATCAGATTCAGCCATTCGGCCGACACTTGGGTGCCGTCGTCGGTATCTTCGTCCGAGCAGGGGGCGAAGAAGGTCGGCGCGCCTCCGGCTCGTACCATTTGCGGTGCCAGTACCGGCCGAGTGGTGACGGCGCCATCGCTGGCGGGGCCGAAGAAGTCGTCGGACATCAGAGGGTCCTCCACTCCCGGGCGACATGGTCCGGGATCAGGCGTTCGAGTAGACAGACGAAAGGCGTGATGTCCGGGCTGCAGCCGACCGCCTGACCGGCGCGATAGCGGTCGGCGCGGGCCGGGCGAAAGCGCGGGGCGACGAAAGCGGGCGAAGCGGCAAGGGCGACGGTGATCACCACCGTCGGCCCGTTCCACCGGTCGCCGGACCGCGCCCTACTCGACGAGGCGCGAAAACCGCCGGCGCGGCCGCCGCAGGGGCGGACCTCGTGGCAGGTGATCGACCAACCGGCAGCGGCGGCGAGCGCCACCCAGCGTTCGCAGCGGGTCGCGGCGAGCGAAGCGCGCTTGACGCAAGGGTCCGGATAGGGGTCGCAGGCGTCCGGTAGACCGTGATCGGTCAGCCACCAGTCGCGCGTCGCCCGCGTCGCCGAGGCACAGAAGAACTCGTCGCGCAGGGCACAGAGCCGCGCCTCGAGGACGGCGAGCGGATCGGCGACGGCCGAGAAGAACCGCCGCATCACCGATCCGTCGCGCCACACCGCCCCCCATGCGGCGCCGCGCGGCAGCAAGTGCGCCATCATGTCGACGAGCGCCGAGGTGTCGGGGCAGATCATGCGGTGAAGCCTACGTTGCCGAGCACGGCGCGCTCACCTGGGGCGAGGACGATGTCGGCCGTCGGCACCACCGGCGCGTGGCGCGCCTCGCCGGAGGCCCGCGACACGACCTCTTCGATCCACGACCTCGAGAAGGCGAAGGGGGTGGCGCGCATCGGGAAGCTCGGGTGAGCGTCGGCCTCGCCGGCGACACGGGAGACAGCGGCGAAGAGATTGGCGAGATCGGCGGCGATCGTCTCACGCAGAGCGCGCGAGGTCGGGACGAGCCCCGGCACGGTGACGTCGACGCGGACGGGCGTGAAAGCCGAGACGGTGATCAGCGCGCCGTCGGGCGCTTCGGCCTCGACCGCCTCCCGCACCGCGGCGAGGTCGGCGGCGGTCGGGATGCCGTCGGGGCGCGTCCCGTCGAACACCGGGAACAACGCCACTCGGCCGACCCCGCCGCGGCGCGGCCAGACGAAACACTCGCTGCAGCCCGGGACGGATCGCGCCCAGCGCCAGTAGTCGGAGGTGGTGCCGCCCTGCGGCGGAAAGGCGAGGCGCTCGAGCAGCCGTGCCCGATAGGATTCCTTCTCCTCGATTTCTTCGCCGCCGACGAGGCCGGCGGCATCGACCGTGAACGCCGCCTCGCCGTCGACGCCGGAGAGGGCGACTAGCCCGCTGCCGGCGGCGGCGTTGGCGGCGGCGCCGGTGTCGACGGCGCGCACCTCGATCGTCAGGCGGCCGGCGCCGCCGATCGACGCGGCGGCGAGGGTGCGATAGCGCGTCCCGTCGGCTCGGCGCAGGATGGCACCGGCGGCGATCGTGACGGCCTCGGTGGAGACGCAGATCACCGTGCCGCTCGCCGCCACCGGCGGCTTGCGCGGCAAGGCGAAATCGGCGCCGTGGCGCTCCAACGCCTCCTCGTCGGCGAGGTGGACGAAGCGATCGCGGGCGACCTTTTCGAGCTTGGCGTCGATCTGCCACAGTGCCCCGCCGATGGCGGTCGCCGTCGGCCCGAGGTTGTTGCGGGCGAGGCGCGCGTCGATGCCGGGCAACCACGCCTCGAAGGCGGCAGCGACCCGATCGACCCATGCCTTCGTCGTCTCGGCAACCCAGCTCACACCTGCCTCCATAGGATGTCGTAGGTTCGATCGTGCAGCGTCTCGCCGGAGGTGGCGCGCACCGTCACGGTGAGGTCGAGCCGGCGCGCAGCGGCGTCGGCCGTCGCCGTGATCGCGACACTCGCCGCCACCCGATCGCGCACCAGCCAGGCCAAGGCGCGCTCGGCCTCGGCTTCGGCTGCTAAGGCCGTCGCCTCGTCGGCGACAGCGTTCTCGAGCACCGTCCACAGCCACGAGCCGAGGGGCTCGACGCCCTCTTCGGTGAGGCCATCGCCCCACCAGCCCCTGCGGTCGACCACCTCGGGCCGCCAGCCGTCGGGGGCCCGAGCGTCGGTGAACAGCGACAGGACGATGGCGGTGGCGAGCGCCGCCCGCGACACGAGGCCGCCGGAGTCGGCGTGGCCGTCGAGCGGCGCCAGCGCCCAATCGAAGGCGAGGCCGTCGCCGGCGACGAGGACCGTGTCCCAATCGAGCGGCGTCGCCGGGCCGGTCGCTTCGGCGTCGCGAAACGAGATGGTCCAACTCATTCGACGAAGACCCTGGTGGCGAGGCCGGAGACCTGCGCATCGCCGTCTGTGTCGACCGAGCCGAGCATCGACGCCGGCTTCGAGGCGCCGGGCGAGCCGAGCTTGATCGTTCCCTCGAGGATGATGGTCGCCGCCGAGAGGTGGATCTCGTCGCCGCCGACGATGCGGATCTTGCGCTCGACGATCGAGATCACCTGCCCGGAGGCGTCATAGATGCGAGTGCCGCCGGGGGGGAGATCGCGCGGGCGATGGGCCGGGTGCTCGAAGCCGAGGGCATAGGCGCGCTCGGAAGCGCCGGACTGTTGCAGAATGGCGCCGACCGACTCGGGCGGCGGAGTCGAGGTGAAGCCGAAGGGCTGCAGGCGCAACACCTCGCCGAACCGTGTCCCCTTGTGGCCGGTGGCGGTGACGGTCTGGAGCCCCGGCGCATCGTCGATCTCGACGAGGCGAGCGCGGACGAGCGCCGCGTGGATCGCGTCCCTCATTCCGGCATTTCCCACTCTTTGCCCGACTTGCCGCCCTTGCCCTTGTCGCCACCGAGGGCGCGGGGGTCGACGAGCTCGAGATGGGCGGTCGTGCCGGCGTCGGATTGACGGGCCGAGACCTTTTCGATCGCCATGTCCTGCGCCACCCCGAGATAGGGGCTCTCGACCCAGACGAGGTGACCGGGCTCCCACAGCTTGCCGCCGGCGTCGCGCCAACCGAGCGTGGCAGGGGCGATCATCCGCAGGCCCTCGCCGGCCGCCTGATCGCGGCGCCAGCGGGCACGGCGGGCGGCGGCGGAGGCGTCGATATCCTCCGAAGCGACGATGATCACCTCGACCGGGCGGCGGACGGTGCCATCCTTTGCCTCCTCGTCGATCTCGACGTCGTCCTTGCCGGCGCCGCGCGACTTCTGTCCGCGGACCTTCTGTGTCTTCGCCCGCTTCGACCAGTCGTGCACCGCCTCGGCGCCCTCGCAGAGGTTCGCACCTTCGACGAGGCCGCCGGCATGGCGGCCGAGCGGGCCGCGGTAATAGGTGACGCCGCCGTCGGCGGTGCCGGTCATCAGGTGGCCGTCGACGCGGGCGAGGCGCCATGCCGCCGAGAGCGCACTCTCGCCGAGCGTCAGGCGAAAGAGGCGTCGCGCCACCGATCCCTTAGACCGGTCGGTGAGTGTGACACCGTGGCGCTGCGCCAATTCCGAAACGATCGCCGCCGGTTTCGAGCCGCGCCATTCGCCGGTCGGGTGGATCGCCGAGGAATCGACCAGCAGCGACGATTTCGACCGCCCCTCGACGACGATGCGCGGCGAGGTCGACGACAACGTCGGATTGTAGCGCTCTATCCAGCCGTCGAGGACCAACGTGCCCGAGGCGGTCAGCGTGCAGGCCGGACCCTGCGCCAGGACGACACCGAGGGCGGCGACATCGGCGGCGAAAGCGGTGATGCCGGCGCGGGTGACGTCCTTCGGCGTGATCGTCGCCTTGAACGTCCGCGCCGCCTCGGAGGCCGACGCCTCCCATTCGATCTCGACCGGGTGGAGATCCACCCCGCCCGCCGACAAGATCACCGTCTCGAAGGCCTTCATCGCGCCAGCGCCTCGAAGGTCGGAGGTACGAAACCAGGATGATCGATCCGGTTGCGCGCCGCGATCTCGCCGGCGCGGCTCGGGTCGCGGTAGAGATCCCATGCCCAGACGAGGGCCGGGCGGGTCGTCGACGCCGAGACGGTGACGACCGGCGCCAACGTCGTCGCCCGAGCGCGGAGCGCCACCACGGTGCGGTCGCGCACCTCGATCAGGGCGCGGATGAGGTCGAGCGGCGGCGGCGCGAGGCCGGCGAGATCCTCGATCTCGGCCGCGAAGAGTTCGGCGAGGCGGGCGCGCACCGCCACCGCGGCGGCGCGGTCGGCATAGGTCCGCATCACCGCCGCTTCGGCGAAGGTCACGAGCGACGCGACGGCGAGCGCGCGGGCGCCGATCTCGGCGGCCGACGAGGCCGCGGCCGTCGCCGCCGTCGCCACCGCCGGGGGCGGCAGAGGGTCGGAGACCGTGGCCAGACCGGCGGCGCGGGCCATCCATGTCGACGGGTCGGCAACCGCGGCGAGATCGCCCATGATCTCGGCGGCGAGAGACCCCCATGCCTCCGGCGACGCGACGAGGTCGACCGCTGCGACGGCAAGAGCCTCGATCCGCTCGCCGATCTCGACGACGCGCGCGGCCGCCTCGGACGGGCGGACGGTGCCACCCCCACCGGCGACGAGACCGCGCACCGTCTCGACACGGGCCGCCGCGGCGATGCCGCCGGAGGTCGCCGGGCCTTCGAACCCGACGCCGGCGGCGGGGAGCGATCGCACCGAGGCGGCGACGAAGGGGCCGACGAGCGCCAGCGCCGCCGCCGCGGCGACGAACACCCGATTGTCGAGTGCCGCGAGCGAGGCGCCGGAAAGCAGCGAAGCGCCGAAGCCGGGCGCCGACACCACACCGGCATCGACGAGAGTCAGATTGACCGCGACATAGCCGAGGCGAGCCTTGTCGAACGACCTGGTCGCCCGGTCGACCACCACCATGGCGGAGGCGGTCGGCAGCACCAGGAGATGAGGCCCGACGCGCCGATCGAGATCGAGCAGCGCTTGCGCCCGCGCCGCGGCGGACACCCCGCCGCAATAGGCGGTGACCGAATAGCGCCGCGGCTGCGCTCCGAACTCCTCGACGACGTGGCCGCCGTTGGGGATGGTGTGGACGGCGTGACGACGACCGGCCTCGATCTCGTCCGAGGCGACCTCGAAGCGAAGCCCGGCGAGCGAGGCGGGAGCGAGGCGGGCGGCGAAAGCGTGCATCACGGCGCCCCGGTGAAGTCGCCGCCCTTGAACGAGCGGCCGGTGTCGAGCGGCGCCCGCGCCGGATCGACGCGGGTGCGCAGAACCAACGGATTGGCGTCGAGGCTCGATTGGAGGCGGGCCCGCAGTCGCTGCATCTCGCCTTCGATCTCACGGTCGTCGAGCTTGGCCGGAATGTCGACGGCCGCACCCCGACGGGCATCCCCTTCGAGATCGGGCCGAGGGCGAGGCATCGGTAGGCGAGGCGCCTGCGGTGGCCCCGGTCGAAAGCGCTGCGCGTCGGCCGAAGCGAAGCGAGCGCGGTCGAAGACCGGCCCGAACCGCTGCCCGTAGTCACGCGGCTCGGTGTCGATCACTCGGCGCGCCGCGTCGTACTGCGCCTGAAGGACCGGCGGCATCGGCTCGCCACCATAGCGGGTGCGAATCCTGTCGAGCCTCGCGAGGTCGGTGCGAGCCGCCTCGAGGCGCTTCGCCGACCCGGCGCGCTCCGCCGCGGTCATACGCTCACGCTCGGCAGTCGTCGGCGTACCGTCGCCGAAGCCGAAGGACTCGTCGGCCTTGACCAGCTTCTCGGCGTCGGCGCGCGAGACGCCGCGCGCCACCATCTGCCGAATGCGCTCTTCGCGCCCGCCGCCGGGCGCGGCCCATTCGGCCTCGCGGATCTTCATGCGATCCTCGAGGCCCTTCGAAAAGCGATTCAACACAGACGACGCCCCCATGTCGTCGACCGTCTTGCCGAGATTGGTGACGAGGCGATCCCAGGAATTGGCGAGGCGATCGACCGACGCCTGGGCGTCGCTGGTCACCTTGGCGAGATCGCGGAGCGTCGCGCCGTCGACGTCGTTCAACGCCGCCTGGAGCTTGCGCAGGGCGTCGCGCTGCGACAGCAGTGCCCGCATGCCGCCGGCGACCTGCATGTCCGAGAACAGCTGCGGCACCTTGGAGAGATCACCTTTGAGTGCCCTTTCGGACAGGTCGAGGAAGACCTCCGTGAGTTCCTTCCCTTCCTTGCGGGCCTTGGCCATTTCCTTGCGCAAGTCGACGCCGAATCTTCCGAACCTCTTGGCGGTCTCCTCGCTCTCCATCTTCTGAAAAACGTTGGTGAGATTGGTCGCCGCCTCGCTGGCCGTACCGGTCTGGTTGCGGACGATCTGCAGCATCGCCGTCAGGCGCTTCAGGCCCTCGGTGCCCCTCAGACCAACCGCAGCGGCCATCGGCGCCAGGCTCGGCAGGTACTGCGACATGTCCTTGAGTTCGAACTTTCCGGCCTTGCCGCCGGCGACGAGAATATCGAAGGCGCGCTGCATCTCGCCGGACGAGATCCGCAGACTATCGGCGAGCGCCCCGGTCGAGGCCGCCATGTCCTTGACCTCGGCGCCGGACGCTGCAGCGGTGCGGGCGACCGACGGCAGGAAGGCCAGCGCCTCGGGCAGGCTCTTGCCCTGCGAGACCAGGTCCTCGAGACCACTCGTCACCTGATCGATCGGCGTCGCCGTCTCGCGCGCAATGTCCGACAGCGTCATGCGCATGCCGGCGACCTGCCGATCCGTCGCATCGGCGGTGAGGCCGATGCGGGTCAGACGACGATCGACCTCGGCGAAGTGCGCGAAGCTCTTGCCCGCGGCGGCGCCGATCGCCGCAGGGGCGAGTACCCCGGCGGCGCGCGCCATCATGGCCGCCTGTACTCCCGCCATCCGCGAGGACGCCGCCGTGACGGCCTTGGCCTTGGCGTCGATGGCCGCCATCCGACCGGACACCGACTTGAACGCGGCGGCAGTGCGATCGACGGCGGAGAGCTTGAGCCGAGCCTCGATTTCGCGGGTCATGGATCACCTGTGGCGGAAGAAGGCGGCGGCGCGGATCACCCGCGCCTCCATCTGACTGAAGGTCAGTCGCTCGACGGCGTCGGGACCCCACCCGGCGCGGAAGGCGAGGAAGTCGAAGAGGGCTCCGACGTCCCCGCGACCCTGAAAAAATCGAGCACCGCCGTCTTCACCGCACGGATATCGGGGAGCGCGAGCTGCGGCAGGATCGCGCCCGCGTCGGTCTCGCCCTCGAAGGTGACGCAGGCCTCGACATAGGCGCGGATCGCCTCGCGGTTTTCGATCACCACGGCCTCGCCGGCGGCGGTACGCTGCGCCTCCACCGGTTCTCCGTGGTCGAGATAGAGGCCGCCGGTCGGCTCGCGCACCAGCGCCACCGTGGTGCCGCCGCCGTGGCCGACGTAGCGGCGCGTGAGAGGGACGCGGGTCACCATCAGATCACCCGATAGACGGTGGACTCGAAGGCGAGGCCGGTGGTTTTGCCGGTCATCCGGTCGGTCTTCGGGTCACCGGTGAAGGTGCCGTCGGTGAAGAGATGCGTCCGGCGAGTGTGACTCTCTTCGATGGTGATGTTGCCGTCGAAGGCGAGAAGGTCCTCGGAAGTGACGCCATCGGACAGCTCCAGCGACATCATCGCCTTGTAGTTGCGCGGCTTGATGACCTGGGCGAAGGAGCCGTCGAGGTTCTTCTCCGTCTCCTTGGTGTAGGCGGAGGGGTCGACTTCGAAGTCGCCGCGCATCTTGACGCGGCGACCGTCGCCGAGGGTGAGGATCATCGTACCGCCGACCTTGTCGTTGGCCATGGGGGTTGTCTCCGAATGAGAGGGGCGGCGCCGGGCGAGCCCGGCGGCTCGGCTCAGAACTGCGCGTAGAGGACGGCATTGGCGGCGACGACGTCGAGCGGGTTGACCCGATCGAGCGGCGCCAGGATGTCGACCCTGGTTTCGGAACCGGCGTTGCGCACCGCCTTGGCACGGGCGACGAAGCCGTCGACATCCTCGAGCACGCCGCGCCGCACCAGATCGGTGTAGGCGTGAACGAAGGTCGCCAGGATGTCGTTCGGGGTCGAGATCGCCGGGTTGCCGCCCGGGTTGGTCGAGGCGAGCGCCTTGTTGCCGTGCTCGATCGCCGCCCGGCCGCGGAAATACTTCAGCGCCGCCATGGTCTGATAGAGCGACTGGACATCGCGGAAGGTGCGGTCGACCTGACCGAGCGAATTGACCTTGGAGAGCGTCACCGCCTTATCGACGACGACCGCCCCTGCCTCCACCCGCCACGTCGAGGTGCGCGACTTCAGCAGTGTGTTGCGGTTCTCGTAGCCAGGCCACCTCGCCCGCGAGCGCGGCGGCTTGACGAAGGGCAGCGGCAGGCCGCTCATGTTGCGCGAGACGTTGCCCGAGACGCCGTCGTGCAGCCAGACGACCTGGATCGCCGCATAGGCCGCGACCCATACCCACGGCGGGGTGGCGTCACCGGCGGCCTCGATGCGGCCGAGCACGGTGACGTGGCGATCGTCGGTCATCGCCTCGCCGGCGGTGACGAGGTCGGCGACGGAATCGGTCTGCACGGTCCAGACATGGCCGTAGACCTGCCGCAGCCACGACCAGCGACCGCCGGTGTCGGACATCATCGCCCGATAGCGGGCGAGGTTGGTGGTGTCGCCGAAGGCCGAGATGACCGTCGTCGCCTCGTCGTCGCCGATGGCGGCGATGGCGGCGGAGGTGTTGGGGGCGCCGGTGCCGGCGGTGCCGGCGGCGACGGTGGCGATCGACACGTACGTGTTGTCGGCGCGGGTGGTGTCGACCCAGACGTCGACGTCTCCGGCGACGGCGCCGGCATGCACCGCGGTCAGCGTCACCACCCCGGCGACGGCGGCGGCGGTCACCGGCAGGGTGGCGCGAGTGATGTCGTCATAGAAGCCGTTCACCGCGGCGGCGAGGTCGGTCGCAGCATCCGACGCGGTCGAGCCGGCGGGGATGGTCAGCGAGACCTCTCGCCCGGCGATCGAGATCACCCCGGAGCCGCCGGCGGCGGGCGGCGCGGCGAAGGTCACCGTCCAGGTACCGGCGACACCGGCCGCGGCGACGGCGACGATGTCGATCCGTTCGGCCGGCGCGGCGGCACGCGCGACGCGATACATGTCACGTAGCATCGAGCGCGAGCCGCAGAGGACGTCGACCGCCTCCTGCGAAGCGGCATAGACCGGCGTGTCGGCATCGATGGTGCCGTCGGCCGCGGCATGGCCGACGAGGACGATGCGAGTTTCGGTCTCGACGGCGCCACCGGAATTGACCTCGAAGGTCATGATCGGCGCGACGAGACCCGACGGGATGGAGTTGAAGGGGACGGTCATGCCTCAATCCTTCGAGCGGGGAGTGGAACGAGCGGCGGTCGCCAGCGACGGAGCGACGGCGGGCAGGGGCGGATCGACGACTTCGACGATCGAGCCGGCGGCGAGCATCGATGCCCAATAGGGCGCCTCGACATCGACGCGGCGCCCCGGCGTCAACCGCGACGCGGTGCCGGGGATCGGGATGATCGCCTGCGGATCGGCAGGACGGACGGCGACGAGACGCATGGACGTCACTCCTGGAAGGTGACGGCCCCCTGCACCTCACCCTCTTCGAAGATGGCGGGCGCATCGGGGCCGAAGGCGAAGCGGATCCGAGTGAGCGGCGACGGATCGTCCGGCGTCGTCAGGGTCGCCGCGACCGCCGAAAGGATCGCCGCGCCGTAGGAGTCGCTCGGGAGCGCCGCGGCGACCGACGCGGCGGGCTGCGGCAGGCCATCGGCCATGTCGCCCCAATCGTCGTCGTCGATCTCGATCGCGAGCCGCAGCGTCAGGCGGGCGAGGCGCACCCCGAGGTCGGGGTCGCGCGTCCAGCGAGTCTCGGCGCGGCCGTAACCGCGGACAAGAGACGGCACCAACAGGGGCGAGGTGACGAGAAGCCGGCGGATCTGCGCCGCCGCCACCTCGAGCTTCGCCGTCGCGTCGGCATCACCGGCGGCGGGGGTCATCGCCCCGGATCCGTCGACGATCGGGATCTCGAGATCGACGATCAGATGGACGGTGAGAAACTGCGGATCGTAACTCTGCGCTGCCCCGCGCGGTTCGCCGACGACCTCGTCGACATAGACGGCGCCGAGGATCTCCCCCGGGACCGGTGTCGACCGATCCCACGGGATCGAGCCACAATCGAGCACCCGCGGCCCGAGCAACGTCGGCCAGGCCGGATCGTCGGCGGCGAACATCGCCGTCGGCGCCAGCGCCTCGATCACCGCGAGACGTAGAGCAGTCGTGGAGAGCGAGGGCATGAGGTCACTGGGCCGAGGTAAGGCGCCAAGCCACCCGGCCGAAGCCGGAGCGGCGCGGTTCTGAGAGCATGAAGACCTCGCCGCTCGACTTGCGCTCGAGGTGGTCGCCGGCGCGAATGTCGAAATCTGGGACGACGAGATGAACCACCGGCGCCGATCCGGCCGACGGGGTCGGCGCGAAGGAGGCGACACGGGCACTGTCGAAAGCGAGCGCCGGACGCTCCTCGTAGAGGCCGACGAGCGGATCGACGACGGCGCGAGAGGGGTCGGCGCTCGCCGCGGCATTCGGGCCGGAGGCCCGCGCCATCGGACGGAAGATCCAATCTTCGCCATAGGCACGGTCGACCGACCGCCTGAGCTTGGCCAGGCGATCGGTATGAACGGACGACACGGTCACTTCGCCTTGGCGCGGAGCAACATTTCCGGACGCGTCGGGATGAACAGCGGGTAGCTGTAGACCTCGATGCGGTCCCACTCGTCGCGGCCGGACTTGTCCTCGAGGATCAGTCCGTAATACTCGCGACCGCGCTGGTTGACATAGGGCTTGAACTCGGACGCCGGCGCCCATCCGACCTTGAAGGCGCCGCGGGCGCCGACCGGGAAGAAGCGAACCTTCTCGGTGCCGATCGCGATGGTCGAGTCGTCGTCGGTGCCGCGATAGTTGACGAAGGTGATGCCTTCGATCTCGATCGACGAATAGCCTTCGATGTTCTCGAGCGACGCGGCAGCGGCGGTGCCGAGCTTGGTCTCCTTGATCTGCTGGTGATTGACCAGCATGTCAAAGAAGGTGTCGCCCGCCAACGCGTAGACGCGGGTGGACGGGGTCCACACACCCTTGGCCGCCTTCTGCATGGCGCGCTTGACGTCCCGGCACTTCTTGCGGACGTCGGTGGCGGGGTCGTCGAGTTCGAAGTCGACCTCGGCCGGCTCGGCGATCCCCCACTCGTCGTACCAGTTGAACAGGACGGTCATGCCGTCGGCGTCGAGAACCCTGCCCTGCACCGCGCCGAAGCGCATGTGTTCCCAGGTCAATTCGAGGTCGTCGATGATCTGGCCGGTGCGGTCGGTGACCTCCTGGGTGACTTCCTTCGTCTGCTGGTCAGAGGGCAGCGCCAGAACGCCGGCCAGCTCGATCGCATAGACCGTCGAACCCTTGGCGAGACGCACCGCGTCGAACTTGCGGATCTTGGCGCCCTGCGGGATCAGCTCCTGCGGCGGCGCGCCGTTCTCCGACGTCGGGATGAGCGACATGGTGCGGTCGCGGCTGGCGACGGCGATGGTGCGGGAGCGCGAATAGATCGGCTCGAACAGATTGAGCGTACCGAGGAGCTGCGGCTTGTGGTCGACCTTCTCGACCACCTCCTCGTGGAACTCGACCGCGCCCCAGGCGTTCTGGGCGAAGATGTCGGTGATCAGTGCCATGGTGGTGCGCCTCCTCAGCGGCCGATGATGCCGAGCGTCGCCAGGGAGGCCAACGCGGCGGTCTTCTGATTGGTCGTGACGCCGCTCGCCCACACCAGTTCGGTGATCTGGACCTCGGAATCGCGGGCGGTGACGGTGCGCCGACGATCGACCGAGGTCGCATCGGCGCCTTCGTAGAGAATGGCCGTCGCCGAGCGGGAGCCGTCGTAGGGCACGTACTTACCGACGGCGGTCGGGTTGGCCTTGGTGACGGTGATCGGGAACCAGCTGCCGGCGACGAAGTCGGTCGAACCATCGGCGATGGTGAACTTCACGTCGCCGGTGAAGGCCGTCCCGACAACGGCGCGGCCGATGACGATGCCGTCCGGGTCTTCGACGACGAAGGTGCCGCCGTCGGTCGCCGGCTCGATGCACACCACCTTGTAGATGCCGGCCTTGACGCCGGTGCCGACCGACGGATTGGCGAGTGTGAGGGCGCCGTTGCCGGTGCCGACGAGCACGCCGACCGCCGCCGAGGCGGCCCCGCTCGCGGCGGCGACGTAGGAGAGCACCGCGCCGGCCTTCAGAATGCCGGAGCCGGAGGCGACGACGATCTGCTCGCGCGAGCGGTTGCCGGAGGCCTCGGAGACGAGGTAGCCCGCGGTGCGGGCGAGATCTTCGGTGAGAACGGGCATGTCTGGACTCCTCAGCGGCGCTTGTTGGTGGCGGCGACCGCCGCCGCCAGCGGCGACTTGTCGATCTTGGTGGTCTGACCGCCGGGCTTGGCGAGATCGGCGGCAGCGGCGCGGCGGGCGGCGTAGGCGGCCGGATCGGAGGTGGAGGTGGCCTTCGGCGCGGCATCAAGGATGGCGAGCGCCGGCTCGACGGCCGTCTCGGTCTCGTAGGCGAGATGGCGAGCGAGATCGCCACGGCCGATGGCCTTGTCAGAGGTCATGATCGCCTGGATACGGGCGGCGGCGGTGGCCGCCCCGCGCTTTTCGGCGGCATCCATGGTGGCGAGCTTGGCATTGGCCTCGGCCAACTCGGCGGTCAATTCTTCGAACGTCGGCATGGTCTGTTCCTCGGTCGGGACGGGAGGCTGGGTGGTGGCCGTCGCCGTCGGGGCGACGGGATGACGAAGTGGCTTCCAGCCACGCGCCTCGGCGAGGCTGGCGAGCGCCCTGGGCGCGTGGGCGTAGTCGCCGTAGGCGAAGGCGGTCGGTTCGATCTCGGTGGCAGCGGCGCCGGTCGCATCGGCGAAACCGGCGTCGACCGCCTCCTGCGCCGTCATCCAGGTCTCGGCCCGCATCAGGCCACGCATCTCGGCGGACGGTTTTCCGGTCTTCTCGGCGTAGATGTCGGAGAAACTGTCACCGAGACGATCGAGCTGTTCGATCGACTTGGCGTGCGCAGCCGCGTTACCCCAGGTGACGAGCGCCGGATCGTGGATCATCAGGACGGCGCCGGTCGACATGACCAAGTGATCGGCGGCCATTGCGATGACGCTGGCGGCGCTGGCGGCGACGCCTTCGACGATGATCTCGACCTTCCCCTTGTGCGCCTCGAGCGCGTTGTAGATGGCCGATCCATCGGTGGCGATGCCGCCGCCGGAATTCAGTCGGACACGGATGTCGGTGGTGCGCCCGACTTCGGCGAGGGCCATGATCACTTCGGGCGGCGTAAACCCATCACCCCACCAGTTGTCACCGACCGTGCCGGTGAGCACGATCTCGTTTCCGCTGACGATGACGGACATGATGACCTCGAAATCAGTAGAAGCGGATACCGCGGGCGTAGCGGCGGCGCGGCACGGGTTCACCCCGGGCGAGCGCGCAGTCGCGCTCGGTCGAGGCGATGAGACGATCGAGCGCCGGAAGGTCGGCCTTGTAGAAACGGACCTCCTCGTCGCCGAAGCGGATCTGGCTCTCGGCCTGACCGGTGACGATCGCGGTGCGCAACTCGCGCAGCCGGGCGGCCTCGGCACAGGGGTCGGTCTCAGCCATTCGGCCCTCCGATCATTGCGGTCAGGTCGGCGGCACCACCGCCCTGAACCCGCAGGAACGGGCTCGGCAACCCGGCGTCGGCGAGGATCTTCATCTCGCGCTTGCGCTGCTCGATCACCTCGTTGTGGTCGAGCCCCATCTCGGCGCATTCGAATTCGAGCGAGGTCGTACCGTTCTGCATGCGCTCGCTCGCCGACTTCGCCGACTTCCAGTCGTCGGCAGTCGGCTTGGCCGGACCCTGCCATTCGGCCCATGTGGCGCGCGCCCGGCTCGCCGCGAAGGCGCGATGGCCGCCCTTGAAGGGAATGCGGCCGGTGGCGACCTCCTCGTCGAGCCACGATTCGTAGAGCGCCTGATAGATCGGCGCGGCGATGCGGCGGCGGCGGCGCAGGACCACCGGCCAGATCGACGACGACGCCATGCGGACGCTCGAATAGGTGGCCTCCGAGTAGTCCATCGACAGCGCCTCGGTCATGACGCCGATGGCGCGGGCGAGTTCGCGACGCAGGTCGGCCGAGAACGGCAGATAGTTGGACGACGGATGCTCGGCGGTGTGGAGCTTCAACTCCTCGCCCGGCGCCAGATGCGACACCTGTGGGTCTCCGGCGATACGGATACCACCCTCCTTCGCCTGATCGAGCCGCGACCCGAAATAGCCGAGAAAATCGCTCTTCAGCGACTTGTCGACCTCGTCGAGCCGCTCGAGCGCGTCGAAGACGTCGGCCGACGGCTCGGGCGACGTCAGGGTGACGGCCATGACCGTCTGCAGGATCGCCGTCGACAGGGTCGCGTCGCCGAGGGTCTCGGCCATGGTCTGGCTGCGCAGCGCCGAGGCGAGCACCGAGACGCCGCGCACGTCGGCGCCGTCCCAGGGATCGAAGGCATGGACGACGAGGGTCAGGTTGTCGGCGTCGCGCGCCGGCCTGTCGACCCGTGTCTCGATGCCGTTCGCCTTGACGGCGAAGCGATAGGCGGTCGGCCGACCGTTGGCGTCGTGGAAGACGCCGGTGTGCAGGCCGCGCAGCTCGTCGGTATCGCGCACCAGACGATGCGGCGACACCAGCAGGAGTTTGGTGCCGGTTTCGATGCCATAGGCCGAGCAGGTCGTGGGTTCGAAGAAATCGATGGTGCCGACCGCCTCGCCATAGGCGATGTGGTGGCGCAGCGCGATGTCGACGAGGGTGGCGAGATCGAACTTACCACGGAAATCGACCTCGTCAGGGTTCTCCGCGTAGCGCTTCCACCGCGCCTCGACGGTCCTGACCCACGACGAGATCTCGTCCGGTGACCAGCCGAGCCCGGCGAGGTCGGGACGGGCCGAGAGCTTCAGGCCGGTGCCGATGGTGTCGGCGCAGACCTGATCGCAGGCGCCCTTCAGGCGACCGGAATTCTGGATCAGATCAAGGGCGATCGAGGCGAGGCGATCCCACTGACGGCGGATGTCGTCACGGCTGTCGATCAAGGGCCGACGACGCGACGCCAGAATGCCCGACGGCGTGTCGCGACCCCACTGCGCCCGAGCCCGCGACCGCATCGGCGGCGCGACAGCCTGCGGCACCTGCCGCGGAGCCAAGCCGAGGAAGGAGCGGACGGCATCGAACTTCATCGTCTGCGGCTCCAGGCCTTTCGGGCTTCGATGATCGCTCCGGACGGAACCGAGGGCGGGGTCGATGGGGCGCTCGGCACACCGATCGGCTCGACGACCTTCGCATTGGGGGCGAGGAGATCGAGTTGACCAGAGGTCGGGGCGTGACGGTCGTCGAGGATCGCCGTCCAGGCGATGCGGTCGTAGCGATCGATGCCGAGGCCGTTCGGATAGGCGCCGTAGGCGAAGCAGCGGGCATAGACCGCGAGGTCGAGCGCCTCGTTGGCGCGGCCCTTGAGCTTCTCCCACTTCTGCTCGACCCGTCCGCCTGTGCGCTCGTGCGTCACCAACACTTCGGCGGTGAGCTGATCGGCGTAGTCCAGATCGAGGATCTCGTCGGTCAGATGGATGCGCCCGGCGACGTCCTTGCCGTCGACCAGCGCCTTCAGCGCGTGCGAGAGCCAGGCCTTGGCCGGGCGGGTGTTGACGATGTAGAGCGGGATGCGGAAGCGCACCCGGCCGAGGTGATCCTTGACCTCCTGTCGCTTCGGCGTGCCGATGATCGGTGCGTCGGCGATCGACCCGCCCTTCAGCGCCCGCCAGTGGCGCTTGCCGCGAACGAACTCGTAGACGGCCTGGGTGTGGTTGCCGCCCGAGTCGATCACCCTGAGATCGACCGGAAGCATCTTGCCGCCGGCGTGCTCCCAGAGGCGCCCGCCGAGCCTGTCGAGTTCGGCCCATGGTTCCGGGCCGAACATGTCGCCGACGACGACACCGGCACCGATCAGCCATTGCTCGGGGACGACACCGGTCTCCGGCGGGCCGAAACCCCACACCGCCCACTCGAAACGATCGCCTTGGGTGTCGACACAGAGCAGGGTCCGGCCGACGGTGCGCGGAACGACGTTGCGCGGATAGGACTCGGCCGCCTTGACGATACGTCCGGAGTCGATCTCCGACCCCTGAGCGTCGTAACTCTCGCCGAGGACGAGATTGGTGAAGGCCTTTTCCTCGAGCGGATCGCCCTGGGCCTTCCAGAACTTGTCGGCGATCGTGTCCCAACTCGTCAGGAGCGAGGTGAGCGCGTTGATGAAGTAGCTCGGTTGGCGACCAGGGCCAGGAGCGGTCGGCTTCCACCGTCCGGCGAGGACCATGTCGCGCTGTTGCCATGATGCGATTTCCGCGCCGCAGCACTCCGGCACGTAGTGTGCCTCGTAGGGCGCGTGGCGTTCGAACTTCAGATTCTCGAATCGATACTCGATCTCGGTGCCGCAGTGGGGGCACGGCATGAACCAATGACGCTGATCGCCGGCCGCATAGGCCTTGTCGATCCGCGACGCGCCCTTGTTGGTCGGCGTCGAGATGACCAGCTTTTTCTGGGTGCCGGCGCGTGTGAACGACGACTGGCGCGCATCGAGCAACCCCATCGGGTCGCCTTGATCCTCGACCTCGGCCGGCCAACGGTCGACCTCGTCGGCGAGTGCGAACCGGACCGTCTTCGACGACAGATCCGTCGCCGAGTTGGCGCCGGTCAAGGTCAAGCGTCCACCGGGGAACAGCTTCGCCATCGTCGTCGAGCCGACGAGCCCCTCACCACGTCGGTAGGGGTAGACACGGCAGTGCGACGACTTCGTCAACTTGATCGCCGGACCCAACTTTCCGACAGAGAACTCCCTTGCCGCCGGGATTGTCGGCTGGACGATCATCATGTCGTCTGGGCATATTTCGATCAAAGACAGCAGCCAACTGATGCCCATCAGCGAAAGACCGCTTTGACCAGACTTCTTCACCGCGATCTCTGTCCACGGTGAATCTACGCCGAGATTGTCGAGAATCTCCTTCACGTATGGCGTCAGCGACAGGTCGACGCGCCTACCCTTGGCAATGCCATCTGGGACGATGAGATTGTCGGCCGCCCACTTGGCCGGCGAGACCTGAGGACGCGGACGCAGGCCGGTGGCGAAGGCGTCTAGAAGAAGGTGCGTTTCTTCAATCAACGCTGTCGCTTTCGCGTTCATCGTCGCTCCCGCCGCTGTCCTGGTCGAGGACCATCAGATCGGCGAGATGCGCGCAGAACTCGATTCCCTTCGTCCGAAGGAAGGCGGTGACGCCGGACACCCCCGCCGCATGCGCGATCGAGGTGATCTCCTCGGCCCATTGCGAGATCGACTGCAGTTCGTTCGCCACCCGGCGTCCGGCCTGCTCGAAGGCGTCGATCTGTGCCTGACGGGCGATGAGTTCGCCGCGCTCGCGGGCGAGACGGAGCCTCAACAACTCCGATTGGAGCTGCTCCTTTTCGGTCTTGACGCCGGTCAGCGTGCCGCTGACGGCCGGAGAGATCGGCGAGATCGGCGGAGGCAAGATCACGCCGGCCTTTCGACCCCCATCATGGGGCTCCACATCGTCGACGAGATCGACTTCGGCGGCGGTCTCGGCCGCGATCTCGGCCAGCATGTGGTCGTCGACCCGGGACCGGCTCAACCGAAACGCCGCCCGAGCCTCGTTCTCCTTGACGAACTTGCGCCCACGATAGTCGGCCGAGCACGGCATCTCGTGCTCATCGTAGACCGGCACCCGCCCGGCCTTGATCGCCTTCGACACAGCCTGATGGCTTACGCCGATGATCCTCGCGAATTCTGTCGGCCCGATCATCCCGCAACCCGCAACATCGGTGCCCGCAACCTACGCAACCGCCGCAACCCTATTTTCTAAACCCCCAACTGACGGAATTCCGCGGGCTGCGGACC
>CALMFH010000032.1 GCA_937864925.1 uncultured Alphaproteobacteria bacterium | reverse complement strand
GGAGGGGGTCGGCGCGGCACATTCGGACGGCGAGGCCGTCGGGCGTGGAAGCGACCCCCCTCCCCGACCCTCCCCCGCGAGGGGGGAGGGGGAGATCGGCCTCACTTCATCGTCGGGATGATGAAGTCGGCGCCGGCGCGGATGCCGGAGGGCCAGCGCGAGGTCACCGTCTTGGTCTTGGTCCAGAAACGGAAACCGTCCATGCCGTGCTGGTTCAAGTCGCCGAAGGACGAGCGCTTCCAGCCGCCGAAGGTGAAGTAGGAGAGCGGCACCGGGATCGGCACGTTGACGCCGACCATGCCGACCTCGACGCGGGCGGCGAAATCGCGCGCCGCGTCGCCGTCCTGGGTGAAGATGGCGGTGCCGTTGCCGTATTCGTGGGCGTTGATCATGCCCAGCGCCTCTTCGTAGGTGCCGGCACGCACCACCGACAGCACCGGTCCGAAGATCTCCTCCTTGTAGATCTTCATGTCGGTGGTGACGTGATCGAAGAGACAGCCGCCCATGTACCAGCCGCCCTCGTAGCCCTGCATCGAGAAGTCGCGGCCGTCGACGACGAGCTTCGCCCCTTCCGTCACGCCGAGATCGACGTAGCCCTTGACCTTGTCGAGATGGGCCTTGGTCACCAACGGACCGAAATCGGCACCGGCGTCGGTCGAGGGGCCGATCTTGAGGCTCTCGACTCGCGGGATCAGCTTCTCGATCAGGCGATCGGCGGTCGCCTTGCCGACCGGGACCGCGACCGAGATCGCCATGCAGCGCTCGCCGGCCGAACCGTAGCCGGCGCCGATCAGGGCGTCGACGGTCTTGTCCATGTCGGCGTCGGGCATCACCACCATGTGGTTCTTGGCGCCGCCGAAGCACTGGGCGCGCTTGCCCGCCGCAGTCGCCCGCGAATAGACGTAGTGGGCGATCGGGGTCGAGCCGACGAAGCTGACCGCCTTGATGTCGGGATCGTCGAGGACGGCGTCGACCGCTTCCTTGTCGCCGTTGACGACGTTGAAGATGCCGGCGGGCAGGCCCGCCTCCAGCCAGATCTCGGCGAACATCAGCGGCACGCCCGGATCACGCTCCGACGGCTTCATGACGAAGGCATTGCCGGCGGCGATCGCCGGGCCGCACATCCACAGCGGGATCATGGCCGGGAAATTGAACGGCGAGATGCCGGCGACGACGCCGAGCGGCTGGCGCATCGAGTAGAGGTCGATGCCGGGGCCGGCGTCGGTGGTGTATTCACCCTTGAGCATGTGCGGCGCGCCGGTGGCGAACTCGATCACTTCGAGGCCGCGCTGGAGGTCGCCCTTGGCGTCGAGGACGGTCTTGCCGTGCTCGCGGGCGAGGCGGTCGGCGATCTCGTCGGCGCGGGCGTTGCAGATGTCGAGGAACTTCATCAGCACGCGGGCGCGGCGCTGCGGGTTGACCGCCGCCCATTCGGGCTGCGCCGCCTTGGCGTTCTCCACCGCGGCACGAACCTCGCTCGCGGTGGCGAGCGACACCGTGGCGATCTGCTCGCCGGTCATCGGCTGCCACACCGGCGCCGTGCGACCCGAGGTGCCGGCGACCGCCTTGCCGCCGATGAAATGTCCGTACGCGCGCATGGAATCCTCCCGAATAGGGCGTCTCGATGATGTTCGGGGCGACAATAGGATGGACAAATCGCCACATCCACGGATCATGTCGCCCATATCCCGTGGCGAAATACACATACCTCGCCGGATGCGGAGACGCGATTCGTGACCACCCGTTTCGACTGGAACGATCTCAGATATTTCCTGGCGGTGGCCCAGCAGGGCACGCTCACCGGCGCGGCGCGGCGGCTCGGTACCGACCATGCGACGGTGAGCCGCCGGGTGGCGGCGCTGGAGCGGGCGATCGGGGCGAAACTGTTCGAGCGAGCACCGCAGGGCTATTTCCTGACGCTCTCCGGCGAACGGCTGCTCGCCCACGCCGAAGCGATGGAGGCGCAGGCGACGGCTGCGACCGAGGAGCTCGGGCGGCCCGAGGTCGGTGTCACCGGGACGGTCCGGATCAATTCGCTGGAGGGTTTCGGCAACATCTTCCTGGCGCCGCGCATCGGCCGCTTCGCCGAGAAGCACCCGCAGCTCCGGCTCGAACTGGTCACCATCCAGCAGATCGTCGCCCTGTCGAAGCGCGAGGGCGACGTCGCCATCGGCCTCGCGCCGCCGAAGGAGAGCCGTTTCGTCACCACCCGGCTCACCGACTACGATCTCGCACTCTACGCGGCGCCGGCCTATCTCGCCCGCCATCCGCCGATCCGTCGGCGCAACGACCTCGAACACCACGCCTTCGTCGGTTACGTCGACGACCTCGTCTTCACCCGCGGCCTCGACTATCTCGACGAGGTGCTGCCGGGGTTGAAGGCCCGCATCCAGTCCTCCTCGCTCACCGCGCAGATGACCATCACCGAACACGGTCACGGCATCTGCGTACTGCCGTCCTTCATGGCGGCGGAGCGGCCCGGCCTCGTGCCGGTGTTGCCGGAGGAGGTGCGACTGACCCGCAGTTACTGGCTCTTCACCCACGCCGATCTCGCCGACACCGCCCGGGTCAGGACGGTGACGCGCTTCATCCAGGAGGAGATCGCGGCGAACCGGGAGTGTTTCCTCGGCGACAGGACGGGCGGGGCTCAGACCGGCTCGGCGCAGCCGCCGCAGTAGAGGCCGTGCAGGGTCTCGAGGATCGACTTCACCTCGTCGCCGGCGAGCGAATAATAGATCGACTGGCCGGCCCGGCGAGTGGTGACATAGCCCTTGTGACGCAGCACCGCGAGGTGTTGGGACAACGCCGACTGGCTGAGGCCGACGGCCTTCTCGAGCTCGCCGACCGGCCGCTCACCGTCGACGAGTTGGCACAGGATGAGGAGCCGGCGGGGACTGCCCATCGACTTGAGGAGCGCCGCGGCGCGTTCGGCATTGGCTTCGAGTTCGACGATGTTCATCAGGCTTCGACCGCCCGTACCGGACGTCTTCTCGTTCGCGGGAGGCGGGCGGCCGCTCCCCTGTGGCTCGATTCTCGCCCGTCGCGGCGGTGCGCAATACGGACGAACAAGTACGGACAGTGCCTTACCCGCGGCCCGCTGACAAGTGTTCGCAAATGCAAAAAACAGAATCCGCGCATATACTGACACAACCGCTTCGAACTTAATCGATCTGGGAAAAATGTGTTCCCGAACAACCGGATGGACGATAGAAAAATTTCTCTCTCTTCACGGCATTCTGTAATTTCTGTAGCCGATCGCCGCCAGCGGTTCGCGCAGAACGGCAGGATGTCGAGCGGCCTCACCGATCCGGGTGCATCGCTACGAGCGCCGGCCGGCGGTAGGCCGGACGGCGAAGAGATCGGTCGGCCCGGTGATCGAGACGGACCGGTCCGCCCGCCGGTCGGCCATATCGATCCCCTCGTCGGGTCCCGATCGCGGCTCTGCGCAACGCCCCCCGGGCACCCGGGAGCGACGATGGCGGTCGGGTGGTGCGGATCAGACGGCGCGACGGACGAGCGCGTCGTCGGTGAAGGCCTCGCACAGGGCGACGGCGTCGGCGGGGCGATAGCTGCCCGGATCGAGGCAGCCCTGCAGCCACAGGCCATCCATCAGGGCGGCGAGGCCGAGGGCGGTCGACCCGGGATCGAAGCCGGGATCGGCGGCCGGGCAGGCGGCGAGTTCACGTTCGATCGAGGCGCGGTAGTCGGTCCACATGCGCTTCTGGATCTGCTTCAGCGGTTCGGCATGGGGCAGCAGGCTCCAGAACACCAGCCAGATCTTGAGCTGTGCGGGATCGAGCACGATGTCGGAGAAGATCGCGGCGAAATAGGCCGAGAGCCGCCGGCGCGGCTCGCTCTCCCGTTCGACCCGGGCCATCACCACGGCGAGGAGATCGGTCGACAGCTTCTCGTAGGCCGCCGCGACCAGGGCCTCGATGCCGTCGAAGTGGTGGTTGACGAGGCCGGCGGAGACCCCCGCTTCCGCGGCGATGCGGCGCACCGAGACGCCGGCGTGGCCATGTTCGGCGAGGCAGCGCAGGGTCGCCTCGACGAGGTCGGCACGGCGGTCCTCCGGCAGGGCACGACGATATTTCGGTTGACGCACGAGCGACGGTCTCCTCGGGGTCGGACACGTCCACCGCGGGCGGCGTCACCGCGGCGGTCGTCTCGTCACGGTCGCTGCCACTTGGCGGCGATCTGCTGGCCGAAACGAACGATGGTCTCCTTGCCGTCCTCGCTGGGGCGGACGTTGAAGCACTTCTCGCGATTGGACCCGGCCCAGCGCGAGCAGTAGCCCTCGGCGATCACTCGCCAGAAGCCGGCGGTCGGTTTGGGCTTCTTGCCGGCGAGCGGCGTACGGGTCGACCTGCCGTCGGCCGTGAAGACCATGCGATAGGCGGCGCCGTCGGTTCCGACGGCGGTGAAGGGCCGGCCGTCGAACCAGACCTCCTTGATCTTGTCGCCGCTCAGCTTCTCCGGCATGCCGTGGCGATCGAGCGGCGGCTTCGCCGGGGTGCCCGGAGCCGGCGCGGCAGGGGCCGCGGGGGCGGGCGTCTGGGCAGTGGCGACGGTGATCGGCGCCGCGAGCGCGAGCGCGGCGCCGAGAGCGACGACGGGGAAACGATGGGAGAGGAAGGCGGGCGCGGTCATCGGCGTTTCTCCTCGATCGGCCGTCGAGACGGACACGGCGACGGAGACGGCGGGCGAACCGTTCCGGCGGCGCTCACAGCATCGACGGCAGGACGCGGTCGGGGGGACGGTGGCCATCCTGGTACGTCTTGATGTTGATGATCACCCGCTCGCCCATGTCGACGCGGCTCTCGATGGTGGCCGAGCCCATGTGCGGCAGGAGCACGACACGCTTGGAGCGGACGAGTTTGGGATTGACCGCCGGCTCGTGCTCGAACACGTCGAGACCGGCGCCGGCGAGTTCGCCGGCCTCCAACATGCGGGCGAGCGCGTTCTCGTCGATCACCTCGCCGCGGGCGGTGTTGACCACGAAGGCCTCGGGGCGGATCAACTTGAGGCGGCGGGCCGAGAGGAGGTGGTAGGTCGCCGGCGTGTGTGGGCAGTGGATGGAGATGACGTCCATGCGGGCGAGCATCTGATCGAGGCTCTCCCACCAGGTCGCCTCCAGGCCCTCCTCCACCGACCCCGGCAGGCGGCGGCGGTTGTGGTAGTGGATCGACATGCCGAAGGCGCGGGCACGGCGAGCGACCGCCTGGCCGATGCGGCCCATGCCGATGATTCCGAGACGCTTGCCCCAGATACGGTGGCCGAGCATCCAGGTCGGCGACCATCCGTTCCACTCGCCCTCGCGGATCACCGCCATGCCTTCGGCGATGCGGCGCGGCACCGCGAGGATCAGGGCCATGGTCATGTCGGCGGTGTCCTCGGTGAGGACGCCCGGGGTGTTGGTGACGGTGATGCCGCGGTTCAGCGCCGTCTGGACGTCGATGTTGTCGACACCGTTGCCGTAGTTGGCGATCAGGCGCAGCTGCGGACCGGCCTGGGAGATCACCGCCGCGTCGATGGTGTCGGTGACGGTCGGCACCAGCACTTCGCAGCTCTTCACCGCCTCGACCAGCTCGGCCTGGGTCATGGGACGATCGTCGAGGCTGAGACGGGCGTCGAAGAGCTCGCGCATCCGGGTCTCGACGACGTCGGGAAGACGCCGGGTGACGATCACCGAGGGTTTGCTCTTCGGCATGGATGCTGCTCCCCGACTTCGTTCTCGCCGTGCACCCGAGGCGACCCGCTTCCGATGGCGGAGGTCTCGAATCGCGCGTCGAAGTCGTCGCGCGTTGAAGTGTCCTTAACCGCTGCGACGCAGAGTCGTCGGCCGGGGCACTCGGTGCATGTCCGTCCTGTCTAGCAGATGCCTCGTAAATGACAATTCGTCGAGGAACCTACCTTTCGTCTCGGTCGGTGGCGGCGACCGCGGGACGTGGTAGAGAACCCGATGTGCACCGCCGATCGCTTCGTCGCCACAGTGAGATCGATGATCCTCCGTCCGCTCGCCTCCGCCGCTCTTCTCGCCCTGATCGCCGGGTCGCCGGCTCCCGCCGCCGCTCAACAGGCCGTCGGCCCGAGCGGACTGCCGCTGCCGCGCTTCGTCTCGACCAAGTCGGCGCCGGTCAACGTGCGTCAGGGGCCGAGCAAGGACCACGAGGTCGCCTGGACCTTCGTCAAGGCCGGCGTGCCGGTCGAGGTCATCCAGGAGTTCGACGTCTGGTTCCGCATCCGTGATTCGGAAGGGGCGGAGGGTTGGGTGCAGAAATCGCTGCTCTCCGGCCGACGCACCGCGCTCGTCTCTCCCTGGGAGAAGAAGGGCACGACGCCGCTGCGCGACAAGGGCGAGGCGGCGGCGCGTGTCGTCGCCCAGGTCGAGCCCGGTGTGCTGGTCGAGATGGCGGAGTGCGACGGCCGCTGGTGCCGCGTCGCCGCCGACGGGGTCAAGGGCTGGATCGAGCAGGGCCGGATCTGGGGCGCCTATCCCGGCGAACCGTTCCGGTGAGGTCCGCCGCCGCGAGTGCCGGGAGGGGACGACCATGAGGATCCGCGACGCCGAGGACGCCGATCTCGAGGCGATCCGTCGCATCTACAACCATGCCGTCGCCCATACGACCGCCATCTGGAACGAGGTGATCGTCGATCTCGACGACCGGCGCCGCTGGGCCGCGGCCCGGCGGGCGCTCGGCTATCCGATTCTGGTCGCCGAGATCGACGGCGCGGTCGCCGGTTACGGCTCCTTCGGCGATTTCCGCGCCTTCGACGGCTACCGCCACACCTGCGAGCATTCGGTCTACGTCGACGATCGCTTCCATCGCCGCGGCGCGGCGCGGGCGCTGGTGGTCGAACTGGAGGCGCGGGCGATCTCACTGGGCAAGCACGCGATGATCGCCGGCATCGAGGCGGGCAACGCCGCGTCGATCGCCTTGCACTCCACCCTCGGTTTCGTCGAGGTCGGCCGCCTGCCGCAGGTCGGCCGCAAGTTCGACCGGTGGCTCGATCTGGTGTTCATGGAGAAGATCCTCACGGCGTGAGCCGAATGTCGAGACGGCTCGAAGACGCCCGGCTTTTTCGACCTTCGCCCGATTGTCGGGTCACGGCGAACGTGCCATGCATCGTGCATGTCGCACCGCATCATCGCCAATCGGCTCGCCACCTTCGCCACGTTGCTGCACGACGCGGTACACGCCGACACCGAAGACCTGTCGGCGAGCGCGGTGGCGGCGCTGCAGACTCTGCGCCAGAACGGCCCGACCGCGATCCTCGACATCGCGCGTACCATCGGTCTCACCCATTCGGCGACGGTGCGGCTGATCGATCGGCTGGAGAAGGACTGGCTGGTACGCCGTCTCTCGCGCAAGGGGCGCGAGGTCAGGGTCGAGGTGACGGCGCGCGGCCGGCGCCGGGCCGGCCAGTTCCAGGACAAGCGCATCGCCGCCGCCGAAGCGCTGATGGCGGGGCTCGACGCCGACGAGATCGACGCGCTCTCCCGCGCCCTCGACAAGATGCTCGAAGTGCCTATCGACGGCCGCGCCACCGCCGATCGGGTCTGCCGTGCCTGCGACAAGGACGGTTGCCGCGCCGAGACGTGCCCGGTCGAGGCCGCGGCGGAGAAGTTCGAGGCGGCGAAGGCCGCTCCGGGTTGAGTGGCGCGCCTCGTTCGATCTCCCACGGTTCCCCGAAAACGCGACGGACGCGCGAGGGGCGTCCGCATCGTCGGCCACCGGGCGCCCCGAGGGGCGCCCCTATCGTCGTCCAAGGCGGATCGGACCGAACCGTCACCCTTCGCGGCCGAGTTCGCGCATCTGGTAGGCGGCGAGGTCCATGACCTTGGCGTAGGTCATCGACTGCTGGCGGAAGGCCTCGAAGCTGTCGTAGACCTCCTTGGCCATGGCGCCGGTGGCGGCGATCTCGGCCATCACCGCCCTGGTCTCCTTGGCCAGCACCTTGATCACGTCGTCGGAGAGGGTGCGGATCTGGACGCCCTCCTTGTCCATCACCGGCTTCAGCGAGGCGATGTTGTGATAGGTGAAGTCGGCCCAGCTCTCGGCGGCGGAGGCGAAGGCGGCGCGCTTGACGATGTCCTTCAGGTCGTCGGCGAGGCCGTCGTAGAGCTTCTTGTTGACCATCAGCTCCAGCGCCGGACCGAACTCGAAGAAGGACGGTAGGTAGTAGTACTTCGCCACCCGGAAGAGGCCGAAGGCGAGGTCGTTCCACGGGCCGATCCACTCGGCCGCGTCGATGGTGCCGGACTGCATCGCCTGGAACACTTCGCCCGGCGGCAGCAGCACGACGTTGACGCCGAGCCGGCGCAGCACCTCGCCGCCGAGGCCGGCGATGCGCATCTTGAGGCCCTTGAAGTCGTCGACCGTCTTGATCTCCTTGCGGAACCAACCGCCGGCCTGCGGGCCCGACGAGCCGCAGTAGAAGGGCTGGACGCCGAAGGGGGCGTAGGCCTTCTCCCACAGCTGCTGGCCGCCGCCGTACCAGATCCAGCCCATGTGCTCGTTGGCGAAGAGGCCGAAGGGGACGCCGGTGAAGAAGTGGAACGACTTGTCCTTGCCCTGCCAGAAGTAGGGCGAGGCGTGGGCCATCTCGGCGGCGCCGGTCGACACCGCGTCGAAGCACTCGAAGGGCGGCACCAGCTCGCCGGCGGCGTAGAGCTGGACGGTCAGCCGGCCGCCGGACATGGCGGTGATGCTGTCGGCGAGGCGTTGGGCGTTGACGCCGACGCCGGGGGAATTCTTCGGCCAGGAGGTCACCATCTTCCAGGTGAGCTTGGTGTCGGCGCGGACGATCGCCGGAGCGGCGAGCACACCGACCGCCGACGCGGCACCGAGGCCGAGCAGCCGGCGGCGGCCGACGCCGCGATCTTCCTTGGGACGGGACGCGTTCTCTTCGCTCATGACGATCTCCCTGAGAGGCGGGCGCTTCGTGCCGACCCTCGCATGCGGCGGGCCCGTCAAGGTAGTCGTGGGAAACCCGATCCGGCAAGGCCGCGCCTCGTTCATCGGGCGGTCGTCGCCAGCGGCGGCGGCGATTCGGCCGCGACAGGGTCCCGAGCGGTTTCCGATCCGCTCGGATCGGACCGAAAACCCCGCCGATCTCCCTCCGCAGCAGGTTCTTTTCGTTCGGACTGTTCCCGTTCGATCGGAACATGCTCTAGGCTCGGGCAAGACCCAGTCGGAGCCCCGTCTCCATGCTCGATCGTCGTGCCGTGCTCCTCGCCGCTCTCGCCACCACCCTGCCCCGTGTCGGCCGCGCCGCGCCGATGATGCCGGCGGACGTCGTCGTCGTCGGGGCCGGGGCGGCGGGTATCGCCGCCGCCCGCCGCCTCACCACCGCCGGACGCAGCTGTCTGGTGTTGGAGGCGAGCGAGCGCATCGGCGGGCGCTGCGTCACCGACACCACCCGCTTCGGCCGGCCCTGCGATCTCGGCGCCCACTGGCTGCACGCCGCCCGGGCGACGCCGTTTCCCGCCCTCGCCCGCGATCTCGGCGTGGCGGTCCGGGCGAGCGACGGCGAGGAGACCCTGCGAATCGGCCGGCGCCGTGCCGACGACGGCGAGTTCGACACCTTCTCGCACGGGGTCGAGGCCTTCGCCCAGGCGATCCAGGAAGCCGGGCGGCAGGGTATCGACGTGGCCGCCTCGCAGATGCTGCCGCGCGGTCTCGGTTCGGTCGCCGATCTCGTCGCCTTCACCGTCGGCCCCAACGACTGCGGCAAGGATCTCGACCACATCTCGACCCTCGACTTCGCGCGATCGCGCGAGGGCACCAACCAGCTCTTCACCGGCGGCTACGGCGCCTTCCTCGCCCGCCTCGCCGAGGGCCTGCCGATCACCACCGGCGTCGCCGTGACCCGCATCGATCGCAGCGGCAGGCGCGTGGCGGTCGAGACGACGGCCGGGCGGCTGGAGGCGGCGGCGGTGATCGTCACCGCCTCGACCGACGTGCTGGCGCGAGGCGGCATCCGCTTCGATCCGCCGCTGCCGGCCGATCAGGAGGATGCGCTCGCCGGCCTGTCGCTCGGCGTCTACGAACGGGTGGTGCTGGAGATCCCGGGCAATCCGTTCCACTTTCACGCCGACGAGGAGGTGTTCTTCGTCCGGCCGGGCAAGCGGACGATGCGTCTCTCCGCGGCGGTCGACGGCAGCGATCTCGTCTTCGCCGACACCGGCGGGTCCTTCGCCGAGGATCTGGTGGCGGCGGGGGAGAAGGCGATGATCGACTTCGCCGTCTCGCTCCTGGTCGAGAGTTTCGGGTCGGAGGCGCGCAAGGCCGTCGGGCGCAGCCACGCCACCGGTTGGCGCAAGGATCGCTGGATCGCCGGTTCGTTCTCCTGCGCCGAGCCGGGCCACGGCAACGACCGCACCATCCTGCGCCGATCGCTCGACGGCCGTGTATGGCTGGCCGGCGAGGCGACCCATCCCACGCTGTGGGGCACCGTCGGCGGCGCCTTCCTGGAGGGCGAACGGGTGGCCGAGGAGTGCCTCGCCGGCCTTCCCCGCTGACCGATGCCGGCACGGCGGCCCTGCATCGCGCGCGCTCGGTGAACCGGCCCGGCTCTGGTAGCGTACCTGGAACGATTCCAGACTGGACCGACGGAGCATTCGGTGGCCTCCTCGGACGTCACCGCGCGAGGGAACGACATGGCGATCTTCGGTTTCGGCAAGCGCCGCTTCTCCGATCTCACCGAGCAGGAGATCCTCGCCCTCGCCATCTCGGCCGAAGAGGACGACGGACGCATCTATCAGGCCTATGCCGACACGTTGCGCGAACGCTATCCGGCGTCTGCCGCCGTCTTCGACGAGATGGCCGAGGAGGAGAACACCCATCGCCGCTGGCTGATCGAGCTGCATCGCGAGAAATTCGGCGAGCGCATCCCGCTCATCCGCCGCGAGAACGTCACCGGCTTCTTCGAACGCCGGCCGTTGTGGCTGGCCACGCACCTGCCGCTCGAGACCATCCGCAAGGAAGCGCTGGTGATGGAGGCGGCGTCGCGGCGCTTCTACGTCCAGGCGTCGAAGCGCACCACCGACGCCAAGCTCCGCAAGTTGCTCGGCGATCTCGCCGACGCCGAGGGTGCCCATCTGTCGCTGGCTCACCGCCTCGGCCTCACCCATCTGCCGGCCGACGTGAAGGCGGAGGAGAACGAGGCGGCGCACCGGCTGTTCATCCTGCAGTACGTCCAGCCCGGCCTGGTCGGGCTGATGGACGGCTCGGTGTCGACGCTGGCGCCGCTGTTCGCCGCCGCCTTCGCCACCCACTCGACCTGGGAGACCTTCCTGGTCGGTATCGCCGCCTCGATCGGCGCCGGCATCTCGATGGGCTTCGCCGAAGCGCTCTCCGACGACGGTGCGCTGTCCGGGCGCGGCAGCCCCTGGATCCGCGGCATCGTCTCCGGCGCCATGACCATGATCGGCGGGCTCGGACACGCCCTGCCCTACCTGATCCCGAACTTCGCCTGGGCGACCGGCGTCGCGGTGGTGCTGGTGATCATCGAGCTGTGGGCGATCTCGTGGATCCGCTGGAAATATATGGACACGCCCTTCCTGCGCGCGGCATTCCAGATCGTCGTCGGCGGAGCCCTGGTGTTCCTGACCGGCATCCTGATCGGCTCCGCCTGAGGACACCGTCATGACCCGCGCCACCATCGAAATCGGCGTGCAACGGCTCGCCCACGCCGAAGGTCTGCCGCTGCCGGCCTATCAGTCGGACGAGGCGGCCGGCTTCGATCTGGTCGCGGCGCTGCCCGAGGACGCACCGCTGGTGTTGCCGCCGCTCGGCCGCGCCCTGGTGCCGACCGGCCTGGTGTTGGAGATCCCACCGGGGCACGAGGGGCAGGTCCGGCCGCGCTCCGGCCTCGCGCTGAAGCATGGTGTCACCGTGCTCAATTCGCCCGGGACCATCGACGCCGACTACCGCGGCGAAGTGAAGGTGATCCTGGTCAATCTCGGCGCCGAGCCGTTCACGGTCCGACGCGGCGAGCGCATCGCCCAATTCGTCGCCGCCGAGGTGACGCGGACCCGGCTCGTGGTGGTGGAGGCGGTCGGCGAGACCGGGCGCGGGGCCGGCGGTTTCGGCTCGACCGGCATCGCCGGGTGAACCGGCGCGAGAGAACCAGGTTTCGCGATCGCCGAGGACACCTCGGCCCAAGTGAGGCCATCGTGCTCCCGATCCGGCCATTCACGCCAAATTTTTCCGAAGATCGCCGATTCCTGATATGCGCCGGGCTGGCGTCGGGACCGCGGCGTTCCTAGGATCGCCGCCACGCGCCCGTCACGGGCGGAGACCATCTCGGAGTGCGCATCATGAGCGAAGTCGCAAAGCCCGGCCGCGGCCGCGTCTATTCGTCGATCACCGAGACCGTCGGCGACACGCCGATCGTCCGCCTCGACAAGCTCGCCGCGGCCGAGGGCGTCAAGGCGAACCTCCTGGCCAAGCTCGAGTTCTTCAATCCGCTCGCCTCGGTCAAGGACCGCATCGGCGTCGCCATGATCGAGGCGCTGGAGGCGGAGGGGAAGATCGGGCCGGGTACCACGCTGATCGAGCCGACCTCCGGCAACACCGGCATCGCGCTCGCCTTCGTCGCCGCCGCGCGCGGCTACCGGCTGATCCTGGTGATGCCCGAGACCATGTCGATCGAGCGGCGCAAGCTCCTCAAGTTCCTCGGCGCCGAACTGGTGCTGACCGAAGGCCCGAAGGGCATGAAGGGGGCGGTCGCCAAGGCAGAGGAACTCGCCGCCGAGATCCCCGGCGCGGTGATCCCGCAGCAGTTCCAGAACCCGGCCAACCCGGCGATCCATCGCGTCACCACGGCCGAGGAGATCTGGAACGACACCGCCGGCGGTATCGACATCCTGGTCTCGGGCATCGGCACCGGCGGCACCATCACCGGCGTCGGCCAGGTGTTGAAGGCCCGCAAGCCGGGGGTGAAGATCGTCGCGGTCGAGCCCTCGGCTTCGCCGATCCTCTCCGGCGGCCAACCGGGGCCGCACAAGATCCAGGGCATCGGCGCCGGTTTCGTCCCGGGCGTGCTCGACACGCAGGTCTACGACGAGATCGTCACCGTCTCGAACGAGGACGCGGTGGCGACCTCGCGGGGCGTGGCGCGGCTCGAAGGCATTCCGGTCGGCATCTCGTCGGGCGCGGCTCTGACCGCGGCGATCGCCCTCGGTAAGCGGCCCGAGAATGCCGGCAAGACCATCGTGGTGATCATCCCGTCCTTCGCCGAACGCTACCTCTCGACGGTGCTGTTCGAAGGGTTGGAGTGAGCGGCGAAGCGCCTGATTTGAATCGGGAAAGGAGTCGACAGACTCTGTTTCCCGATTCTGTCAACAGGAACATACATAGAACTGTTGACAAACCGAGCGTGCGATCTAAAGTGTCGTTCAACCCGGTGCTCACGAGCGGCCGGTATCAGATGGTGCAGAATCCATCGAGTGGGGCCCTCGCGGCCCCATTCTAGCTTTACGGCACGATCTTGATCCCATATCCCCAGATGCGATCAAGCCGTTGCGGCGAGCGATCGTACTTGTGATCGATCAGCATCGCGAGATACCGCGTCTCATAGTCGGAAAGCACCATCTCACGCGCGAAGCGGTGCCTTTTTATGTGTTTCTCGCTCACATACGAGACCGAGTCGGCGATCTGGAGACCGGCGACGTTGGCCATCTTGGCGCGGAACTTGAGATTCCGCGAAGGGATTGCCGCCGCGATACGAGCCGCTCCGACATACCTCGTTCCGCGCTCGCGAACCTCTTCGAAGGCCGCCTGCAGAGCTTGATCCTTCTTCCCACGCCGTTCCTCCGGCATGATGTCGCCGAGTGCGCCGTTCCGTTCGAGGAAGAGGGTGAACTTCTCCACCAGCAGTTCCATCGCATAGTGGTAGGGATGCCGGATGGCCCAGTATTCCCGCCGCGACATCGCCAGCTTGTCGACGAAGACGGTGAAGGCGGTGAACGGTGTCTCCCCGAGATAGTCGAGCCAATCCTCGCCGAAGCGGCGGAGGAGGTCGCCGTCCCCGAAGACCTGGAATGGACCGGTCCGGCGGAGGATGTCATTGCGGTGGATCACCACCGGCGGATCGTCGGGGTGAACGCGGAAATAGCGCGCCTTGAGCGCCACGAGACGATCTCGGGCGTCCTCCAACCGCTCTTCGTCGATCGCCACACCTGTCAGGCTGAGATAGCGATGCGCAACGTGCTCGATGCCGGACATGGCATCCGTCCCGGTCTCGTCGACATAGAGGCGAAAACGACGTATTGGCATGAGTCCGGTCCGCACGGGTGAACTTCATGTTTTCACAATCTGAACTCGAACGCTACGCACGCCACATCGTTCTGCGCGACGTCGGCGGGCCGGGGCAGCAGAAGCTGAAGGCGGCGCGGGTTCTGTGCATCGGCACCGGCGGGCTCGGGGCGCCGATCGTCATGTATCTCGCCGCCGCCGGGATCGGCACCCTCGGGCTCGTCGACGACGACCACGTGTCGCTCTCCAACCTGCAGCGCCAGGTGATCCACGGCACCCCCGACGTCGGCCGCCTCAAGGTGGAGAGCGGACGCGACGCCGTCGCCCGGCTCAATCCGCACGTCGCGGTCGAGACCCACGCCGTTCGCTTCACCGCGGAGAACGCGCGGGCCCTCACCGAGGCCTACGACATCGTCGTCGACGGCTCCGACAACTTCGCCACGCGCTTCCTCGCCGCCGACACCTCGTTCGCCGTCGGCCGTATCCTGGTCACCGCCGCCGTCTCGGAATTCGACGGGTCGATCACCACGCTGGCGCCCCATCTGCCCGGTCACGACGGGTCGCCCAACCCGAGCTATCGCTGCCTCTTCCCCGAGCCGCCGCCGCGCGGTCTGGTCCCGGCCTGCGCCGAGGCCGGCATCCTCGGCGCGGTGGTCGGCGTGCTCGGCACGCTGGCGGCGACCGAGGTGTTGAAGCTGGTCACCGGGGTCGGCGAACCGTTGTTCCGCAAGCTGCTGATGGTCGATCTGAGATCGATGCGCTTCGAGACCATCGACTACCGGCGCAGTCCGGCGACGGTGCGCCCGAGCCTCGACTGAAGCTCGTCAGGCGAAAAACTCCTGCAGGCTCTCGACCGCGGCCTGGACGCCGGCGGCGCCGTGGGGGATGGCGAGCGCCTTCAGGCCGATCTCGACCGCGCCGAGGGTGCCGAGCACCATCGGGGCGTTGGCGTAGCCCATGTGGGCGATGCGGAAGGCTCGGCCCGCGAGATCGCCGATGCCGGAGCCGAGGACGACGCCGCAGCGCTCGCGGCAGAAATCGCGCAGGCGTTGCGGATCGAAGCCGGGGGTGAGGATGGTCGTCACCGAATCCGAGCGGTGGACGGGATCGGTGATGTTGAAGTCGAGCGCTCCGCCCTTCGCCCATGCCGCGACCGCGGCGCGGGTGGCCCGCGCCAGCGCCGAATGGCGCTTCCAGACGTGGTCGAGGCCCTCCTCGAACAGCATGTCGAAGGCGACGCGCTGGCCGAAGAGGGCGTGGGCCGGGGCAGTGCCGCAGAACTTGCGGTAGCTCTCGGCCATGTCGCGGGCGGTCCAGTCCCAGTAGGACTCGCGCAGGTCGGCTGTCGCGTGCACCGCCTTGGCCTTCGGGCCGGCGGCGACGAAAGCGAGGCCGGGGATCATCATCAACCCCTTCTGCGAAGCGGTGACGGCGACGTCGACGCCCCAGGCCTCCATCTCGAAGGGGATGCAGCCGATCGAGGCGATGCCGTCGACCATGAGGAGGGCCGGATGGCCACTCGCGTCGAGGGCGGCACGGATCGCCGGCACGTCGTTGACCACACCCGAGGCGGTGTCGACCTGGACCATCAGCACCGCCTTGATCCGGTGCTCGGTGTCGGCGGCGAGGCGGGCCCGCACCGCCGCCGGATCGACCGCCTCGCGCCAGGTCCGCGGCAGTACCTCGACCTCGACGCCGTGGATGCCGCAGGCTTCGCCCCAGCCGACGGCGAAGCGGCCGGAGGCGAGCACCAGCACCTTGTCGCCGCGGGAGAGCACGTTGGTCAGCGCCCCCTCCCACCCGCCGTGGCCGTTGGAAATGTAGATGTAGGTCGAGGCCGTCTCGGAGCGGAACACTCGACGAAGATCGGCGAGCAGGGTGCTCGTCACATCGAGCAGGTCGGCGGCGTAGATGTCGACCGCGGGGCGGTGCATGGCGGCGAGCACCGCCTCGGGCACGTTGGTCGGGCCGGGAATGGAGAGGAATTCGCGGCCACGGGCGAGCGACATGA
>CALMFH010000031.1 GCA_937864925.1 uncultured Alphaproteobacteria bacterium | reverse complement strand
GCGAGATCTTCCTGCCGCTGTTGCTGCCCGGCCTCGCCATCACCTTCTGCCTGAGTTTCGTCCAGGCCTTCTCGGTGCTGCCCTCCGCGGTGCTGGTCGGTGATCCCGCCAACGCCACACGGGTCATATCGATCGCCGCCTATCAGGCCGCCTTCGAGGAGTACGACTACTCGCTCGCCTCGGCGATCGCGATGGTGATGGGCTTCGTCCAGCTCGTCGTGGTGGTCGCCGTGCTCGGCGGCCGGACACTGGTCTATCGTGGCCCGGTCGCCGCGGCCAAGGGTTGAGGAGGGGATCATGACCGCATCCAAGACCCCCCTCTCGACCCGCCTCTGGGTGACCGCCGTCTGGGTTCTGGTCGGCTTCTTCGTGCTGAACCTGGCCGGGCTGATCGGCTCGGTGCTCACCTCCTCCTTCGCCACCCGCTGGCTCGGCACTTGGCTGCCCGCCGGCTTCACCACCAAATGGTACTTCGCTGCCTGGGACGAGTTCCAACTCGGCGACGTGCTGTGGGTCACCTTCCAGGTGGTCGGCTCGGTGGTGGCGCTGTCCGGTCTGGTCGGCGTGCCGGCGGCCTATGCGCTGGCTCGCCGCGAATTCCCCGGCAAGAAGGCGGTGATGCTGCTGCTGTTGCTGCCGCTGCTGGTGCCGCCGGTCACCTACGGCATCCCTCTCGCCACCGTGCTCTACAAATCCGGGCTGGGCGGTTCGCTCGCCGGGGTGATCCTGGCCAATCTGGTGCCGACGGTGCCCTTCGTGGTGCTGGTGATGATCCCGTTCATCGAACAGATCGATCCGCGCATCGAGGCCGCCGCCCGCGTCTTCGGGGCGAGCACGGCGAAGGTCTTCGTCTACGTGCTGGTGCCGATCCTGCTGCCCGGCGTGCTCGCCGCGCTGCTGCTCGTCCTCGTCCGCACCATCGCCATGTTCGAGCTGACCTTCCTGGTCGCCGGGCCGGGATCGCAGACGCTGGTCGTCGCCCTCTACTACGCCGTCTTCGCCGCCGGTGTGCGGGCGGTGCAGTCGATCGACGCCATGGCGGTGATCTACATGATCACCACCCTGATCTGGCTGATCATCGCCCTGCGCTTCGTCAACCCGACCCAGATCGTCGCGCGCGCCAAGCGTTCCGACCACTGAGGGCGTCCGGTGCCCGGTCACCGGAAATGCCCGCAGGATCCATCGAGACCCGCCATGGACCGTCTCTGCGAAGCCACCCTCGATCGCCTCGACCCTTCGGTGGAGCGCTTCGCCTACGACCGCGAGGACATCGAGACCGGCATCGTCCATCTCGGCGTCGGCGCCTTCCACCGCGGCCATCAGGCGGTCTACACCGACGCGCTGCTCGCCGAGGATCCGAACTGGGGCATTCTCGGCGTGTCGTTGCGGACCGGCGAGACCCGCGATGCCCTCTTCCCTCAAGACAACCTCTACACCGTCTCGGCGGTCGACGGTGACGGCGCCCGACGTCGGGTGATCGGCTCGCTGACCGGCGTGATGATCGCCCGCGAGGACCCGACCGGCCTGCACGTCCGCCTCGCCGATCCGGAGGTCCGGATCGTCTCGACCACGGTCACCGAGAAGGGCTACTGCCACGACCCGGCGACCGGCACGCTCAACGAGGACGATCCCGAGATCGTCCACGATCTGAAGCATCTCGACCACGCTCGCTCGACCATCGGCACCATCGTCGGCGGCCTGCGCCATCGCCGCGACCGGGGGCTCGCGCCCTTCACCGTGCTCGCCTGCGACAATCTGCCGGCCAACGGCCACACCCTGCGCGGCCTCGTCGTCCGCTTCGCCGAACTCTTCGACTCGGACCTCGGCAAGTGGGTCGCCGACGAAGTTCGCTTTCCCTCGACCATGGTCGACCGCATCGTGCCGGCGACCACCGACGCCGACCGGGCGAGCGTCGCCGCCGCGATCGGGCTCGAGGACGCCTGGCCGATCGTCACCGAGCCCTTCACCCAATGGGTGGTGGAGGACGACTTTCCGCTCGGCCGCCCCGCCTGGGAGAGGGTCGGCGTCGAGTTCGTGTCCGACGTGGCGCCCTACGAGTTGATGAAGCTCCGCCTCCTCAACGGCTCGCATTCGACGCTGGCCTATCTCGGCTACCTGATGGGGCACGAGACCGTCGCCGCGGCGATGGGCGAGCCGGCGCTCGCCCGCCTCGTCGCCGACCTGATGGCGAACGAGAGCGCCCCGACGCTACCGGCGCTTTCCGTCGATCTTTCCGCCTATCGCGGCGATCTCCTCGCCCGTTTCCGCAATCCGGCGCTGAAGCACCGCACCTGGCAGATCGCCATGGACGGCTCGCAGAAGCTGCCGCAACGCCTGCTCGGCACCATTCGTGACCGGCTGACGCTCGGCGCCCCGATCGACCGGCTGGCGCTCGGCGTCGCCGCGTGGATGCGCTACGTCACCGGCATCGACGAGAGGGGCGCAGCCATCGACGTGCGCGACCCGTTGGCGGCGCGCCTCAGGGCGATCGCCGACGAAGCCGGACCGATCGCGGCGCGCCTCGCTCCGGCGCTCGCGGGGGTGCACGAAGTGTTCGGCGCCGACCTGCCCGCCGACCCGCGGTTCATGGCGGCGGTGACCACCGCCCTCGATCGGCTCTATCGGTTCGGCGCGCAGGCGACGGTCGCGACCATCGCAGCGGAGGGTTCGGGATGAGCGCGCAGGGCGTGGTGGTGCTCGCCGCGGACGACGACGTGGGCGTGGCGATCCGGGCGCTCTCCCCCGGCGACGCCGTCGCCCCCGGCGTCGTCGCCGCCGAGCCGATCCCCGCCGGCCACAAGGTGGCGCTGAAACCGATCGCCGGTGGCGCGACGGTGGTGAAGTACGCTCAACCGATCGGCGAAGCCCTCGCCGACATCGCGCCCGGTGCCCATGTTCACACCGACGAGATCGGCTTCACCCCCGGCAGCGAACGCCGCGTCGTCGCCACCACGGCCCGGCCGCTGCCCGAGCCCGGTCCCGCGACCTTCCTCGGCCACCGCCGCGCCGACGGCCGGGTCGGCACCCGCAACTACATCGGCATCGTCGCTTCGGTGAACTGCTCGGTGACGGTCGTCCGCCGCATCGCCGAGGAGGCGAACCGGCTGCTCCTGCCGAACCATCCCGGCATCGATGGCTTCGTGCCGATCGTCCACGGCCAGGGCTGCGGCATGGCGACCGGCGGCGAAGGTGCGGCGATCCTCCGGCGCACCCTCGCCGGCTATCTCGGCCATCCCAATTTCGCGGCGACGCTACTGATCGGTCTCGGCTGCGAGGTCAATCAGATCGCGCTCTACGCCAAGGTCGGCAAGGACGCCCGGATCACCGCCTTCGACATCCAGGACGTCGGCGGCTCGCGTTCGGCGGTGACGAAGGCGTTGGCGGTCCTCGAACCGATGGCCGCCGCCGCGTCGAAGCTCACCCGCGTCGAGGTGCCGGCGTCGGAACTGGTGGTGGGCCTGCAGTGCGGCGGCTCCGACGGCTTCTCCGGCATCACCGCCAATCCGGCGCTCGGCGCCGCCATGGATCGGCTGGTCGCCGCCGGCGGCACGGCGATCCTCTCCGAAACGCCGGAGATCTACGGCGCCGAACATCTGCTCACCGCCCGCGCCGAACCGGCGATCGCCGCCAAGCTGACGGAACGGCTCGACTGGTGGCGCGACTACGTCGCGGCGACCGGCGCGTCGCTGGACAACAATCCTTCGCCGGGCAACAAACGCGGCGGACTGACCACCATCCTGGAGAAGTCGCTCGGCGCCGTCGCCAAGGGTGGGCGCAGTCCGCTGGTCGACGTGGTGCGTTACGCGGAGAAGGTCACCGCCCACGGGCTCGTCTTCATGGACACGCCCGGCTACGATCCGGTGTCGGCGACGGGACAGGTCGCAGGTGGCGCCAATGTCGTGGTCTTCACCACCGGCCGCGGCTCCTGTTTCGGCTGCCGGCCGACGCCGTCGATCAAAGTGGCGTCGAATTCCGACCTCGCCCGTCGCATGGCCGAGGACATCGATCTCGATGCCGGTCGCATCCTCACCGGCGAGGTCACGGTCGACGCGGTCGGCGCAGAAATTTTCGCCCGTGTCCTGGCGGTCGCCTCGGGCGGGCGGACGAAGAGCGAGGTCTTCGGCTACGGCGACGACGAATTCGTCCCCTGGCACATCGGCGCGGTGCTGTGATCTTTACCGTCGGCAGGCTCGGGCGGTGGTCTCAGGTGGTCAGCCCCATGCGGTCCATGGCGGCGGCGATGTGGTCGTGCATCAGCGCCGCGGCGCGGGTTTCGTCGTGGACCTCGATGGCGGCGAGAAGGCCGCGGTGTTCGTCGATGACGTCGCGCACCCGCCCATGCTCACCGATCGCCCGCACCCCCTGATAGGAAGCGTTGCGCAGCGCCGCCTCGAGCGACTCGACCACGTGGAAGATCAAGCGATTGCCGCTCGCCTCGGCGACGGCGAGATGGAAGGCGCTGTCGTGGCGGGCAAAGCGCGCCGCATCGTCGATCGCCTCCTCCATCCGGCCGACGAGGTCCTTCAGGGTGGCGAGATGACGATCGGAGCGGTTGCGGGCGGCGAGCGCCGCGGCGCGGATCTCGATGCCGGTGCGGACTTCCATCACCTCGCGCACCGAGTCGTCGACGACCTGCAGAGCGCGGCGGAAGAAGATGCGCAGCACCTCGCCGTCGAGGTCGCGAATCACCGCCTTCTTGCCGTTGGCGATCTCGACGATGCCGAGCGCCTTCAGGGCGTTGAGCGCCTCGCGCACCACCGGCCGACTGACCCCCATGCTCTCGGCCAGGACCGCTACCGAGGGCAGTGAGGTACCCGGCTCCAGCCGCCGTACCAGGATCCGTTCGAGCAACGCCTCGACCGCGCGTTCGGTGAGCGAGCCGTGTTCCAGGGGAGCGAGATCGAAGCCGGTCATGGGGCCAGACTGCCAGAAAACCACGGACCGAACAACCTATCTGATAGGTTGACAGGTATCGGACCCTATGGGACGATGTCTTCGGTATCGCGAGCGCGACCGGTCGCCTCCGTGACGTCGCCACCGATCGCCGTCCCGTCGGGCGATCCTCGTCGCACTCGGCGCGATCCCCATCGAAAGGACGTCCGTGATGAGACACGACCGCATGTCGGTATTGGCCGCGATGATCGAACAGGGCGTGATTCCGGTCTTCTACCACCCCGACGTCGAGCTCTGCCGCAACGTGATCAAGGCCTGCGCCGACGGTGGCGCCAAGGCGATCGAATTCACCAACCGCGGCGATTTCGCCGCCCACGTCTTCCTCGAGGTGACGCGCCACTTCGCCGGTGCCGATCCGTCGATCATCATGGGCGTCGGCTCGGTGGTCGACGCGCCGACCGCCGGGATCTACATCGCCAACGGCGCCAAGTTCGTGGTCGGGCCGCTGCTCAATCCCGACGTCGCCAAGGTCTGCAACCGCCGCAAGATCCCCTATTCGCCCGGCTGCGGCTCGGCCACCGAGATCGGCTACGCCGAGGAACTCGGCGGCGAGATCGTCAAGGTGTTTCCGGGTTCGTCGGTCGGTGGTCCGGAGTTCGTCAAGGCGATGCTCGGGCCCTGCCCGTGGACGAAGATCATGCCGACCGGCGGCGTCGATTGCACCGAGGAGTCGCTCTCCAAGTGGTTCAAGGCCGGCGTCGCCTGCGTCGGCATGGGGTCGAACCTGATCACCAAGGACCTGCTCGACGCCAAGGATTACGCCGGTATCGAGAAGAAGGTGCGCGACACGCTCGCGCTGGTCCGTTCCATCCGGGGGAAGTGAGCCATGGCCGACGACATCCTGACCATCCGCAACGCCGCCGACTGCAAGTGGGACTGCGCCTCCTTCGGCGAGATCATGCTGCGCTTCGATCCCGGTTTCGGCCGGGTACGTACGGCGCGCTCGTTCCAGGTGTGGGAGGGCGGCGGCGAGTACAACGTCGCCCGCGCCATGCGCAAATGCTGGGGCAAGCGCGCCACCGCGGTCACCGCGCTACCGGTCAACGACCTCGGCTGGCTGGTCGAGGACTTCATGTGCCAGGGCGGCGTCGACACCTCGAAGATCATCTGGCGCGAGCACGACGGCATCGGTCGCAACACCCGCGTCGGCCTGAACTTCACCGAGAAGGGGTTCGGCGTGCGTGCCGCGCTGGGCTGCTCCGATCGCGGCCATTCCGCCGCTTCGCAGATCCGCCCCGGTGAGGTGAACTGGGAGAAGCTGTTCGGCGAGGAGGGGGTGCGCTGGTTCCACACCGGCGGCATCTTCGCGGCGCTGGCCTCCAACACGGCGGAGGCGGTGATCGAGGCGGTGACCGAGGCGAAGAAATACGGGACGATCGTCTCCTACGACCTCAACTATCGCGCCTCGCTGTGGAAGAGCCAGGGCGGCAAGGAGGCGGCGCAGCGGGTCAACCGCGAGATCGCCCATCACGTCGACGTCATGCTCGGCAACGAGGAGGACTTCACCGCCTGTCTCGGCTTCGAGGTCGAGGGCCTCGACGAGCACATCTCGGCGATCGATCCCGCCAACTTCAAGAAGATGATGGTCAAGGCGGTCGAGGCCTACCCGAACTTCAAGGTGGCGGCGACGACACTGCGCAATGCCAAGACCGCCACCTTCAACGACTGGGGTGCGATCCTGTGGGCCGGCGGCCAGTTCTACGAAGCGCCGATGCGCGAGAACCTGGAGATCTACGACCGCGTCGGTGGCGGTGACGGTTTCGCCTCGGGCGTCGCCTACGCCTTCCTGGAGGGCAAGGGTCCGCAGGCCGCGGTCGAATACGGCGCCGCTCACGGGGCGCTGGCCATGACCACCCCCGGCGACACCTCGATGGTCAACGTCAAGGAGGTCGAGGCGATCATGAAGGGCAAGG
>CALMFH010000030.1 GCA_937864925.1 uncultured Alphaproteobacteria bacterium | reverse complement strand
GTCGACCGCCTCGATCGCCTCGGAGAACAGCTTGCCGAAGGCGCCGAAGTCCGAGCTCATGATGGCGAGGATGCCGGCGAAGGGGCCGAGGCCGACGACGTTGATCCAGATCAGCGCCCAGATCAGCGTGTCGACGCCGCGGATGGTGTCGAGGAAGCGGCGGGTGAAGAAGTGCAGCACACGCTGCGCCACCACATTCTTCGCCGCCAGGAAGCCGAACGGGAAGGCGAGCACCGCGGCGGCCAGCGTGCCGAGGAGCGCGATCGCCACCGTCTCGCCGAGCGAATGGAGGAAGAGCCAGAACCGCGCCCAGGTTCCGGCCGATGGTGGCACCATCAGCGTCAAGAAGTGCGCGAGTTGGCCGAGGCCGGCACCGATGCGGGAAAACGAGAACTCGAGCCGCCACAGCGCGAAGACGAGAAGCCCGAGGAGGCCGACGACGACCGCCGTCGTCGCGGCGCGGCCGAGGCGCGAGCCGGCGAAGATCGCCGGATGCCGCGTCTCGAGGGCGGCACGATTCTCTCGCGCCATCGGCCCGAGGGCGCTGCGGATGCGGCGGGTGGCCGACATCGGTCCGTCGAGGTCGCCGGGGGTTCGGATCACGACGCTCATGCCCGGGCCTCCGTGGCGGTCAGGGAGTGGCGCAGACGTTCGGTGGCGAGGTCGATCACCATCACCGTGGCGATGATCAGCACCAGGATGGCCGAGACGTCGGCATAGTAGAACTTGCGGATCGCCTCGATCAGGTCCTGGCCGATGCCGCCGGCGCCGACGAAGCCCATCACCGAGGCGCCGCGGACGTTGATCTCGAAGCGCAGCAGGGCGTAGCTGGCGAAGTTCGCCGCGACCTGCGGCACCACGGCGAAGCGCACCGTCTGCCACCACGAGCCGCCGGTGGCGGTGGTGCCCTCGACCGGCTTCATGTCGATGTTCTCGACCACTTCCGAGAAGAGTTTGCCGAGCGCCCCGGTGGTGTGGATGGCGAGTGCTAGAACGCCCGGCAGCGGCCCGAGACCGAAGGCGATGACGAAGATCAGTGCGAACACCAGTTCCGGCACGGTGCGGCAGAACTCGAGCAGGCGCTTGACGCCGACCCGCACCATCGGATGGCGGCCGAGATTGCGCGCCGCCATGAAGGACAGGAAGAAGGCGGCGACGGCGCCGAGGAGTGTGCCGGCATAGGCGATGAGCAGCGTGTCGCCGATGAGCTTGGCCCAGTGGGTCAGGCCCCACATCCACTCGCCGGGCGCGACGATCACCGGGCGGCCGACGTGGTCGCCGCTGTCGAAGACGACGAGGCGGCCGACGTAGTCGCCGAGCGCACCGAGCCGGCTCGCCATGCGGACGAGGTCGACTTCGGCGAAACGCGCCGCCACCAGGACGACGACGGCGAAGACGACGAGGCCGACGAGGAACCGCAACCGCGAGGCGCGTACCGCACTCGCATAGGCCTCGGCGAGCGGCCGCAGGCGGTGGTCGGGGAGGCGGGGGAGTGTCGTCGGCATCTGTCCTCGCGTCGTCGTGGAGAGAGGGAGGGGGAACGGATGCGCGAAGACCCGCCGGTGTCACCGGCGGGTCCCGTCGGGCCTCGATCACGAGGCCTTCTTCTTACGCAGGTCGTCGACGAACTTGTTGAGCTCCATGATCGGCTTGTAGGCGTCATGGGTGACCGGCACCCACGGCTTCTGCTTGCCGTCGGTCATCTTCTTGAAGGCCTCCGGCTCCTTGGCCGGGAAGGCGATGAGCGCGGTCGAGATCGCCTTCCTCAGGTCTTCCGGCAGATCGGACATCATGGCGATCGGCGAGTTCACGATCTGCTCGGACTTGAAGATGATCCGATAGTCCTCGTACTTGGCCATGCCCTTGCGCTCCATGCGCTTCAGCATCGACTCGTTCTCGTCGTTCCACCAGTTGGCGGCGACGTCGACGGTGCCCTGGCCGAGCGCGATGACGGCGTTCTCGTGGGAGCCGGTGTAGACGACCTTGCCGAAGAAGCTCTCCGGCTCGATGCCCATCTTGGCCAGCGAGAAGCGCGGCACGTTGTTGCCCGAGGTCGAGTTCGGGTCGACGAGGCCGAGGTTCTTACCCTTGAGGTCCTCGATCTTCTGATAGGGGCTGTCCTTTTTCACGTAGAAGACGGAGTAGTAGCCCTTGGTGCCGTCCTCGTTCACCTCGATGGCGACCGGCTCGATCTTGGCGCCGACCATGACGGCGCGGGCGTAAGAAGCCGGACCGTAATAGCCGATGTGGATCTGACCGGCACGCTGGCCTTCGATCACCGCGGCATAGTCCTGGGCGATGCGCAGGGTGACCTTGGTGCCGAGCTCCTTGGAGAGGAAGTCCATCAGCGGCTGATAACGGTCCATGGTGCCGGAGGCGTTCTCGTCCGGGATCTTGCCGAAGACGATCTCCGGATACTTGGCCTTCCAGTCCTGGGCGACGGCCGGGGCCGCGGTGAAGGCGACGGCGGCGGCGGCGAGGCCGAGCACGGAACGACGGTCGATCATGGGGATTGCTCCTCTCGAGAGTGTCCGGACGGCGGCCTGCCGCACGGGACGGATGGATGTCGGGCGATGAGATCAGACCGGTTCGCGGGCGCGGTCGGCGTCCCAGGCGGCGCGGATCTGGTCGGGAGTCGGGTCGCCGGCGGCGGGGATCTCGATGACGTCGGCCGCTTCCAGTCCGTAGAGATCGCGGACCACCGCATCGGTGAGATCGCGGGGGCTGCCGTCGAAGACGATGCGGCCGGCCTTCATGCCGATCAGCCGATCGCAGTAGCGCTTGGCCAGATCGATCGAATGGAGGTTGGTCAGCACGGTGATGCCGAAGTCGCGGTTCACCCGGAGCAGAGCGTCCATCACCACCTTGGTGTTGCGCGGGTCGAGCGAGGCGATCGGCTCGTCGGCGAGGATGACGCGCGGCTCCTGGACCAGGGCGCGAGCGATGGCGACGCGCTGCTGCTGTCCGCCGGAGAGGCTGCCGGCCCGGTTCGCGGCGAGCGCGGCGATGTCGAAGAGCTCGAGCGCCGAGAGCGCGATCGCCTTGTCGTCGCCGCTCCACAGCTTCAGGAACGAGCGCCACTCGGCCATGTGGTCGAGCCGCCCCATCATGACGTTGGTCAGCACGTCGAGCCGGTCGACCAAGGCGAACTGCTGGAACACCATGGCGCAGTCGCGCCGCCAATGGCGCAGGCTCGCGCCCTTCAGTGCGGTGATTTCGCGGGCCTCGAAGGTGATGCGGCCCTGGCTCGGTTCGATCAGCCGATCGATCATCCGCAGAAGCGTCGACTTGCCGGCACCGGAACGGCCGATGACGCCGACCATCTGGCCCGACGGGATCTCGAGGTCGACGGCGTCGACCGCGATGAAGTCGCCGAAGCGTCGGGTGAGGCGCTCGATCGTGAGCATGCGGTTCTCCTTGCCGGAACGCGCGCGCGTCCGATCGACCGGCAGCACGCCGGTGGGTCCCGTGAGGTTCGATGCTCTCGGCTTAGGAGGTCGTCGCTACGGTTTCGTGACGGAGAGACGACCGCCGCGTGACGGTCGCGGAGGCGGTCGCCTCACTTCACGATGCCGATCCGCTTCAGCACCAGATAGACGGCGCCCGAGCCTGCGGCCGCGACGATGGCCGCCCACCAGAAGCCGGTGTCCGAGGCATCGAAGGGCAGGCCATGGGTGTTCATGCCGAAGAGGCCGGTGACCAGCGTCGCCGGCATGAACAGAGCGGTCAGTACCGAAAGGGTCTGGAGTTGGCGATTCATGTGGGCGGCGGACTTGGCGGCGGCTTCTTCCTGGATGATCCGCGCTCGCTCCTGGATCGTCTCGACGTCACGGCCGATCGAAGCGAGACGAAGCGCCACCCGTTCGGTCATGGCGAAGACGTCGTCGGGCAGTTCGCGCTCGGGATTGTCGACGAGGGCGGCGAAGTGGAGCCGGAGCGCTCCGACCTGACGGGCGAGGCGAAGCGCGGTCCGGCGCAGTGGGCCGACGCGGATGTCCTCCGGATCGACCGCGTCGTCGACCACGCGGTCCTCGATCGCCTCGAGTTCGCCGACGAGCTCGCGCGTCATCGTCCCGACCTGGGCGGCGAACGTGTCGAAGAGGTGTTCGAGCAGCGCCTCGCCGCTCTCGAAGGTCAGGCCGGCTCGGAGCGCCCGGCGCACCTCGTCCACCGACTGCAGCGCCTGCCTGCGTCCGGTCACCAGGAGGCCGCGGTGGAGGGCGAACTTCAGCCGAGCGATGTCCCGGGTATCGTGATCGAACTCGCGGCGGAAGTCGGCGAAGACCCCCATCAGCGTGTCGTCTTCGGCGATCAGACACAGATGGTCATCGGCTTCGAGCAGGAGTTCCTTCGCCGAGTCGGGCAACGGCGCCGTCTCCTCGACCCAGGTCCGGGCTCGGCTGTCGGCGAGGTTGAAGTGAAGCCACACCCAGCCTCGCGTCTCGACGAGTGCCTCGGCGACGGCGTCACCGGAAAGCCGCCGGGCGATCCCCTCGCCGTCGAAGCGATAGGCCCAGACCAGGCCGGGCAGTCCGTCGTCGGCCTCACGCGCCACGACGGGGGCATCATGCAGGGAGCGCTTCGGATCGAGCATGGGCAGGTCCCGCGGTCACGTCGCATCGGCCGACGTCCCGCCCCCGACCCTGGGCTCGCCTCGGCCGATCGATGCGCCGGGCCACCTCTCGACCGTTCTCATGACGTTTCGGTGAACGTCGCGTCCGTTTCAGTTCGCCGGGCGTCCGGCGTCGGCGAGATGGACGAGCCGGCCGGCGACGAAGAGAGTCCTGAACATCGCGGTTCTCCGAGTCGGGAAGCCGGTCGACGACGGCCCTTCACGGGTGAGACGACCATCCGCATGACGTCCCCGACCAATCGGTCCCGATGACGAAGCGACGACGGGCGCGAAGAAACACGCGGTTCACCGATGGGGTCCGGCCTCCCGTCCGCAAGCGGTCGCATCCCGTCGATCGGGGTGGGACGAGACCCGACCCGAGGCCGCCGCTTGCGACCGCGACGCCGGTTCGCTCGGCTCATTTCCGCGATGGGCGGTGTTGTGGTGCCGACGATCGTGTTGCGAACCATCGATCGAGGACGGCCCATCCCCCGAAATCGAAAGCCCCGTTGTCGCGAGGCCCGGGGGCGTCGTCGTTTCATCGCGACAGCCGGCCGGAGATAGAATCGCCCGCTCACCAGCGAACACGACGTGTCATTCGCTTCGATCGATTTCCGAATCGAGGGGCGCCCGACTGACACTGTTGTTGCCGACGACGATCTTGTTGAGCAGGCGAGTGAAGGTCTCGGCCTCTTCCCCCGTCAACGGAGCGAGAATCCGCTCCTGGACGCGGAACACCGAGTCCTGCGCGTCGGCCAGCAACTCGTTGCCGGTGGCCAGGGTGAAGAGCTGTTTGATGCGCTGATTGTGGGCCGGAACGATCCGACAGATGAGCTTCTTCTTCTCGAGCCCGGAGAGGACGTTGGCCACGGTCGAGCGGTCGATGGCGATCAGCCGGCCGAGGCTCTTCTGATCGATCCCAGGATTGTCGCGAATGGCGATCAGCGAGGCGAACTGCACCGGGGTGATGCCGTACTCGGCCAATTCGTCCATGAAGATCGCCACGCCTATCTGCTGAGCGCGCCGAATCAGATGTCCCGGTGTCCGATAGACGCCCTTCAACTTGAGCAACGCGTCGCTCTTCATGGCCGACTGTCGGCTCTTCATGTCCGGTCACTCTTTCGGAAGGCAAGGCGAATCGCGGCAAGAAAGGTTTCCGATCCGCATGAATACTTCGAGATGTCGTATATCACGAGCGCTGAACGTGTCGCAACCTGCTGATCGGCGGTCGGATGCGGCAGGTGTCGCCGGACCACGGTCGAGGACGGGCATCCATCCGATTTTCTTCGCGTCGTCGGGCGAACGCTGCTGCCGAGAGTGGCGGAGGGGCGTCGCGAGCGGTGGATCGGCGGTGGTCGCGACGACATGGATCGCCTCCCGTGCTCACGCGGACTGCGGCGCACCGATCACCAGCTCGACGGGCGGCAGACCGTCGATCGCCCCGACGATGCGATCGCCGGGGACCACCGGACCGACGCCGGCCGGCGTGCCGGTGAAGATCAGGTCGCCGGGCCCGAGGTGGTAGTAGCGCGACAGGTGCGAAACGAGCTCGGCGACACTCCAGACGAGGTCGGAGAGTTTCGCGCTCTGTCGTCGGACTGCGCCGACGGTGAGGTCGATCCGCCGATCGCCGATCACCCCGAAATCCGCCTTCGGCACGATCGGGGCGATCACCGCCGAATCTTCGAAGTCCTTGCCGAGATCCCACGGCCGCCCCTTGGCGCGAGCGTCCAGCTGCAGATCGCGGCGGGTCATATCGAGGCCGCAGGCATAGCCGAAGACCGCGTCCATCGCACGGTCGACCGGCACCGCATGGGCGGAGGCGCCGAGGGCGACGACCAGTTCCATCTCGTGATGGAAGTCGCGGGTTCCCGGCGGATAGGGGATTGTCGCGCCGGAGGGGACGATCGCCCCGGCCTGCTTCAGGAAGTAGAACGGTGCCTGGCGATCGACCTCGACCCCCATTTCGGCGGCGTGGTCGGCATAGTTACGTCCGACACAGAAGATACGGGCGACCGGATAGCGCCGCGTGTCACCGACCACCGCCACACGCGGTGGGGCGGGAAGAGCGAAGAGCAGATCGTCGGTATCGGATGTCACGGTCGTCGGCCTCCTCGTCGCCCGGTCCGGCTCTCCGCCATGTCGACGGCGAGCCGAGAGCCGGTCACATGATCAGTATACAGATAGAAAATATCGGTCTCAAACGCGTCTCCGCAGGTGATGCCGGGACGACGCCGGAAATCGATCGCTCGGCACACGTTGCGGATCGACCGGGTCGGCTTCTCGGGCGCCCGTCGTGGCGTCTCGGACTGCGATCGTTGCGGTGCGAGAGGGCATCGGCTGCACGATGTGACCCCACGTCCCGGGAGCGGCCACCACCGGCCGTGATCTCACACCCCGAGAAAGGCCTCCTGGATCGACGGGTCGGCGACGAGTTCGGCGGTGGTGCCGCGCCAGGCGACCTCGCCCTTCTCGACGACGAAATGGCGGTCGGCGAAGCCGATCAGCGCATCGAGTTCCTTGTCGATGACGATCATGGCGAGGCCGGTGGCCTTCAACACGTCGAGTGACTTCCAGATGTGATCGCGGACGAGCGGCGCCAGACCCTCGGTCGCTTCGTCGAGGATGAGCAGGTCGGGGTTGGTCATCAGCGCTCGACCGATCGCCAGCATCTGTTGCTCGCCGCCGGAGAGCTGGGCGCCGCCGTTGTTCAGGCGCTCGGCGAGGCGGGGGAAGAAGGCGAGCACCCGGTCGAGTGTCCACGGTTCGCGCCCGCCCGATCGCGGCCGGCCGGCCATCACCAGATTCTCGCGCACCGTGAGATTGGGAAAGATCTGGCGGCCCTCCGGCACCAGACCGATGCCCGATCGGCAGACGTGGTGGGCCGAGCGGCCGTCGATACGCTCGCCGCGGAAGCGGATCTCGCCGCCGAACGGCCGCAGCAGGCCGCAGACGGACTTCACCGTGGTCGACTTGCCCATGCCGTTGCGGCCGATCAGGGTGACGACCTCGCCTTCGCCGACGTCGAAGGAGATGCCGAAGAGGGCCTTGGAGGCACCGTAGCCGGCTTCGAGATCGCGGACTTCGAGCAGCATCGCCGCCTCCTCAATGCGAATGGCCGAGATAGGCGGCGCGAACCTCGGGATCGGCCCTGACCTCCGCCGGCGTCCCGGTCCGGATCACGCGCCCGGCGACCAGCACCGAGATGCGGTCGGCGAGGCGGAAGACCGCATCCATGTCGTGCTCGATCAGAACGATGGTGGTCACCCCTTTCAGTCGTGCGATCATGTCGGTCATCGCCACCCCGTCCTGCCGGCCGACGCCGGCCATGGGCTCGTCGAGCAGCAGCAGGCGCGGCTTCATCGCCAATGCCATCGCCAGTTCGAGCTGGCGGCACTCGCCATGGGCGAGATCGGCGACGGGGGTGAGAGCGCGATGTGTGAGGCCGACGGTGGCCAACGCCACATGGGCGGGGCCGCTGAGGCGCTCGTCGGTCCAGGCGCGCTTCCACGGGCGGAAGGAATGGCCCTGGCCTCCCTGCACCGCCAGCATGACGTTGGCCAGCACGGTGAAGCTCGGCACCAGCGAGGTGATCTGGAACGATCGGGCGATGCCGAGGCGGGCGCGGACGTGGGCCGGCTCGAAGGTGACGTCGCGTCCGTCGAGGACGATCGCGCCGGCGTCGGGCATCAACTGCCCCTGGAGTTGGGAAACGAAGGTGGTCTTGCCGGCGCCGTTGGGGCCGATGACGCCATGGATCTCGCCGGCCCGCAGGTCGAAGTCGAGATGGTTGGTGGCCATCAGTCCGCCGAAGCTCTTGACCAGGCCGCGGACGGAGAGGAGCGGTTGCGGGGTCATCGGGCGCCTCCCGATCGGCCGAGGAGGTGGACGAGGTCGGCGAGACCGCCGCGCAGCGACAGCACCACGGCGACGATGATCAGGCCGAAGACCAGTTGCCAGTGCTGGGTCCACGACGACAGCAGCAGCTCGAGCACGACGAAGGCGGCGGCGCCGACCACCGGACCCCACACCGTCGACAGGCCGCCGAGCACCGCCATCACCACGAAGTCGCCGGATCGCACCCAGTGCATGTCGGCGGGCGAAACGAACTGCTGACCGGCGGCGAGCAGCCCGCCGGCGAGACCCGCCACGGCGCCGGAGACGACGAAGGCCGCGAGCCGATAGGGATAGGGCGGAATGCCGGAGACGGCGACGCGGCGCTCGTTCTCCGCCGCGGCACGCAGGACGATGCCGAAGCGACTACCGACCAGACGGCCGACGACCAACAGCGTCACCGCGAGCAGGGCGAGGGCGAAGTAGAAGAAGCGCCAACGGTTCGACACGTCCCAACCGGCGAGGGTGAGCGGCGTCAGGATCTGCAGCCCGTCGTCGCCGCCGTATTTCTGCAATGCCACCGCGCCGTAATAGAGCATCTGGTCGAAGGCCAGCGTGATCATCAGGAAATAGGGGCCGGACGTGCGCAGCGACACCATGCCGGTGACCAGCGCCATCAGTCCGGCGACCACCGCGGCGAGCGGCAGGGTCAGTGCCAGATCGGCCGATCCCCCCCAGGCGAGCCCGGCGATGCCGATCGGTTCGGCCTCGAAGATGTGATGGGCGGCGATCGCCACGACATAGCCGCCGACCCCGAACAGTCCGGCCTGCAGCAGACTGACCATCCCGGCGAAGCCGAGGACGAGATTGAGCGCCACCGCGGCGATGGCGAAGACGATGACGCGCGTGGCGACCTTGATCAGGAACGGATCGCCGAGGACCTGCGCCAGCGGGGGGACGGCGGCGAGCAGGCCGACGACCACGATCGGCGCCAGCCGCTCGACAGGGCGGGGGAGGTGGGGATCGAACTCAGCCATGGACGGGGAACAGCCCTTTCGGACGGAAGGCGAGGATGAGCGCCATGAGCAGGAAGATCACCATCGATCCCAACGCCGGTGGCAGCAGGACGCGGCCGAAGGTGTCGACGAGGCCGACCATCAGGGCGGCGACGAAGGCGCCCTTGATCGAGCCGATACCGCCGATGACGGTGACCACCAGAGCGAGGATGAGGATCGGCTCGCCCATGCCGACCTGGACCGCGAGGATCGGCCCGGCCATCAGGCCGGCGAGCCCGGCGAGTGCCGCACCGACGGCGAAGAGCGCAGCGAAGACACGGTCGACGTCGACCCCCATCGCCGCGGCGATCGGCCGGTTCGACGAGCCGGCGCGGACCCACATGCCGATCCGGGTCCGCATCACGATCACCCACAGGAGACCGGCGACGGCGAGGCCGACTCCGAGTACCACCAGACGAAAGGTCGGATAGGGCAGGCCCGGGAGGATCTCGACCGACCCGGCGAGCAACGGTGGCAACGGCATCCGCAACGGCACCGGCCCGAAGATCATCCGCGTCGCCTCGTTGGCCACCAGCACGATGCCGAAGGTGACCAGCACCTGATCGAGGTGGTTGCGGGCATAGAAGCGCCGGAACAGCCCGACCTCGAAGACGACGCCGAGGGCGGCGGTGAGGAGGATCGCCGCCGGAATCGCGAGCAGGAAGCTGCCGCTGATGTTCTGGATCCAGGCGGCGGTGAAGGCACCGGCCATGTAGAGGGAGCCGTGCGCCAAGTTGATGAAGTTCATGATGCCGAAGACGAGGGTCAGCCCCGACGCCATCAGGAACAACATCACACCCAGTTGGACGCCGTTCAGCGTCTGCTCGATCATCAACACGGCATCCCTCCTCCGATGCGGTGGTCTCCCCGATCCGGACGGATCACGGCGCCATCGTACAGGTGGTGGCGTAGGAGTCCTTCAAGCCTTCGACGATCCGCTCGCCGAGCTTGTTGTAGAGCCGCCCCTTGCCGTCCTTCTCGACCGTCGTCAGGTAGTAGTCCTGGATCGGGAAGTGATTGCTGTTGAACCGGAAGTGGCCACGGATCGAGGCGAAGTCGGCCTTCTCCAGCGCCCGCCGCAGCGCCGCCTTGTCGTCGACCCGGCCGGCAGAGGCCCTGATCGCGGCATCGAGCATCAGCACCGTGTCGTAGGAGTCCGCGGCGTAGGGCGAGGGGATGCGGCCGTAGGTCTTCTCGAAGGCCGCGGCGAACTCGCGGCTGGCGGCATTGGGGAACTCTTCGCTCCACAGCGTCGCGGTGTTCACCCCGATCGCGGCGTCACCCATCGCCGGCAGTACCGATTGATCGACGACGAAGGCGCCGGTGTAGAGCGGGATCTGCTGCTTCAGACCGGCCTGATCGTACTGTTTGACGAAGTTGATCCCCATCCCACCGGGATAGAAGAAGAACACCGCACTCGGCTTCGCCGCCCGGATCTGTGCGATCTCGGCCGAGTAGTCGAGCTGGTTGAAGGCGGTGTAGACCTCGCCGACGACGGCGCCTTTGTAGTAGCGCTTGAAGCCGGCGACCATGTCCTTGCCGGCCGGGTAGTTCGGGGCGAGGATGTAGACGTCCTTGATCCCTTTTTCCTGCATGTGGATGCCGATCGCTTCGCTGGTGGTGTCGTTCTGGAACGACGCGGCGAAGAAGTTCGGATGGCACTGCTTGCCGGCGAGCTGCGACGGGCCGGCATTGGTGCTGACGTAGAGCACGCCGGCGTCGAGCACCGGCTTGGCGATCGCCAGCAGGACGTTGGAGAAGTTCACGCCGGTCAGGATGTCGACCTTGTCGCTCTCGACCATCTTGTCGGCGTGCTGCCGGCCGATGTCGGGCTTGGCCTGATCGTCGGCGTAGTGGACGACGACCTTGCGGCCGCCGAGCGTGTCGCCGGTCTTCGCCAGACCGAGCTTGAAGCCGTCGGCGAGCTCCTGGCCGATGCTGCCGGCAGGGCCGGAGAGCGTCGTGATGAAACCGATCCGGATCGGCGCGTCCTGCGCCGAGACGGCGGTGGCGAGGGCCGCGAAGCAGGCGGCGAACGACAGTGCCCTGAACATGTGTGTCATGTTTCTTCCTCCCTTGGGTCTCGGATCGAGCGATCTCGACCGCTCGCTCGTGGTCTCGGCCGCCTCGGCGCGGCGGCGGTCCGGTCGCCGGTTCCGATGCGACGAGTCGGATCTCGGCGTGGCCCTCCGGACGTCGCTCCGGATCGGTCGGTCAATGGACGTGGGTCTCCAGAACGCCGATGCCGTCGATGCTCGCGGTGATCCGGTCGCCGGAGACGACCTCGCCGACGCCCTCCGGCGTTCCGGTCAGGATCACGTCGCCGGGCTCGAGCGTGTAGAAGGCGGAGGCGAGCGAGACGAGGCGCGGAATGTCGAAGATCAGGTCGCGGGTGTTGGCCTTCTGCCGGATCTCGCCGTTGACCCGGAGCGTCATGTCGAGCGCCGAGGCGTCACCGAGTTCGTCCGCCGTCACCAGCCAGGGGCCGAGGACGGTGTACCCGTCAGGCGACTTGCGGAAGCTGCGCTCCTCGCTTCCGCGTAGGGTCATGTCGAGGCCGATGCAGTAGCCGGCGATCACCGCCAGAGCCTCCGACTCGGGCACGAATCCACAGCGCCTGCCGATGACCACGGCGAGTTCCACCTCGTGGTCGGTGCGGCGGTCGGGGAAGCGCCGGGTGATCCCGGCACCGGGCCCGACCACCGAACTCGTCGCCTTCAGGAACAGGCCGGTGTCCGCGATGCTGCGCACGTGATGGGTCGGGAAGGTCACCGGATCGGCGGCCGCCTCGTCGAAGTGCTTACGATAGTTCACCGGCGCGGCGATGATCTTACCGGGGTTGGCGACCGGCGACTTGAGCCGCACCGAATCGATCGGCACGCCGGCGTCGCGCTGCACGAACCGGGCGAGATCGACGGCGATCTCGTCGAGGTGGGCGACCAGCAGATCGTGGCGCGGCAGCGGGTAGCCGAAGGTCCCCAACCGCTCGACGACGTGGCCGACGTCGTGGACCCGATCGCCTCTCACCAGTCCGATCCTGTTCTTCTCGTATCGACAGATGCGCATGGATCGCTTCCTTCGTCCCTGCGGTGACGGGGCGGAGTTCGGTGCCCGATGCCGGCACTGCCGCCACCCGGCGATGCCGTTCTTCATTGATCCTGATAGGGAACAATCCTTATACTGTCAATCCACCGATGAGCATCTCTGGCTCGCCAGCAGCAGCTTTTGGGCGCTATGAATATAATCGATTATAATGAGAATAAGCAATTGAAAAATTAAAGAATATTGCCCGATATACGGTATATTCCGTATGCGGAAAGAAAGTAATAAACAGAATATATCGACCAAAGAAATGCTTATATATTATAATTATTGAGAATCATCCGCCAATTAATCTCGGATATTGGTCTATCGATCAGGCAAAATGCCTTCAAGTAAAAAGTATATATGGAAACCGGCGCGAGTATGTCGCCGCGTCCACCCCGTTCATCGGGGCCCGGTGAACGCTTGACGACTGCAAAAAATCAGCATACAGACGATTTTGTCTCACCGGTTCCGGAGCGGAATGCGCTGCCCTCGCCGATCCGCGGTGACGTCGTGCCGACCGTAGCGCTGAGCGTTGCGATGGGGTGGCGCCGCCGGTTCCGGCATCGACGGAAGCGGATCGCCCGCCGCCACCGAAGGTCGCCTCGGCCGAGCGGCGGCGTCGAGCGCGGCGGCCAGCGGTCCCGCCGACGGTGGTCGGATGTGGTCTCCGGGCACGGGATCGAGTGGAGGACGAACACGAGACGCGAGTCGATCGGGAGAGGTGGCGAAGCCGGACCGCGCCCGGCGCGCCGTCCGTCGCGACGTCGAAGAAACGCACCAGAGGAGAAGGTTCGATGACCAGCAGGAAACGCAGTGTCGTGGTGGCCGGTGGCGGCATCGGGGGGCTTTCGGCCGCGCTGGCGCTCGCCGCGAAGGGCTGCGAGGTCACCGTGCTCGAACAGGCGCCGGAATTCGGCGAGATCGGCGCCGGCATCCAGATCGGCCCCAACGCCTTCCACGCCATGGACTGGCTCGGGATCGGCGACGCCGGCCGCGCCAAGGCGGTCTATATCGACAAGCTGGTGATGATGGACGGCCTGAGCGGCGAGGAGGTCTCCCACATCCCGGTCGACCAGGCGTTCCGCGACCGCTTCCGCAACCCCTACGCCGTCATCCACCGCGCCGATCTGCACGGCGTGCTCTACGACGCCTGCGTCGCTCACGGCAGCATCGCCCTGGTCAACAACCAGCGTGTCGTCGGCTACGAGCGGGTCGGTGGCGGGGTGCAGCTGCGGACCGAGAGCGGCGATATCTGGCAGGCCGAGGCGGTGGTCGGCGCCGACGGCGTGCGCTCCAAGATCCGCGAGCAGATGACCGGCGGCGACGCCCTGCGCCTCTCCGGCCACGTCGCCTATCGCGCCGTGCTGCCGATCGAGGACATGCCGGAGGATCTGCGCTGGAACGCGGTGACGCTGTGGGCCGGGCCGAAGTGTCACATGGTCCACTATCCGCTCCAGGGCTGGAAGACCTTCAACCTGGTCGCCACCTTCGTCACCGACATCGCCAACGTCGGGTCGAACGAGCCGGGGACCACCGAAGAGGTTCTGTCGCGTTTCGGCCACATCGTACCCAAGGCGCGCAAGCTGCTCGAGGTGCCGAAGACCTGGCGGCGTTGGGTGCTCGGCGACCGCGAGCCGATCGAGAACTGGACCGACGGCAACGTCACCCTGCTCGGCGACGCCGCCCACCCGACGCACCAGTATTTCGCGCAAGGCGCCTGCATGGCGCTCGAGGACGCGGTCCGGCTCGGAGCCGAGATCGAGCGCCATGGCGGCGACTTCGAGGCGGCCTTCCAGGCCTATCAGACCGCCCGCATCCCGCGCGCCTATCGCGTCGTGCTGTCGAGCCGGATGCTCGGCAAGGTCTATCACGGGCAGGGCGTCGAGCGGCTGATCCGCAATCAGGTGATGGGGGCCAAGGCCCCCGAGCAGTACTACGACGGCCTCGAGTGGCTCTACGGCGGCACCGGCCTGACGCGCTGAGACGATGGTGGCCACCGCGGTCCGGCCGCGTCCACCGCGGTGACCCGGTGATCGTCTCGCCCGAGGGGAGGAGACCCGCCGCGAGGGCCTCCTCCCCGATCGCTCCCCCTGATGCTGCGCGACCCGGCGAGCTTTCGCTCGCCCGCGCCGACGGAGACCGTCCATGTCCGAACTCGGAACCCTCGACGACCTTCCCCTCGACTACCGCGACTCGCTGACCGCCCGGAATCTGGTGCCGCTTTGGCCGTCGCTGCGCGCCGCACTGCCCTTCGGCATGCCGTCGCGCCGCACCCGCCCGACCCTCTGGCGCTACGGCGACATCCGCCCGCAATTGATCGAGGCGGGTCGCCTCACCCCGATCGACAAGGCGGAGCGGCGCGTTCTCGTCCTCTCCAATCCCGGCCTCGGGCTGGAGAACATGCAGGCGACGCCGTCGATCTACATCGGCATGCAGTTGATTCTGCCCGGAGAGACCGCCCCCAACCACAAACACAGCCCCTCCGCCGTTCGCTTCGTCGTCGAAGGTGAGGGCGGCTTCACCGTCGTCGAGGGCGAAAAGTGCCCGATGGAGCCGGGCGATCTCATCCTCACCCCCTCCGGTCTCTGGCACGAGCACGGCCACTCCGGCTCGGGCCCGGTGATCTGGATGGACGCGCTCGATCTGCCGACGGTCTTCGCGCTCGAGGCCTCCTACGGCACCGAAGGGCCGCCGCAGATCGCCCGCAACGAGGCCGACTCCTCCCAGACGAAGTACCGCCGCGCCGGCCTCGTACCGTGGGCCGCGGTCAACCGACCGCGCGCCGCCTATCCTCTGATCCGCTTCCCCTGGCGTGAGGTCAAAGCGGCACTGGCCGACCTCGCCTCGGTGACGCCGCGCGGCGAGATCGTCCGCCTCGCCTACGTCAATCCCGAGACCGGCGGCGAGTGCATGCCGATCCTCGGATTCTCGGCCGTCCATCTGCGACCCGGGGAGACGGCGCGGCCGGCCCGCCATTCGGCCTCCTCGGTGATCCACGTGGTCGACGGGGTGGGGACGATCGAGATCGACGGGACGAGCCTTCGCTTCGAGCGGTTCGACACCATCGCGGTGCCGACCCACGCCGAGGTGCGGATCGAGAACGCCTCGTCGTCGTCGCCGGCGCATCTCTTCGTCGTCGACGATGCACCGATGCAGAAGAAGCTCGGCTTCTACGAGATGCGCTGAGCCGCCGCCGCATCCGAAGCCTCCCGTCGACCGTCCGGCGTCGCGCCGGGCGGTCTTGCGCGTGTCCCCGCTTCCGGGGGCATACATGTCGTCTCGCCCTCCGTCTAATGCGCCGAACGAGCGCGTCGCGTGGGAGGCGTCATGGACGGGGACTTCATCGTCGAAACGCGGGGGCTGACGAAACAATTCCGAGGGTTCGTCGCGGTCTCCAACGTCGACCTCAAGGTGCGGCGCCACAGTATCCATGCGTTGATCGGCCCGAACGGCGCCGGCAAGACGACCTGTTTCAACCTGATCACCCGCTTCCTGGAACCCTCGCAGGGCAGGATCCTGTTCAACGGCCGCGACATCACGCGAACCGAAGCCTCCGCCGTCGCCCGTATGGGCATGGTGCGCAGTTTCCAGATCTCGGCCGTCTTCGGCCGGCTGACCGCGCTCGAGAACGTTCGGGTCGCTCTGTTGCGGCGTGAAGGCGGTTCGATGCGCTTCTGGCGGACCGATCGCCTGCTGCGGCGCCTCGACGGGCGTGCCGTCGAACTGCTCGAGGCCGTCGGCATCGCCGATCATCGCGATACCCCGGCCGCCGAACTGTCCTACGGCCGCAAGCGCGCCCTGGAGATCGCCACCACTTTGGCGCTCGATCCGGAGATGCTGCTCCTCGACGAGCCGATGGCCGGGATGGGCAGCGAGGACGTGGCCCGGACCGCCGATCTGATCCGCAAGGTCGCCGCCGGTCGCACCATCCTGATGGTCGAGCACAATCTGTCGGTGGTCGCCGATCTCTCCGATCGGATCACCGTGCTCAAGCTCGGCCGAGTCCTGGCCGAAGGCAGCTACGAGGAGATCTGCCGCGACCCGGAAGTGGTCGAAGCCTACATGGGGCAAGGAGCGGTCGGTCATGGCTGAAACGGCTCCGGTGCTGCTCGACGTCCGCGATCTTCACGCCTGGTACGGCGAATCGCACGTCCTCCACGGCATGACCTTCGAGGTGCGCCGCGGTGAGGTGGTGACGCTGCTCGGCCGCAACGGCGTCGGCAAGACCACGACGATGCGGTCGATCATGGGGATCGTCGAGAAGCGCCGCGGTTCGATCCGTTACGCCGGCGTGGAGACCATCGATCGGCCCTCCGACCGCATCGCCCGGCTCGGCATCGGCTACTGCCCGGAGGAGCGCGGCATCTTCGCTTCCCTCGACGTGCGCGAGAACCTGGAGATGCCGCCGGTGGTCAAGCCCGGCGGGCTCACCCTCGACGAGGTCTTCGCTCTGTTTCCCCATCTGAAGGAACGCGAGCACAGCCAGGGCACCAAGCTCTCGGGCGGCGAACAGCAGATGCTGGCGATCGGCCGTATCCTGCGCACCGGGGCGGAGTTGCTGCTGCTCGACGAGCCGACCGAAGGGCTCGCCCCGGTCATCGTCCAGCACATCGGCGAGATCATCCGCCGCCTGCGTGATCGCGGCTTCACCATCCTGCTGGTCGAACAGAACTTCCATTTCGCCGCCGCGGTCGCCGATCGCCACTACGTGGTCGAGCACGGGCGGATCGTCGACATGATCCCGCGCGACGAGGTCGCCGCCAAGATCGACAAGCTGAAGGACCATCTCGGTGTGTGACGACGACCGCTACGGGGGAAGGACGACACGGCGCGCCGGAGGCGGTCGGGCTCGGCGGGTCGGATCGGCCGATCGGCAGAGCGCGGCACCGGTGAGGGAGGTGCGGGCATGACCTCGATCTTCGACATCCCGACCGGTGTGCTCTTCGGCCAGTTGCTGCTCGGGCTGATCAACGGCGCCTTCTACGCCATGCTCAGCCTGGGTCTGGCGCTGATCTTCGGTCTGCTCAACATCATCAATTTCACCCACGGCGCCCAGTACATGATGGGGGCCTTCGTCGCCTGGCTCGGCCTCAACTACCTCGGCCTCGGCTACTGGGCGTCGCTGGTGACCGCGCCGGTGGTGGTCGCGCTCTTCGGCATGGCGATCGAGCGAACGCTGCTCCGGCGCCTCTACAAGCTCGACCACCTCTACGGCATGCTGCTCACCTTCGGCCTCACCCTGATCATCGAAGGGGTGTTCCGCCAGCTCTACGGCATCTCGGGCATGCCCTATGCGGTGCCGAAGGAGCTCGCCGGCGGCTGGAACCTCGGCTTCATGTATCTGCCGATCTACCGCGGTTGGGTGGTCGTCGCCTCGATGGTGCTGTGCCTCGGCACCTGGTTCGTGATCGAGAAGACCAAGCTCGGCATGTATCTGCGTGCCGGCACCGAGAACCCGATCCTGGTCCGTGCCTTCGGTGTCGACGTGCCACGAATGATCACGCTCACCTACGGCTTCGGCGTCGCCCTCGCGGCGATCGCCGGTGTATTGGCGGCGCCTGTCTTCTCGGTCAACCCGATGATGGGATCGAACCTGATCATCGTCGTCTTCGCCGTGGTGGTCATCGGCGGGATGGGGTCGATCCTGGGATCGATCGTCACCGGCTATCTCCTCGGCCTCGTCGAGGGACTGACCAAGGTGATCTACCCCGAGGCGGCCAGCACCGTCGTCTTCGTCGCCATGATCGTCGTACTGCTGACCCGACCGGCCGGTCTGTTCGGCAAGGGAGCGTGAATCATATGACGTCTTCTTCGACCGTTCTCCCGCTCCCTCCCGAGGTCTGCGTGCGTCGGCAGCGCTGGTTCGCCCTGATCATGGCGGCGGTGGCGTTGGTGGCGCCCTTCGCGGTCTATCCGGTGTTCCTGATGAAGGGCCTGTGCTTCGCGCTCTTCGCCTCGTCGTTCAATCTGCTGCTCGGCTTCGCCGGCCTCCTGTCCTTCGGCCACGCCATGTTCTTCGGCTGGTCGTCCTACGTCACCGCCCACGCCCTCAAGGTCTGGGGTCTGCCGCCGGAGCTCGGTATCCTGGTCGGCACCGCGGTGGCGGCGGCCATGGGGTTGGCGACCGGTTGGCTGGCGATCCGCCGCCAGGGCATCTACTTCGCCATGATCACTCTGGCGCTGGCGCAGTTCTTCTTCTTCCTCGCCGTCCAGGTGCCGTTCACCCGCGGCGAGGACGGCATCCAGGCGGTGCCGCGCGGCCATCTCTTCGGGGTCGTCGATCTCGGCGCAACCATGCCGATGTACTACTTCGTCTTGGCGGTGTTCGCCGCCGGGCTGTTCGGGTTGCATCGGATCGTGCATTCGCCCTTCGGGCAGGTGCTGCGCGCCATTCGCGACAACGAACCGCGCGCCGTCTCGCTCGGCTACAGCATCGAGCGCTACAAGCTGACCGCCTTCGTCCTCTCGGCGACCGTCGCCGGGTTGGCCGGGTCATTGAAGAGCATCGTCTTCCAACTGGCCTCGCTCACCGACGTCGACTGGCACACCTCGGGCGAGGTGGTGCTGATGACACTGCTCGGCGGAGTCGGAACCCTTTTCGGACCGACCGTCGGAGCTTTCGTCGTGGTGACGGTGCAGAACTATTTCGCCGGTATCGGATCGTGGGTGACGATCATCCAGGGCGTGATCTTCGTCATCTGCGTTCTGGCCTTCCGTGAGGGGATCGTCGGCACAGCGTCACCGTTCATGAAGAAGCGGGGCATCATCGTCTGAAGCCCGACGATCGCCGACGGTGTCGGCGTTCGTCCCCTTCGCATCGCACGAGAGCGCCGGTCGTGTCGCCGACCGAGAACCGCCGGGGAGGCGATCCATGTACAAGGATATTTTGGTGCATCTCGACGGGGGCGACCGAGACGTGCTGCGGATCGCCACGGCGCGCGGGATCGCCGAACGCTTCGCCGGTCGGTTGACCGGGCTGTTCGTCGCGTCGCTGCATCACGATCGCGACGACGGCGAGAAGTCGGCGGCGCAGTTCGCCGAGGCGACGGCGGGAAGCGCGGCGACGGCGCGCTGGCGTCGCTATGACCGGCCGACGAGTGGTCGCCTGCCCATCGACATCGCGATCCATGGCCGCCTCGCCGATCTGATCGTGCTCGGTCAGCATCACGCCGGCAAGAGTGCACGCGAGGACCTGATCGCCCACGTCATCCAGCGTTCCGGCCGGCCGACGCTGGTGTTGCCGTCGGTCGGCGACTATCCGAGCGTCGGGTCGTCGGTGGTGATCGCCTGGGACGGCAGTCTCGAGGCGGCGCGGGCGCTACATGCGGCGATGCCGATGATCGTGACGGCGCGCACGGTCGAGGTGGTGACGGTCGGCGACCCCGGTGCCACCGATCCTGCCGAACCGATCATCGCATCGGCGGACCTGCTCGATCACCTTGCTGCCCACGGAGTCGCGGCGACACGCGAGGTACTGCAGCGCGAAGGCATCGGCGTGATGGACCTGCTGCTGTCGCGCGCCTTCGATCAAGGCGCCGATCTCCTGGTCATGGGCGCTCATGCCGGCCCGCAGCATCTCCATTTCTTCCGCGGCGGCGGGACCCGCTACGTGCTCGAACACATGACGCTGCCGGTGCTGATGGCCGGGTGAGCCCGGTCGGTGCGGAGCCGACGGCCTCCCGCTCAGCCGAGCGGCAGGGCGGTCTGATAACGTACCTGTTTCAGGGCGAAGCTCGATTTGATGCTGGCGACACCGGGCACACGGGTCAGATAGCGCTTGAGGAAGCGCTCGTAGGACGCGAGGTCCGGTACTACGACACGCAACAGGTAGTCCGACACACCGGTCATCAGGTAGCACTCGAGCACCTCCGGCCACTGACGTACGGTCGCCTCGAACACGTCGAGCCGGTCCTCGACCTGGCGTTCGAGCGTGACGTTGACGAAGACGCTGACCGAGAGGTCGACGGCGACCGGATCGACCAACGCCACGTAGTTGCGGATGACGCCGGCGTCCTCCAGCGCACGAACCCGTCTCAGGCAGGGCGAGGGGGACAGCCCGACCTTCTCGGCGAGGTCGTGATTGGTCATGCGCCCGTCCTGTTGGAGCTGCGCCAGAATGTTCCGATCGATACGATCCAGGCGCGATTTCGGCATCTTCTGCTCTTTCGTCCGATGATCAGGCAGTTTCTGCCGAAATAGGACCATCAGTAGACTGACTTTGCAAGCACCTGCCGCGCGCTTCGCGCTAGCCTCGACTTCCGACGTGGCGAGCAGGTTCCCGGTAGGTGAGAACGATGGCACGACAGAAGGCGACCGGCGCATCCGGCGCGGTGGGGGCGGATGATCTCCGCATCCTCGGCGAACTCGAACGCAAGGTGCTGTGGTTGGCGTCGTGGACGATCCACAACGCCAATCACCTGCGGCCCAACCTCGACGGGCTCAAAGTCGGCGGCCATCAGGCCTCGTGCGCCTCGATCGCCACGATCATGACGGCGCTCTACTTTTCCGTCCTGCGCCCGCAGGACCGCGTCGCGGTCAAGCCGCACGCCGGGCCGGTGTTCCACGCCATCCAGTATCTCTTCGGCCGCCAGACGCGGGACAAGCTCGAGCGCTTCCGCGGCTTCGGCGGGGCGCAGTCCTATCCGTCCCGCACCAAGGACGTCGACGACGTCGACTTCTCCACCGGATCGGTCGGCCTCGGCGTGGCGCAGACGCTCTTCGCCTCGCTGGTGCAGGACTATCTCGGTGCCAAGGACTGGGCCAAGGCGCGGCCCGAAGGACGGATGATCGCCCTCGTCGGCGATGCCGAGATGGACGAGGGCAACATCTTCGAGGCGCTGGTCGAGGGCTGGAAGAACGGTCTGCGCAACACATGGTGGGTGGTCGACTACAATCGCCAGAGCCTCGACGCGGTGATCCGCGAGGGTCTGTGGGAGCGGCTCGAGGGCATCTTTCGCAATTTCGGCTGGGATGTCGTCATCGTCAAACACGGCGAGCTGATGAAGGCGGCCTTCGCCGAGCCGGGTGGCGAGGCGCTGCGCGCCTGGATCGACGCCTGTCCCAACCAGCTCTATTCGGCGCTGACTTTCCAGGGAGGCGCGGCCTGGCGGCGGCGGCTCGAAGAGGATCTCGGCCACTTGCCCGAGACGGCGGGACTGATCGCGGCCCGCAGCGACGAGGATCTGGCGCGGCTGATGGGCAATCTCGGGGGGCACGACCTCGCCAGTCTGCTCGCCGCCTTCGCTGAGGCTTCGACCCACGATCGCCCGGTCTGCTTCATCGCCTACACGATCAAGGGGTTCGGCCTGCCGCTGGCCGGCCACAAGGACAATCATTCGGGCCTGCTCGTGCCCGACCAGATGGACGCACTGTGTGCCGCCCTGCGGATCCGCCCCGGCCATGAATGGGATCGCTTCGAGGGGCTGACACCGCCCGAGAGCGAGTTGCAGGCGTTCCTCGACCGTGCTCCGTTCGCCGGCCGCCGCAAGGTGGCGAAAGCGGCCGTCGTGCCGGTGCCCGAGACGCTGCCGACGCCGAACCAGAAGACACTGTCGACCCAGGCCGGCTTCGGCCTGATCCTCAACGACCTGGGTCGCGACGACTCCCCGCTGGCACGTCGTATCGTCACCACCTCGCCGGACGTCACGGTCTCCACCAACCTCGGCGCCTGGGTCAACCGCCGAGGCCTTTTCGCCGCGGAAGCGGTCGCCGATCTCTTCAAACGCGAACGCATTCCCTCGACCTACACCTGGGAATTCTCGCCGCGCGGCCAGCACTTCGAGCTGGGTATCGCCGAGTCGAACCTCTTCACCATGCTGTCGGCGGCGGGGTTGTCGCATGAGCTGTTCGGTGAGCGGTTGCTGCCGATCGGCACCCTCTACGACCCCTTCATCTACCGCGGCGCGGACGCACTCAACTACGCCTGCTATCAGGACGCCCGCTTTCTTCTGGTGGCGACACCGTCGGGTGTGACGCTGGCGCCGGAAGGGGGAGCGCATCAGTCGATCGGCACGCCGCTCGTCGGTATGGCGCAGGACGGGCTCGCCTATTTCGAACCCGCCTTCGTCGACGAACTCGCCGTGGTGATGCGCTGGGCCTTCGACCACATGCAGCGCGACGGCAAGGTGGCGGACGAACCCCGCTGGCCGCCGGTCGAGCGCGGCGGATCGGTCTATCTGCGCCTTTCCTCACGGGTGATCGAGCAGCCGTCGCGGCCGATGACCGCCGAGTTGCGCGACGCCGTCGTCGCCGGCGCCTACTGGATGCGTCGGCCCGGCCCGAACGCCGAGGCGGTCGTGGTCTACACCGGCGCCATGGCACCCGAGGCGATCCGCGCCATCGGCCTCCTCGGCGAGAGCCGACGCGATGTCGGACTGCTGGCGGTGACCTCGGCCGACCGGTTGCACGCCGGCTGGACGACGGCTCAAGCGGCGCGGGAGGCGGGACACACCGACGCGGTCTCTCATGTCGAACGTCTCCTCGCCGCGGTGCCGCGAGATTGCGCTCTCGTCACCGTCGTCGATGGCCACCCGGCGACGCTCGGTTGGCTCGGCGCGGTCGGGGGCCATCGGACGCGGGCGCTCGGTGTCGAGCGCTTCGGCCAGACCGGGTCCCTCGCCGATCTCCACCGCCACTACGGCATCGACGCGGAAGGGATCCTGCGGGCGGTGCAGTCGACGGCGCCCGGCGGTCCCCTCCGACACCTCCACACCGCGGCGCTGTGAACTGCGGCCGGTCGTGGCGCGCCATGCGCCGCCGTGACCCGGTCGTGCGATCGCCCGAAGGTCCATCGAAGAGAGGCGTCCCATGCAGACCATCGAAGGCGGTCCCCTGGCCGGACTGCGCGTCCTGGAAATCGGCCACTTCGTCGCCGCACCGTTCTGTACCCGCCTGCTCGGGGACCTCGGCGCCGACGTGATCAAGATCGAGCCGCCCGGTGGTGATCCTGTGCGGCAATGGGGCGCGCAGGTCGACGGCCGGTCGCTGTGGTGGTCGATCCATGCCCGTAACAAGCGGTCGATCGTCCTCGATCTCAAGGCGAAACGGGCGGCCGACATCGTCCGCGGTCTCGCGGCGGAGTGCGACGTGGTGGTCGAGAACTTCCGTCCGGGTGGGTTGGCGCGCCTCGGCCTCGGCGACGACGACCTGCGCGCCGTTCGACCGGATCTGGTCATCGCCCACATCTCCGGCTTCGGCCTCGACGGCCCTTATCGCGACCGAGCCGCCTTCGGGGTGATCGGCGAGGCGATGGGCGGGCTGCGCCATCTGACCGACCATCCGCCGGGCGTTTCGAACCTGCCGCCGGTGCGCGTCGGCGTGTCGATCGGCGACAGTCTCGCCGGACTCTACGCCGCCTTCGGCGTCGTCGCTGCGCTGTGGCAGCGCGACCGCAAGGGTGGCGACGGTCGCGGTCGCAGCCTCGACGTGGCGCTGACCGAATCCGTCCTGAGCCTGATGGAGGGTATGCTGGCCGAGTACGGTCGGCTCGGTACCATCCGCCAGCCGACCGGCTCGGCCATCCCGACGGCGGCACCGTCGAACGCCTACCCGTCCGCCGACGGGATTTGGATCCTGATCGCCGCCAACTCCGATCCGCTGTTCGCCCGCCTCGCCCGGCTGATCGGACGGCCCGACCTGCTCGCGGAGGAGCGATTCCGCGGTAATCGTGCCCGCGTCGCCAATGCCGCCGAACTCGACGCGATCATCGCGACCTGGACGCGAAGCCTGCCGGCCGACGAGGTGACGCGCCTTCTCGCCGCCGAGGACATCCCGGCGACGCGGGTCTACACCGCCGCCGACTGCGCCGCCGATCCACAGTTCCGCCATCGCGGCATGGTGCGGGAGATCGTCGATCCGTTGCTCGGGTCGCTTCTCCATCCCGGTGTCGTCCCGCACGTGCCGGAGGGCCCCGGAACCATTCGCTGGACCGGCCCGGCGGTCGGGGCCCACACCGACGAAGTCCTCACCGAGATCCTCGGGCTCTCCCGGACCGACATTTCGGTCCTGCGCAGCGAAGGAACGATCGCATGACCACGCCGACCGCAGATCGCGTCACCCTCGTCGAGGTCGGGCCGCGCGACGGTTTCCAGGGGATCGCACCCTTCATCCCGACGGCGACCAAGATCGACTTCGTCCGCCGCCTGGCCGCCGCCGGGCTCGACCGGATCGAAGCCGGCTCCTTCGTCAGTCCGAGCGCGGTACCGCAATTGCGCGATGCCGCCGAAATGTTCGCCGCCTGCCGGACGATCCCTGAGCTCAGGCCGCAGTTCCTGGTGCCCAACGCCCGCTGGGGGACGACGGCACTCGCGGCCGGTGTCGACTTCCTCGCCTTCGTCGTCTCGGTGTCGGAGGCCCACAACCGCAACAACGTCCGCCGCCATCCGTTGGAATCGGTGGCGGAATACATCCGCCTGATCGATGCCTGCCCCGAAGGCGTCGACATGCGCCTCAATCTGGCGACTGCCTTCGACTGTCCCTTCGCCGGTCGCATAGACGAGCGCGAGGTCATCGATCTGCTCGGCCCGCTGGTGGCGGTCCGGCCGACGGCGGAGGTCTGCCTGTGCGACACCACCGGCAAGGCGTCGCCGGATCATGTCGCCGGTCTCTTCGAGTTGGCGCGCGCCGCCTTTCCCACTGTCGAACGTTGGGCCTTCCACGCCCACGACACCTACGGCCTCGGCCTCGCCGACGTCTATGCCGCATGGACGCGCGGCGTCCGCATCTTCGACGCGGCTTTCGCCGGTCTCGGCGGGTGCCCCTTTGCCCCCGGCGCCACCGGCAACGTCGCGACCGAGGACGTGGTGTTCATGTTCGAACGCATGGGGGTCGCCACGGGCGTCGATCTCGACGAGTTGCTGTCGATCGCATGTGATGGCACCGTCATTCCCGGAGCGGCCGCCGGGGGGCGGGTCCGCGCCGCCCTCACCGGGTCGCGGTCTCCGTCTTGCGGATCCTGACGGAGGGGCGATCCCGACGAGAACGAAGCGAGGCGGAGGAACGCGAAGATGATGACGGCCCTGCCGGTCGCCGGTGACGGCTTCCCGACGACCCTTCGCCCGAGATCGGTGATCGACGCCATCGGTCGGGACGAGTTCTTCACCGAACTCCTCGGTCTGCTCGAGCAGGTCTGCGGTTCGGACCTGTGCGCCGTCTATCGGCTGGAGCCGGACACACTGCGCGGGCTCGGCTCCGCCGACGTCGCCGACGGCCGATTGGCGCGCGACCGGGCGTCGTGCTTCGCCGGCCGCGACTACTGGCGCCGCGATCCGTGCATCCGCGAAATGCAGGCGGTCGATCGGCCCGACCGTAACGCCGTCGTCCGCGCCGATCTGCGCAAGATGCCCGGTGATCTGCGCAGCATGCTCTATTCCGACATCGCCGAGCGGATCGGGATCTGCGGACGGCGCGGGCCGGCGACCTATTGGCTGAGCGTGTTGCGATCTTCGCGGCGCGGCACCTTCAACGGCGACGAACTCGGCAATCTCGTGGGGCTGGCGGGCGAGCTGATCTCGGCGATCGCCAAGCACGAGGAGGTGCGCCGCTTTCGGCCCGAACATGCGCTCGCCTCGGTCGAGTGCATCGAGCGCAGCATCCTGGCGACGGGGTTGCTCTCGCGGCGAGAGACGGAGGTCTGCGCCCGGATCCTCTTCGGGCTTCCCTTCGGTCGCATCGCCGGGCAACTCGGCGTCAGCGAGGAGACGGTCAAGACCTACCGCAACCGCGCCTATCAGCGGCTCGAGATCGCTCATCAGCGGGATCTGATGATGTGGTACTTCTCGATCTGGATGCCCGAAGGCTTCGACGCTGTCGGGGCGTCGGCCGTAGTCGACGAACGTCCGACCATCGGCCGGGTCCGACGTGCCTGAAACGACGAAGGGTGACGGGGGCGGCGCATCGTGTCACCCCCGTCACCCTTTCGCGTCGCCACCCCGTGGCCGCCGGCCGGCTCCACCGGAAGCCGCTTCACTTGGCGGCGAGGAAGGAGCACTCGCTCGGCGACAGCGGCTTGAACGCCTCTTCGGCGGGAATGCGTCCGACGAGCTTGTAGTAGTCCCAGGGCGACTTGGATTCCTGCGGGGTCTTCACCTCCCACAGCGACAGGTCGTACATCACCCGACCGTCGGCGCGGACCTGGGCCGGCTTGCCGAACATGTCGCCCGGCAGCGTCTTGATCTGCTTCATCACCTCGTCCGACCGATCGGTGCCGGCGGCGTCGACGGCCTTCAGATAGTGGGTGATCGAAGCGTAGGTCGCGGCCTGGGCCTTGGTCGGCATCTTGCCGAACTTGTCGAAGAAGCGCTTGGCGAAGGCGCGGCCCTTGTCGGTGTCGTCCCAGTAGTAGCTCTCGGTGAGCACCAGCCCGTGTGCCGCGGCGAGGCCGAGGGCGTGGACGTCGGAGATGTAGACGAGGAGACCGGCGACGTTCTGGCCGCCGGCCGGCAGACCGAACTCCACCGCCTGCTTGATCGCGGTGGTGGTGTCGGTGCCGACGTTGGCGAGCGCCACGACCTGCGCCTTGGAGGCCTGTGCCTGCAGCAGGTAGCTGGAGAAGTCGGCGGTGTTCATCGGGTGCTTGACGCCGCCGAGCACTTTGCCGCCGTTCTGGACCACGACCGAGGAGGCCGCCTTTTCCAGCGCCTGACCGAATGTGTAGTCGACCGAGATGAAGTACCAGTTGGTCTTTCCGGCCTTGACCAACGCCTTGGCGGTGCCGGCGGAGAGCGCCGCGACGTCGTCGGCCCAGTGGACGGTGTAGGGCGAACAGGCCTTGCCGGTCAGGTCGGTGGGGGTCGCCGCGGTGAGCAACAGG